>CALUZR010000097.1 GCA_944325335.1 uncultured Parabacteroides sp. | reverse complement strand
CCCCAGTTGCTCGTACGCCTTCCGGCAGGCGGTCTTATCGAGGTTTACTAATACGCCCCCGAAGTCAAATATAAGATTCTTGATCCCTTTCATGGTAATCCCTTCCCGAACATTATTTGTATATTGTGGGCAAATGTAAACAAAATATGCGAGAAAACGATAAAAATGGCAGGAATAATTGTATCTTTACACCGTCTTAATCATAAATAAATACAGGTTATGCAAGATCAAAATCAAATCTTTTTTCCACCGGAATGGTATCCACAAAGCGGCATACAACTGACGTGGCCGCACAAATGGACCGATTGGGCGCCCCTCTTAAGGGAGGTAATTCCTTGCTTCGTATCGATAGCACATGCGATCATGAAGCGCGAGAACTTGTTGATTGTCTGCCGTAACAAGAAAGAAGTAGAACAGCAATTGGGTTGGTACGACCCGAGGCGCGTCCGCTTTATCGAAATAGAAACCAATGATACCTGGGCGCGAGACCATGGCGGCATCACCGTCCTCACCCCGGAAGGGCCGAAGGTCTACGACTTTACATTCAATGGTTGGGGCATGAAGTTCCCGGCCGGGTTAGACAACCTCATCACGCGCAGGCTCTTCTACAGGCAGGCGTTTGCCGAGGGAGTGAAGTATGAGAACATGGCCCCGTTCGTCTTGGAAGGGGGAAGCATCGAGACGGACGGGCAAGGAACGCTGCTCACCACGAGAAGGTGCCTCCGGTCGTTCAACCGAAACGATCATCTCTCGACCGAAGTATTGGAGAGATCGCTGAAGAACCTCTTCGGGGTGGAGCGTATTCTCTGGCTGCATAATGGCTATTTAGCGGGAGACGACACGGACGGCCACATCGACACCCTCGCCCGTTTCTGCCAGGAAGACACGATTGCCTACGTGCAATGCCTCAACAAGAAGGACGAGCACTACCGGGAACTCCAGCTGATGGAAAAGGAATTACAGGCGTTCCGCCAGCCGAATGGCAGGCCTTACCGCCTCGTCCCGCTCCCTATGGCGAACAAATACGTCTGGAAGGCCAAGCGCATACCGGCTACTTATGCCAATTTCCTGATCATGAACACCGCTGTCCTCGTTCCTTTTTACGACTCGCCCAAGGATGAAATCGCACGCAAGAGGCTGAAGGCCGTCTTCCCCGGCCGCCAGATAATCGGCATCAACTGCCGTCCCCTCATCAAGCAACACGGCTCCTTGCATTGCGTCACGATGCAGTATCCGAAAGATGTCCTTCGGTTTTAAATAAGAACCAGGGCACACAGATGACACAGATCGAACAGATAACCACAGATTTTTAGGCAGGCTAACGCGCATGCACAATAAATAAATCTGTGAAAATCCGTCCAATCTGTGTCATCTGTGTGCTATAATCTCATAAATAAATACTCACTCAAACAGACAAACATGAAAGTAGGTTTAATCCAACAGCGCAATACGGCGGACAGGGAAGCGAACGTCCGCCAGTTGCAAACCCGCATCCGCCAAGCAGCCGAGGCCGGTGCGGAGCTCATCGTCCTGCAGGAATTGCACAACGGACTGTACTTCTGCCAAACGGAAGACACCGCTGTTTTCGACCAGGCAGAACCCATTCCCGGTCCCTCGACCGAATCGTTCGGCGCGCTGGCCCGCGAGCTGGGCGTCGTCATCGTGCTGTCCCTCTTCGAGCGGAGGGCGGCCGGGCTGTATCATAACACCGCAGTCGTGCTCGAAAAGGACGGGTCTATCGCCGGCATGTACCGCAAGATGCACATCCCCGACGACCCGGCTTATTACGAAAAGTTCTACTTCACGCCGGGCGATCTGGGCTTCGAGCCGATCGATACCTCGGTGGGCCGGCTCGGCGTCCTGGTCTGCTGGGACCAATGGTACCCTGAGGCAGCGAGGCTGATGGCGATGCGCGGCGCCGAGATCCTCATCTACCCCACCGCCATTGGCTGGGAGAGTTCGGACACGGAAGCGGAGAAAGCGCGGCAGCAGGAGGCGTGGATCACCGTCCAACGCGGGCATGCCGTCGCGAACGGACTGCCCGTCGTCACCGTGAACCGCACTGGGCACGAGCTCGATCCCTCCGGCCAGACGCGCGGCATCCAGTTCTGGGGGCATAGCTTCGTCGCCGGGCCGCAGGGCGAACTCCTGGCCCTCCTCCCCGACTCTGAGGAGGAAGTGCGCGTGGTCGAGGTCGACAAAGCCCGCACGGAGGCCGTCCGCCGCTGGTGGCCCTTCTTTAGAGACCGCCGCATCGACGCCTTCTCCGGCCTCACGCAGCGGTTTCTTGTGAAGTAAAGAAAATGGTGCCGGTCCGACAAAACCGCACTTTTTTCAGAAAAAATATTCGATTTTGAAAACTATTCGCCGTCATGCCTTGTTATAGGTATGATGGCGTTCTTTTATAAAGGTGGCGGGGCTTCTGAAAAAACCTGGGCAGGTTTGCATAAAAACCTGGGCAGATTTACCCCAAAACCTGGGCAGGTTTTTTGAAGTATCCGGTGGCGTTTTTGGAGGCATGTAATCAGAATCAAGCAAACTATTGATTATTAATATATAAAAAGAAAACAGCTATGAAAGCAAATTACAATCTGGTTAAACGGATGAATCCGTCGACAAAGGAGTTATTATGGTATGCATCTCCATCTGGAAAAGGCGTGATGGATGCAGCGGAAACGGCCAAAATTGCCGTGGGAAACACGACATTGTCTAAAGGGGAATTCAACCATGTGATGGAAACGGTGGTAGATAACTTGGTGCCTCAGATCATGAGTGGCATCACAGTAACGCTGGGTAATTTAGGAAAACTGCGGCTATCGTTTAGCAGCAAGGGGGTAACTAACATTGATGACTTCGATCCACAAACAATGATACAGAATGTAAAGTTTATATTTGCGCCTTCTGTTGAATTGAAACAAGCTCTGCAAACGGCTACGTTTGAACTGGATGGCGTGGTGGAAGACGGTGTGAAGTATGGCTCGAAGGATTCTTATCGGACGGTAAAGAACGTGGTAATCCCGCCGGCTGTGACGACTATCCTGGACATGAAGACCCAGAAGACGGACGGAACACTGACGCGCGACCAGCTGGGCAAGTTCATGGGCAACGGGCTTCTCCTGGTAGGTGCGGATGGAACCAGCCCGGGCCAGATCGACTTCTATGGCGAGAACAACCCGGAACTCCCTGTCGAAACCGTCACGATATTCGGGTATAATAGCGACACGGAGGTGGTGTTTATCGTCCCGCGCGACTTGGCCGAGGGCAAATACCGCGTGACCCTCACGACCTACTACAGCGGAACCGACACCCCGCTCGAGGAGCCGCGCGTGATTGAGATACCGGAAGTGACGCTGGTCTGAATTAAAAATGAAAAAGTAAAAAGTAAAAACGAAAGGCAGGCCTGGTGGTCTGCCCTTCGTTTTCAGAGGATATGGCTTAGCAGGGTATGCCGTGTTCAAACAGGTATTCGGGGGCGATGTCTGCGCCATTCGCCCAAAACACGGTGCCGTCTACGCCGTAACGGATAAATTCCTTCTCGTCTTTTAGCTCCTCGTATGCTGGATATTTTAGCAAAGGAGAGAGGTCTACCCGCTTCTTTACACCGTTGTTGAACGTGCATACCAGCGTATAATTCCCAACATACTCGGCGGATTGGACCATCAAGATCATGGCTTCGTTTTCTAACATAGCTTTACTATTTTATCGTTTAACCTTCTCTATATATTCGCCTCGCTGGGCTTTTTCCCAAATAGACAGTAGTTGTTCCTCATGGGAATCGATGTATTCGTTAATAATACGGATTGTCTTTGAACTGGCTCTTCCGTATATCATCCTGTCTTTAATGGTAATAACAAACCAATTTCCGCCATCTTTTATATGTAAATGTGGTGGATTATGGTCTTGCCCATACATGTAAATTAATATGCCACAGATTATGTCTATTGCGCTCATAGGTCATTCTTGTTTTCTTTCTGCAAATATACGATATAAATTCTATATCGGAATTTTATTTGATGATGAATATGATTTTATATATGAAAAACCTGCTTTGATAAACAGGACAAGTATATACAGACGATGAAACCGTCCAATTATGCTTAACCGAGGGTGGAGCGATAGCGACACCTTCGGTATAAATGCCTATAAACTAAGCGACCTCGAAGAGGTCGAACAGGCTAAGTGTGCTCCGGTTTGACCTCTTCGAGGTCGTTTTTATTGGGATCATGGTGACCGCAGGTGACGCTTGCGCGTCACGTAGTGGTTAAGCATTGTTAGACGGCTTCACCGTCTTTTCCAAATATTCTAATGATATGAGTTGATCATGACGATGCCTGCTTTCTCGGATATCCATTATAATTTCCTCAGCAGAACGTGGGTCGTCGTTCCATATACCACAGAATTCGTCTGCCCAATTAGGCATTGGTCCTTGCTTTTCCTTTGAAATTTCTTGCATAATATCATTCATATTTTTAGCAAACATACTTATTTCTACGAATAAAAACAAGTAGAATTGGCGATAAAGCCCCCTACCCCATCTTAGGCAGATGCAGGACAAAGCGGATGAGGGCGATGAAGACGCGGCCGTATTTGTCCAGTTTGATTTGGCCGACACCGTGGATGAGGTTGAAGTCCTCGAGCGTGACGGGCTTGAGGCGTACCATCTCTTCGAGCGCGGCATCGGTGAAGATGTGGTAGGCGGGGCGGTTCTCCTTGGCGGCCAACTGCCGGCGGAGCTGCTTGAGGGCGTCGTAAAGTTGCTCGTCGACTGAGGTGGAGGCGATCGGACGGATGGGTTGCGCGCGGAATTTACCGGCCTCTTGCGGTGCCTTTGCGGTCTTCTCCTCGCGCTCGGGCGGTCGGTATTGTGCGAGTTGGGCCTGGGCTTTACCATAGAGGACGCGCTGGCCGAGGGGCGTCATGCGCAGTCGGTTGGCGTTCGCATAGTCCACTTCGATGAAGCCGAGCTGGATCATTTGGTAGATATACTCCTTCCAGTGGAGGTAAGGCAGGTCGCGACCGGCTCCGTAGGTCTTCAGGTGGTGATAACCTCGCTCCGTAAGTTCCTGACGGGCAGCGCCGCGCAGGATCCAAATCAGCATCTCGATCCCGATCTGTTGCTGCGTTCTTATCATCGCGCTCAGGGCCTTTTGCACCAAGATGCTGCCGTCGAAGCGGATGGGCGGGTGCTGGCAGACGTCACAATTCCCGCAGTCGTGCTCTGCCTCTTCACCGAAGTAGCTGAGGAGGATGCGGCGGCGGCAGATATCGGCCTCGCAGTACCGCTGCATGAGGTTGAGCTTCTCCAGATTGACTTCCTGCTGTCCGCTCTCTTCGGCAAACTGGCGAAGGACGATCAGGTCGGAGATGGAATAGAACAGGAGCGTGTCGCTTTTTGCGCCATCACGCCCGGCACGGCCGATCTCCTGGTAATAGTTTTCGATGCTGCCCGGCATATTAAAGTGGATGACCCAGCGGATGTTGCTCTTGTCGATGCCCATCCCGAAGGCCACGGTGGCGCAGACCACCTCGACGCGATCGTTGATAAAGTCGTCCTGCGCGGTGATGCGCTCGGTGGGAGACAGTCCGGCGTGGTACGCCACAGCGCGGATATTGAAGAGCGCCAGCTCCTGGACCAGCTTCTCGGTATCCGCTCTTTTCATGCAATAGATGATGCCACTTTGCTCCTTGTGGAGCCTGATGAAGCGGACGATGGCGTGTACTTTTTCCCGTTTGTTGAGGCCTCGGCGCACGTTTAGGGTGATGTTCGGGCGGTCGAACGAGGAGATGAACACGCGCGGATCGGTGAGATGGAGCTGCTTGATGATGTCCGCCCGCGTGACTTTGTCCGCTGTAGCGGTCAGGGCCACGACGGGAACGGCGGGAAACCGCTCCTTCAAGATAGCCAGTTGCGTGTATTCCGGACGGAAATCATGCCCCCAATGCGAGACGCAGTGCGCCTCGTCGATGGCAATAAGCGATACATCCAGCCGCGGAAGGAACCAGTCTGCCTCCGCCTTCACTCGCTCGGGCGAGATATAAAGTAGTTTGATTTTTCCTTGCACACACAGCTGTTTGACTTGCTGGATCTCGGCATCGGTCATCAAACTATTGAGGGAAGCGGCTGGGATACCGTTGGCTACCAAGCCCTCTACCTGGTCTTTCATCAAGGCAATGAGCGGTGAAATGACCAGCGTAATGCCTGGAAGGTAGATGGCGGGGAGCTGGTAGCAGATGGATTTGCCCCCTCCCGTAGGCATAAGTACGAGGGCATCTTGCTTGGAAAGGATGTGTTGGATGATTTCGGCCTGTAGGGGACGGAAGGAAGGATACCCGAAGAATTGCTTCAAGAGCGCCAATAACTTCTCCATGCCTACTTGTTTTGTGAGCGCTCCAGTTCGCGCAGGTTCTCCATTTTCTTGCGTTGCATGAACTCGTAAATACCCTCCAGGTGCTCGGTGACGCGCTGGTTTCCGAACTCATACACCTTCGAAACGAGGCCATCCAGGAAGTCCCGGTCGTGGGAAACGACGATGAGCGTCCCGTCGAAGTCTAGCAACGCTTGCTTAAGTATGTCCTTTGTCTTCAGATCCAGGTGGTTCGTCGGCTCGTCGAGTATCAGTAAATTGACTGGTTCCAGCAGGAGGCGAAGCATGGCGAGGCGCGTCCTTTCACCGCCAGACAGCACTTTTACCTTCTTTGTGGAGTTCTCTCCGCCGAACATAAAGGCGCCGAGGAGGTCCTTAATCTTCGTGCGGATGTCGCCTTTGGCCGCGTCGTCGATGGTCTGGAAGACGGTCAGTTCGCCATCTAACAGGGAGGCTTGGTTCTGCGCGAAGTAGCCAATCTGCACGTTGTGGCCCAGGGTCAGCTTCCCTTCATAGGGTATTTCGCCCATGATACACTTCACGAGCGTGGACTTTCCCTCGCCGTTCCGCCCGACGAAGGCTATCTTGTCGCCCCGCTCGATGGTCAGATTGACGTTCCGGAAGATGGTCTTTTCCCCATAAGACTTCGAAACTTGCTCCAAAATAACAGGGTAACTACCGGAACGCGGCGCGGGCGGGAACTTCAAACGCAGGGCAGAAGTGTCCTCTTCATCGACCTCTACCAGTTCCAACTTCTCCAGCATCTTCACGCGGCTCTGCACTTGGAGCGTCTTCGAATAGGTACCTTTGAAGCGCTCGATGAAGGCCTTTGTCTCGGCAATGAACTTCTGTTGCTCGTCGAAAGCCTTCTGTTGTTGCTCGCGCCGCTCTTGGCGCAGCTGGAGATACTGGGAGTAATTTACCTTATAATCGTAGATACGGCCCATGGTTACCTCGATGGTGCGCGTCGTGATATGGTCTACAAACGCACGGTCATGACTAATCACCACGACTGCCTGGCCGCTCTCGATGAGGAAATCCTCCAGCCATTGGATCGATTCGATGTCGAGATGGTTCGTCGGCTCGTCGAGGAGGAGCACGTCAGGCTTCTGCAGCAGGAGCTTGGCCAGCTCGATACGCATCCGCCATCCGCCGCTGAACTCCGACGTTTGCCGGTTGAAATCCTCCCGTTTGAAGCCCAAACCGAGGAGAGTCTTCTCGATGTCGGCGTCATAATTGATCTCTTCGATGGAATAAAACTTCTCACTTAGTGTGGAAACCTGCTCGATAAGTTGCATGTACTCCTCCGAGTCGTAATCGGTACGCACCTCCAATTCGTGGTTGAGACGCCCGATTTCCGCCTCCATCTCGTGCAGATGGGCGAAAGCTTGTGCCGTCTCGTCGAAAACCGTCCGCCCGTCTTCCGTCATTAGATGCTGGGGAAGGTAAGCGATTACCGTGCCTTTCGGGGCAGAGACCTTGCCCCCAGTCGGTTCCTTCACGCCGGCCAAGATCTTCAACAACGTGGATTTCCCTGCGCCATTCTTGCCCATTAAAGCGATCCGCTCCTTCTCGTTTATCACAAAAGATATGTTGGAAAAGAGGGTTGTACCCCCAAATTCTACCGTCAGTCCGTCGATTGAAATCATGCTTTATACCTATTTATATATGCTAAAACCGGGTGCAAAGATACACTAAAATACGTTCCCCCCGAAAAAACATGCCTATCTTCCTTTTCGATTATAACGAGAATCGTCCGCGATTATAACTATAATTGAAAAGGATGATAACTAAGATTCCAAAAGCTCTTCCGTATATTATGATTTTTTTCCGTATATTTGTTACGGTAAGTTACGAAAAGAGTGTAATTTATTGGAAATGAGCGTAGGTTAATTGCTCATGATAGTAATAGGTTACGATTTAG
>CALUZR010000096.1 GCA_944325335.1 uncultured Parabacteroides sp. | reverse complement strand
TAAACCCGCCAGCCGCGCCGGGGAACGTTGCAAACACGTTTGTAAACCCGCCAGCCGCGCCGGGGAACGTTGCAAACACGTTTGTAAACCCGCCAGCCGCGCCGGGGAACGTTGCAAACGCGTTTGTAAAGGCGCGTCCGCCGTGCTGGGAAACCGTAAAATTTTTTTGCAAGCCCTATTTGAGCCCCTGGCAACCCTACTTTTTCCGTTTTCATTCCGCCTGCCAACGGTACAGATGGTCCGATTGCTGGAGTAACTTCGCGTTCAAGAGCGGCGGAAAGTCCGGATGGGCTTCGCGGAAACGCTGCACTTCGTCGCGCGCCGCCACCGACGCATGTCCGCCCAAAAGCGCACGAAGCCAGGCTGTCGGGAAGAAAATATCGCCCGTGCGCTGCACCTCTTGCAATGCATCCAGCGCGGGACGGATGTATTCCACCGACTCCGGCTCGCGCAACGGATGGTTCAAGAGCGCCAGCGAGGCCGATGCCCAAGGTTCCACCCGCCGGTTTTCTGCCCGCAAAAGCGATTGGAACACACTATCGCGTACATGCTTTAATGGAGAAACGGCCGGAGAGATGAAACGATATTCCGCCTGCCGGTCCGGATTCGAGATACGCGCCGCCTGTTCACGCACGATGGCCTCGGCCCGCTCCGGCATCCGAATCGCTAATTGATAAGAAAGCTGGATGTAATCCCGTTCACTCAGCGAACAGCCCGATGGCGCCTGGCGCGTCTTCCAAATCTGGTACAACCGTTCGGAGGCTGCCGGCGAGGCCGCTATCGCGAGATACCGGCGGAAAGCCTGCGTGCGGAACGAGGGCGTCGCCCCCGCCTCGACTTGCTGCCACAAAGCCTCTTCGAGCCATGGCGTCCCCAGCGGAAGCCGTTCCGCCGCCGAGCCGATATACCCTAACGCCATCGCATACAGCAAGTCGTCCTGCTCCCGCTCCACGTAGTGCAACAGGGCGCGGAGGTAGGCTTCGGCCGGTATCGTTTTTTGTTGGAAATTTTCATACAAAGAAATGAGGAGGGAACCTTTCAAGAGCGCGTCGCGCGTCGTATCCAGGCAGGCAAAAGCCGCTTTTTGGTCCGCTTCGGGAAGGCGGAAAAAGCCGTAGGCGTATCCGTCGGTATTCGGCAAGACCGCCACCGGCGCGGTATGGCGAAGGCGCAACGGAGCTTGGGCCATCCCCTCTTTCGTCCCGTCCAATTCGATTTCCACCTGTTCGGTGCCGGCCGGCGAGCTGACGCGATACGCGATGCGTTGCGGCCAGACGCGTCCCTTCCCGTGTGGGTCTGTTTCCGTTACGACCAAACTATCCCCCTGCACGGAAGCATCGAGGGTCGGCATGCCCGGTTCGTGTACCCACATCTGGCTCCAACGTTTCAATTCCACGTCCGTATGTTTGGAGAAGACCGCGATCAATTCCTCCCACGTCGCGTTCCCGTAGCGGAACGTATGCAGGTAATCATGCAACCCCTTGCGATAGGCCTGTTCGCCCATGCGGCGCACCAGCATCTCCATCATGACGGGCGACTTATCATATACAATATTACTATACACCAGCCCGGCGTTGCGCAGGTTGTCGAGCGATTGTTTGATGGGCGTCGCGCCGGCCGTCCGGTCTTCCGCATAGGCCGCCGGGACGTAGCCCCGCACGAAATAGAGGCGGTGATTAATAGAAGGGAACATCGGTTCCACCATCTTGGCGGCGAAATAATTGGCAAAGACCTCCTTTGTCCAGACATCGTCGAACCATGCCATCGTGACGTAATCGCCAAACCACATGTGTGCCGTTTCGTGCGCAATCAGGGAACTGCGACGGAGTTGCTCGTCAAGCGTCGGGTTTTCATTCAGAAACATGCTGCCGTCGTTGTAGAGCGTCGCGCCCGTATGCTCCATGCCCCCGAACTGGAAGCCGGGGACGATAATCAAGTCGTACTTGGCAAACGGGTAAGGAATCCCGGTATATTCCTCCATCCACGCCAAGGCGTCCAATACCTGGCGGGCGATTTCCGGACATTGCGCCACGCGTGCCGGCTCCGTCTCGCGATGATAAATGGATATCGAACGGCTGCCCTGCGTATAAATCTCCCGCTTCATCTTTCCAGCCACAAACGAGAAGAGGTAGGTAGGCAAAGGTTCCGTCTCGCGGAACGTGACGATCTTCCGCCCCGGATGACTCAATGAATCCTCCGATGCGATGGCTCCGTTCGCTACGGCTTTCCATGTCTCCGGCACGTCCAGTTCCAACGTGTAATGCGCTTTCAAATCCGGCTGGTCGAAACAGGGGAAAACCGTCCGGGCACGATCTGGCACAAACAGCGTATACAGGAAATCCTCCCGCCGGTTCAACGACGCATCGCCAGCCTTGAAAGCAATCGAGACCTTGTTTAACCCCGCCCACGTAGCCGAGGCAGGCACCACGATATGTTCCTTTTCTACCCGATACGCTACAGGTTTATCATTGACCGTAAGCGATACCACTTGCGAAGAATCCGCTTTGAAATCCAACACAAGCGGTTCCTTCTTTCCCTGTTTCCATAAGATTTCCACTACGCCCGTAATCGCCTCGCTCCGTTCTTCCGGAATGACGAAGGAAAGTTTATAACGCACATCTACGTAGCTCTCTTTCCGAAATTGCGCCAGTTCGATGCTGACGCCTGGCTCTTCTATGCGTTCCATTTTATTTTCCAAACCCGGTTGGCAAGCTGTAAAGAATACCGCCAATGCCATATTCCACCACCATTTCATATATCTTTCTTGCTTTTATTCCCGTAAATATTCCGCAATGCCTTTAAAATTCCGTTCCAGCAAAAACATCTGACGCGCCATGAAACTGAAAAAGGCGCCCCAATCTTCGCGCCGATGGAAATCGATTCCTTCCAAACCTGTATAAATGCGGGCGACCTCCTTGCCGGTCTCGCGGACGTAACAAACGTCCCACACCAACCCTTCCGGGAAGTCCTTTTCCAACATTTCCTTGTACCACGTCAGCTTCTCGTACATTTCCAAGCGCGGTTCCTCTTGCCGATGGTTTACTTCCAGCACGACGTAAGCGCCGTTCCGGTTGACGTCGAACTTCAGTTCCACGCCTTTCACCTTTGTATCGTAAAGCATCCACATCTTACGCCGGTTTCGCAAATAGGGTTGCACTTCGCAATAGGCCGCGAAACTATTCCAAAACTCCGTCTTCAGTTGCTTCAGTTCGTCTTTGCTATACATTATTATATATTACCGATAAATGTCTTTAATCTTTACTTTCTCTAATGTCCCGAAGGAAGCCAGCTTCTCCATGTCGATCCGGCGCGAATTGCCGACGACGGCATAGACGACCGGACGGCCCTTGACTTGCCGTTCGTAAAACTGCTCGATGTCTTCCATCGCCATGGGAGCGATGTATTCCAGTAGCTTCCGGTTCGGGTCGGCGTTAAATCCTTCCCTACGGTACATGGCAATCCGTGCCGACAAATCGCGGAAAGAGGGAAACGCATTGTTCACTTCATTCCGCAAATTCTGTTTCACAGCTTCCACACGCTCCGGACGCCGGGGCATATCGTCTAAAAGCGATTGCAATACGCCCAATGCGTCCAACGTCTTATCCGCTTGCGTCGAAAAAAGCGTACGGAAGAATCCCGGTTTTCCTTTTCCTTGGAAAGAGGGCAAATGGTATTTCCCGTTCACGTGGTACGCAAACGAACGGAACTCACGGATCTCTTGAAACATCAACGAGGACATATCACCCCCGAAATAACCCGAGAAGAGCTTCGACGCACACCGCTCCTTCGGGTCGTCTACCGCTTCGCCCCGTACATAACCGTAGACAATGCTCTGCGAAACCTCTTTCATATCCAAGAAGAAGACGCGCGGTGCCTCATACGTTTGCAACGGACGAATCCAAGGATAACCCGACGGGCGCGACACGTCCGACAGACGGAAATAGTGCGTCGCCATCTTCGCCACTTTCTCTTGCGGAAGGTTTCCGCAATAATGCACCGTGCAAGCGCATTGTTGCAAGGCGCGGAAAAGCGAAACCAAATCCTCGCCCTTCAGCTTCCGGAACTCTTTTAAGGAAGGCTTCTTCAGAAAACGCGATTCGTTTCCGAACGTGGCATATTCTATCAACGCTTGCGCCAAGTTCTCACTCGAATTGAAGAAAGCTTTCTCGACCACCTTCATCTCGTCTACCACCTGATCCATTTTCCGTTCGTCGGCTTGGGCGTGTTGCATGAAATTCCCGACCAACGCGATGGTCTCGGCCATGTTGGCATCGAAGCCCGTCACGCGGACTACGAAGTTCGTATTCGAAGCCTCGAACATCAATGTGCTTCCCAAGGCTTGCAGCCGGTTGCGGAACGTCTCGAACGATTCGCGCTCCGTCCCGACGAAGTGCATATAGGAAGCTACTTGTGCCAGAAGCGGATTCTCTTTCAATCCTGTACCATAATAAATATCCAACGAAAAGATATCGTTCACGGGATTGGGCGTCGTATAGAAATGGACGAACGGAGAGAGCGTCACGTCGGTAATCGCAAGCGATGCCTCGTCGATAAAACGCGGACCAAACGACTTCACCGGCAATTCCTCCAACGACTTCGCATACGCCGATTGCGCTTGCAAATGGTCGGGCCGCACAGGAATATAATCCGGTTTCGGCAAATGGTCTTTCTTATAACGCCCGGTGGTCTTCGTCACGTAGAGATAATTCCGGGTAAAATACTTCTGAGCCACTTCGATTACATCTTCGCGCGTTAGGAAATCAATCCGTTTTAGCTCGTCGAGGTATTCTTCCCATCGCTTTCCTTGCGAATAGACCCGCATCATGACTTGGGCACGCATATTCATGTCTTCCAACGCCGATACGTATTCGCGCTTCTGCTCCAGCTTCAGGCTTTGGAAGGTCTCCTCGCTAAACTCGCCTTTCTTAATCCGCTCGATTTCGCGCCAAACCAGTTTCTCGGCCGCCGAATAGGACTGGAACAAAAGCTTCGGCACGACAAAGATCGCCAGGATGCCGGCCTCGTTCATACATTCATTGACCGCCATCGAAGCAACTACCCGGTGTTCGACCGTGAGCTTATCCAAAAAGCCCGTCCCGTTCGCATTGTTCAAGAGCGAAACCGCCACCTTCAGGGCGACTTCATCCGGATGGTTGGCCGGCACACCCCGGAAACCCAGTGCCATCATCTTGACAAAAGGCATCGGCACCTTGAGCTTCATCCGCTCTTTCCCTTCAAACGGGGGCAATTCTACGGGCTCCTGCTTCGGAGCCTCCCCTTTCCGGATGCGCGAAAAGGTGCGCCGGAGGATGGGAAGTACCTCTTCCGTCCGGAAATCCCCGCACAAGATCAAGCCCATGTTCGAAGCCACGTAATATTCCTCGAAGAAACGTTGCATCTCTGAAAGGCGCGGATTCTTCAAATTCTCGGTACTTCCAATCACGGGATAGGCATACGGATGCGGGGCAAAGTAGCGTTCTTTCAACCTTTCAATGGAAATGCCGCCCACATAGTCGCCATACATGTTCTTTTCCTCGTAGACCGTCTCCAATTCATTCTGGAAAAGGCGGAAGACAGGGTGAATCAATCGCTCGCTATTAATCTCCGCCCATTGCTCTATGTATTGCGGAGAGAAGGTATTGAAGTAAACGGTATAATCGAGCGAAGTACCCGCGTTCAGCTTCGTCCCGCCATAACGCGAGATAAGCCGGTCGAACTCGTTCGGAATCACGTAGGCGGCCGCCTCGACGCTCAATTCATTGATTTGCTTTTGCAACGCTTTCCGCTCCGAAGCCTCCTTCGTAGCCGCCAGTTCATCGTACTTAGCCGCAATACGGTCCAATATTTCCTTTTCTTTCTCGTAATCCACCGTACCGATTTTGTCCGTACCCTTGAACATCATGTGCTCAAAATAGTGCGCAATGCCGGTATTGGGGCAGTCTTTCGCACCTGCCTTTACCACCACCGCACCCAGGACTTTGGGCTGCGTATGGTCTTCGTTCAACCAAACCGTCAGCCCATTTTCCAACGTATGTGCCGTACAGATTACTTTTTCTTCCAACGATTCCATTCGATTCTCGAGACGTTTTCTTCCAACAGAATGGCAAAGGTAGCGAGTTTTTTCGGTTCTATTTCCATAAATTTGAATTATTCCTGACTTTTTTCGAAATTTGCAACCTAAATGCCCCCTTTGGAAAGTCCATTCCACCGGGAAGAAAACTTACCAAGGCAACGGACATTTCTTCAAATATCGTCGATATTTGTACAAACATCGACGATACGTGTATATCTTTAGCCTAAAGATACAGAAATATCGTCGATACGTGAAGAATTTATAGTTAGTTCGGAAAGTTTTCTTCGGCATGAAACAAATTTTCCATAGGAGGCATACAAGTTTGGCAGGCAATGCCCGTTATTTTATAGATTAAATAAATGAATTATGGCAGATAATTATTTGGAAAGAAAGTTTGAAGAGATGGAGGCGCGCAAGCGTGCTTCCTTGCAAAAGAAGATGAAACGGCGGAGAAGCCTCGGCGCTTCTACCCCGAAACGCACGTCGGAACCCTCTCAAACACAAGAGTTATGAACGCATTCATACGTATGGGGATGCTCCTTGGCTGGCTATTCCTCGCGGGAAGTTGCCAAGGACAACCGGCGAATATCGCAAAACCGGAGGAAGCGATGCCCGTCCGCATCGAACGGTTCGACCGTGCCTTGCTCGAAATGATAGAATCGAGCGATACGGCCTTGGGCAAGAAGCTGCTCGATGCTTACCCTTACGAGTTGGAAATTGTAGGGAAAGGCGTCTTGAACATGCAATCGCCCGCCCAACCTGGCTTCTTCGAACGGCTTATCCGTTATTATTCCGAGCCGACATTAAAGCGGCTTTACGAAAAGGCGGTGGCGAAGTATGCCGACGTGAGCGATATCGAAACGCAACTTGGCCAGGCATTTGCCTTCCTGAAAGCGAACTTCCCGGAGATGCAGATACCGGCCGTCTACATGCATGTATCGGGTTTTAACCAAAATGTATTGGTGGGTGATAGCTTGCTCTCGCTTTCGATCGACAAATACATGGGCGAAGACTTCCCGCTCTATCAGGCATTCTTTCCGAATTACCAGCGGATTAAGATGCAACGCACAAGGGTAGCGGCCGATTACCTCGCGGGATGGCTTATGAGCGAATACCCGTTCGAGGGAAACGAGAGCGTACTCCTCGACCGGATGCTCTACGAAGGGAAAATCAAATACATCGTAAGTCTCGCCCTACCCGAACTATCGCCCGCCCAACTAATGGGCTACACCGAAGTGGAACAAGCCTGGTGCGAAGCGCATGAGAAGACGCTTTGGAGCACGATCATCGAGCGGAAACACCTCTATACGCCCGACCGCCTCACGACGGAAAAGTACCTGCGCGACACGCCCTGCACTTTCCTTTCCGACGAAACGCCTGGAAACGTGGGCACTTGGATAGGTTGGCGCATCATCTCAAGCTATATGCAAGCGGTAAAGCCCACGCTCCCTGACTTGATGAAGCAAACGAATGCGCAAGAGCTATTGGGGATGGCGAAGTATCAACCTTGATGCTTCACCGTCCAATATCAGGCTAAAAATTTTGCAATACGTGAATTATAAGTTACCTTTGCACCTGAGAATATGAAAGTAAGAAGCGTAATAGCATACAAGCATTACTTTATCGATTTCGTAAAGTCATTGCCCGAAAAGATGCAAGATAAGATCATCAAGACCATTCAATACATTGAAACATTGCAAATGGTACCTGAGAAATACTTAAAACATATTGAAGGGACAAAAGGACTTTATGAAGTTAGGGCTAAGTTTTCAAATAGCATAGTCCGTGTATTTTGTTTCTTTGACGGCGAAAAATTGGTTGTGCTTTTAAGTGGATTCCTGAAAAAGACACAAAAGACACCGAAAAAAGAAATAGACCGGGCAATGAAATTAATGCAAGCATATTTTGAAGAAAAAGGAACAAGAAAGATATAATTATGGATACTTATACTTTTGACGACATCAAGAAAGAAGTCTATGGCGAAATTGGCACTCCACGTCGTGATAAAATAGAAACAGAACTGACCAACTTACGCATAGGATTGCAGATACGCAATGCCCGCGAAGCAAGAAAAATGACGCAAAGCCAACTCGCAGAAAAGATAGGCAAAGAACGCTCGTTCATATCAAAGGTTGAACGAAACGGGAGCAATTTAACGCTTTCTACCTTATACGACATTGTAACAAGGGGACTTGGAGGAAAATTGGATATACAGGTGCAGTTATTATAGTTTTCTAATTGAGAAATATTCCCTATCTTTGTCCGTTCAAATAGAAAAAGTAAGGATTTAGAATATGGCATCGAAAATAACCAAAGGGATTTTGATTGTAGCATGGTCCCTATTTATCATATGTGTAGCGGCGGTCGTAATGTTGTTTACAGCTATTGCCAATGGGTCAATTGGATATATGCCTCCGGTCGAACAACTGGAGAACCCGATAGACAAGTACGCCTCACAAGTGATTTCGTCGGACGGAAAAACTATCGGAAGCTATGCACATAGTTCCGACAACCGTATTTATGTCACGTACAACGACCTGTCGCCGGACTTGGTGAAGGCGTTGATTGCGACCGAGGATGTTCGCTTTGCCGAACATAGCGGTATCGATGCCATCGGACTATTCCGTGCGGTGGTAAAACGCGGTATCCTGATGCAAAAGAGCGGGGGAGGCGGTAGTACGATTACGCAGCAATTGGCCAAGCAGCTCTACTCACCGAATGCGGAAAACGTGATGGAGCGCCTCTTTCAGAAACCTATCGAGTGGGTAATCGCAGTCAAGTTGGAACGCTATTACACGAAAGAGGAAATCATCAACATGTACTTGAATAAGTTCGACTTCCTCTATAATGCCGTCGGCATCCAATCGGCAGCATCCGTTTATTTCGACAAGACACCTAAAACATTAAGCATCGAAGAGGCGGCTACATTGATTGGCATGTGTAAAAACCCCTCCTACTACAATCCGGTACGGCGTAACGAGCGGACAAAAGGAAGACGCAACGTAGTACTCGACCAAATGCAGAAAGCAGGATACATTACCCAGGAGGAATGCGACTCCCTTAAACAACTTCCCCTAAAACTCCGCTTCAAGCGCATCGACCATAAAGATGGCTTGGCTCCCTATTTCCGCGAATACTTGCGCCTCACATTGACTGCCAAGAAGCCGAACCGAAAGAATTACGCCTCATGGCAAGAGCAGAAGTTCAAGGAAGATTCGGTAGCATGGGAAAACGACCCGCTCTATGGTTGGTGCAATAAGAACAAACGTGCCGACGGAGAGTTCTACAACCTCTATACCGATGGATTGAAGATATACACGACGATCGACTCCCGAATGCAAAAATATGCCGAGGAAGCCGTTACAGAACATATCGGCCATTACCTCCAACCGCAATTCACCAAGGAGAAAAAAGGACGTAGCTATGCTCCCTTCTCGAAAGACTTGCGACCGGGCGAGATCGACACCATCCTCATGCGCGCCATGCACCAGACCGACCGTTACCGTGCGATGAAGAAGGCCGGCATGAAAGAGGAGGAGATGCGCAAGGTATTCGACCAACCCGTCGATATGCGCGTATTTACTTGGAACGGACCAGTAGATACGTTAATGTCCCCTATGGATTCGATCCGTTACCATAAGGGATTCTTACGTTCGGCCTTCATGTCGATGGACCCGCACAACGGTTACGTAAAGGCATACGTGGGCGGCATTGACTATAACTACTTCCAGTACGATATGGTCAATGGCGGGCGGAGGCAGATAGGCTCTACTATCAAACCGTACCTCTATTCCTTAGCCATGATTGAGGGCATCAGTCCTTGCGATGAGATACTACATGTACAACCCCAACTGACGGACGAGAACGGTCGCTTATGGACACCCCGGAACTCGAACAAGCAGCGTATCGGAGAGATGGTGAGTGTCCAGTGGGGGTTGCAGAACTCCGACAACTGGATCACGGCTAGTCTCATGGGGCAACTCTCGCCTTATACCTTCGTGCGGCTACTGCACTCGTTCGGGTTGAAGGGGGATATCGATCCGGTGATATCGGTTTGCCTCGGCACGCCGGATGTGTCGGTAGGCGAGATGGTGAGTGCCTACTCTACCTTTGCCAATAAGGGGATCCGTGTGGAACCGATATACGTCACCCGTATCGAAGACTCCTATGGGAACACTATCGCCCACTTCACCCCTCGCATGAACGAAGTACTCACGGAGGACGCCTCCTACAAGATGCTGCACATGCTCCGCAGTGTCATAGACGAGGGCACCGGCCGCCGCATCCGCTTCCGGTACAATATCACCGCCCCCATGGGGGGTAAGACCGGTACCACGCAGAACAACTCGGATGCATGGTTCATGGGCTTCACACCCGACCTCGTCTCCGGCTGTTGGGTCGGGGGTGAGGAACGCTCCATCCACTTCGACCGGATGGAGTGGGGACAGGGTGCCGCCTCGGCACTGCCCGTCTACGGCCTCTACATGCAGAAGGTGTATGCGGATAAATCCCTGGGATACTCCGAGGACGTCGACTTTGACATACCCGAGGAGTACGCCGACCCCTGCGCCGGCAAGGCCTCCTCTCCCGATGCGCATACCTCTGGCGATTATACCGGCGGAATAGATGCAATGTTCGAATAAATTCCGTATATTTGCCATATCCTTATCTCGTATAATAGTTAAGTAATATGGTAAATAGCGAACTTATATGCCCGAAAAGCATCGTTGTCGTAGGTGGGTCGAATAACATCCACAAACCAGGGGGACGCTTAGTCCGTAACCTCCTGGAAGGTAACTACAAGGGGGACCTGTACGTAGTCAATGCCAAGGAGACGGTCGTACAAGGTCTCAAGTCCTATCACAATGCATCCGATATCCCCATGACGGAGATGGCCATCATCTCCATCCCGAATCATGCCTGCCTCCCCGTAGTCCAGACCCTGGCCTACCACAAGGGGGTCAAGGCCTTTATCATCATCTCGGCAGGCTTCGGGGAGGAGACAAAGGAGGGCGCCGAACTCGAAGAACGCATCCTCCAGGTGGTCAACGACGCGGGGGCTTCCCTCATCGGCCCCAACTGTATAGGTGTGATGAACACCCACTACCATGGCGTATTCACGCAACCTATCCCGGAGTTCCACCCGGAAGGGGTCGACTTCATATCCAGCTCCGGGGGCACCGCCCTCTTCATCATCGAAAGCGCCCTCATGAAGGGGTTGCGCTTCTCCTCGGTATGGTCTGTCGGGAACTCCAAGCAGACGGGGGTCGAAGACGTCCTCGAGTACATGGACCGCCACTTTGACCCCTCGCGGGACTCCCGCATCAAGATGCTATACATCGAGCAGATCAAGGACCCCGACAAGCTACTCTACCACGCCTCTTCTCTCATCCGCAAAGGGTGCCGCATAACCGCTATCAAGGCGGGGAGCACGGAGTCCGGCCAACGGGCAGCCTCGTCGCATACGGGTGCCATGGCCAGCTCGGATGCCGCCGTGGAGGCCCTCTTCCGTAAGGCCGGCATCGTCCGCTGCTTCAGTCGGGAGGAGCTGACCACCGTCGCCTGCATCTTCACACTCAAGGAGGTACGGGGTAAGAACTGCGCTATCGTCACCCATGCCGGGGGGCCGGCGGTCATGCTCGCCGACGCGCTCTCGAAGGGGCGCCTGAACGTCCCCCACCTCAGCGGGCCGGTCGCCGACGAGCTGAAGACGCACCTCTACCCCGGCGCCGCGGTGGGGAACCCTATCGACATCATCGGCACGGGCACCCCCGAGCACCTCGCCACGGCCATCGACTACTGCGAGCACCGGTTCGAAGGCATTGACGCCATCATGGTCATATTCGGTAGCCCCGGCCTGGTGAAACTGTACGACGCCTACGAAGTCCTGCACAAGAAGATGGAGGAGTGCCAGAAGCCCATCTTCCCGGTCCTGCCGTCGATCGTGACCGCGGGTCCCGAGGTGCAGGCATTCATACGTAGGGGGCACGTGAACTTCTCGGACGAAGTCACCCTCGGGACGGCCCTCGCCCGCGTCCTCAACACCCCCCGCCCCGCCTCCACCGACATCCAGCTCTATGGCGTAGACGTACCCGAGGTACGCCGCATCATCGACCGCCTCCCGGCCAGCGGTTACCTCCCGCCCGCTGATACCCGCCTCTTGCTCAAGGCCGCAGGTATCCCGATGGCCGAGGAGCTGGTGTCCGCCGACACGGAAGAGCTCCTCTCCTTTGCCCATAAGATAGGCTACCCGGTGGCCGCGAAGGTAGTCGGCCCGGTGCACAAGAGCGACATCGGCGGGGTGGCGCTGAACATACGCAGCGACGAGCACCTTCGGCTGGAGTGCGACCGCATGAGGCAGCTACCGGGCGTCACGAGCATCCTCCTCCAGCCCATGCTCCGGGGGCAGGAACTGTTCCTGGGGGCGAAATACGAGGACCGCTTCGGGCATGTCGTCCTCTGTGGCCTGGGCGGGATCTTCGTCGAGGTACTGAAGGACGTCAGTTACGGCCTGGCGCCCCTCTCCCCCAGCGAGGCCCGGTCCATGATCCACGCCCTCCGCGGGTACCCCATCATACGAGGTACACGGGGGCAGGCCGGTATCGACGAGCAGCAGTATACCGATATCATCGTGCGCCTCTCGACGCTACTACGCTTCGCCACCGAGGTGAAGGAGATGGACATCAACCCCCTGATAGCCACCCCGCGGGGTCTCTTCGCCGTGGATGCTCGCATCAGGGTGGAAAAGTGAGGCGGTAGCATACCGCCTGCGAATACCGGGTACGGGGAGCCAGCGAATACCGGTACGGGGGAGCTACCTAATACCACCCGGTATTCGCTACCTAATACCGGTCAGGGGGAGCAGGCGAATACCGGTCGGTATCGGGAAGCCATAGAAATATAGTATTTAACTACTTTTAACTATAAATATTTGGAAGCTATCTATATATAGAGTATATTTGCGGTATGTTAAACTAAACAATTACCTACATGAGTGAAGATATCAAGTACACGCTCAACGTACAGAGCGTAATCAACCCCTTAGCTAAGGAAAAAGGGGAGACTAACTTCGTATTAGTATCCAATGGCACGGCGGACTTCGACCGCGTCATCTCAGAGATGATGGCCGTCAACCCCGGGCTGGAACGTGAAACCATTGAAATGGTGGTGAAGCTGGAGCACCGCATCATCCAGAAACTAACCATGAATGGCATGCGGGTGAGCAACGGCCTCTTCTCGGCAGTCGCTACCTCGAAAGGGAAAGGGGGCTCTACCTGGGACCCCAAGGTAAACGAACTCAACATCAGCATCACGCAAGGAAACAGTTGGCGGGACGCGATACGTGACACCACGGTGAACGTGATCGGGTACAAGTCCGACGTGATGTACATCACCACCATCACCAACGCGGCCACACGCGCCACCAACGGGACGGCCACCCAAGGGCGACCCCTGAAGGTGGAAGGCAGCTACCTGAAGGTGGTGGGAAGCGACCCCTCGGTAGGCATCTACTTCATTGACTCAGAGGGGGAAGAAACCCAAGTAACGGAGGACTTCTGGTCCGTGAACCAGCCCAAGACCCTCTCCTTTGTCGTACCCGCGGGATTAGAGAACGGCGTATATACGCTCCGTATCACCACCCAATACTCGGGCAAGAACAACACCTACGTGCGGACGCCCCGGACCGTGGAGCGCACCGTGTATGTGGGTGTGGAGCCCACCCTGGGGCAGGCCATCCTGAGCGGAAGGGACGGTTCGACGGGCGCGGTAGACAGCACCGCGACGCGTGGGGGCGAGTACATCCTGGGCGGCAATGGCATCATGCTCCTTGGGGCCGATGGCGAGAGCGGGGGTGCCCTCAAGCTCCAGAGCGAGACGGGGATACCGGAAACCATCAAGGCCATCGCGACGAACACCGCCGACATGGTCATATTCACCATCCCCAACGACCTGGCCGAGGGAAAATACACCCTCACCATCGAGACCTACTACAGCCCCGAGGGCGTGCGCGAGAACCCCATCACCCTCACGGCCCCCTTCGAGTTGACACTGGTGTAAGGTTATGAGACGGGGATAGGTACAACCGTGCAGAGAATAGCCTATGGGACAATTGGCCTTCATAAAGATGTATATACTGAATACTATGTGTAAGATGAAAGATGTACGAGTCGGTATTAGGAAGCTAAGTTTCCGGCAATACCGGGGCAAGATGGCAGCATACTTAACAGACGGTCGGGAGGTCATCGTGCCTCTATCCCTTTTCCCGGACATTAAGCGGTTGTCGCTGAAGGATAGGGAGGGGTGGATGATACTGGACGATCAGTACTTCACCTTCGAGCACCTAAGCAAAGTATACTCGGTGAAAGACCTCATGAGGCTTGCATAGTTTGGTAGTCCCCATAATAATATGTACATTTACAGGTAGTAACAGCGATATGGAAGCGACACAGGACATAAAGGACAAGGTGGCCTATATCATAGCCGTGATTAGCGAGTTTGCCGCAAGGCACTCGCTCTCCACGGCACAGGCTTACCGGTACCTGGATAGGTATGGCGGGCTCGAGTTCGTGACCCGGCACTACAACGTGGAGCATACCCTCTCCTTCGAGGAGGTGGTGGATGACCTTACGGGGTATTGCCATAGGAAGGGAGGGGGACTACCCAGTACTTCTTCGGCACCGCGACCGCTATCCAGTATTTAACTAAAAGAGATATATGATGACACGAGAGACCTTTATGATAGAGGAGCTATCGAAAGACATGGTGCTACTGCTTATGGGAGAACATGGCATGGATATGGGGGACGCCCTGCGCGCACTCTATACCTCCGACACCTATGAACGGCTTACGGACCTGCATACCGGGCTCTATGCACAGAGTACTGCCTACGTGTATGAGTACCTCGAGCATGAGTTGTCTGCAGGTAAGATAGCATAGCCGCTCAGGATATAGGGCATAAGTTTGGTAGTCCCCATAATAATATGTACATTTGCAGTATGAATATATAAACAACCTAATGGATCGTATATATGGAAAAGTGTAAAGTCATAGGCTATGTAGTAGCGGCGGGGCTATGCCTGGCCGGTTGCAAGCCGGGACCCATGGAGGGGGTGAGGAATGATATACAGTTCGACTCGACCCTGGTATCCCAGCAGTACCACTTGCTGGGGAACGAACAGTATCCGAACTGCAACCTGCAGATCAAGTTTGTCTACCCCGACGGGGCGAAGGCGGACCTGCTCCCCAAGTTGCAGAAGCAGTTCGTAGCGGGGTACTTCGGGGAGGCGTATGATACGTTGGCACCGAAGGAGGCCGTCGAACGGTACACGGCCGACTACCTGGGGGCGTATAAGGACCTGGAGAAGGACTTCGAGGCGGATATGGCCCGGGCAGACGAGGATACCCCCGTGGGGGCATGGTATTCGTACTATGAGATGTCGTCGAACCAGGTCCGGTACAACAGCAACGGGCTGCTTAGCTTCACGGTACAGTTCGAGAACTATACCGGGGGAGCCCACGGTGCGCATGCCTATAACCATTTCGTGCTGGATGCGAATACCGGGGAACGTATCCAGGAGGAGGACATCTACGGAGAGGATTACCAGGAGCTACTGGCCGAGATATTGGTACACGCTATTACCCGCGACAACGACCTCTCCGATCCGAAGGAGCTGGAAAACATCGGTTTCTTTAGCGTGGACGAGATCTACCCCAACAATAACTTCTACGTCGACGACCAGGGCATTACCTATACCTTCAATGAGTATGAGGTCGCTGCCTATGTGGTAGGGCCGGTCCATGTGCACCTGTCGTTCGATGAAGTAAGCGTTTTACTTAAACCGGATACGCCCGTCGCACGGTTGGCGGGCAAATCCTAATACCTATCTGAGATGGAAGAGAACAGCAACATACCTCTCCTAAGCCAGGACGAACAGCTGGCCAGGATCGAATACTACTTCCCGGAGCTGACCGACGCACAACGCGAACAGTTCCGGTCGCTGGCGCCGCTCTACAGCGAGTGGAATGCCAAGATCAACGTCATCTCGCGCAAGGACATCGGGAACCTCTACCTGCACCACGTGCTGCATTCCCTGGGTATCACCTGCATGCTGCATTTCAGTGCGGGGTCGAGCGTGATGGACCTGGGGACCGGTGGCGGTTTCCCGGGCATACCCTTGGCCATCCTCTTCCCCGAGGTACATTTCCACCTGGTGGACAGCATCGGGAAGAAGATACGGGTGGCACAGGCAGTGGCCGAGGGTATCGGGTTGCAGAACGTCTCCTTTAGCCAGGCGCGGGGGGAAGAGGTGAAGGAACAGTATGACTTCGTGGTCAGCCGGGCGGTGATGCCCCTGGCCGATCTCGTGAAACTGGTCCGGAAGAACATCAGCAAGCCGCAGCGGAATGCGCTCCCTAACGGGTTGATATGCCTGAAAGGTGGCGAGCTGGCGCACGAGATACTCCCCTTCAAGCGGGTGGCTCTCACGGTCGACCTGGCAGACACCTTTAAGGAAGAATACTACCTCACGAAAAAAGTCGTTTACGTACCCCTATGCAAGTAAGATCCTTTAGTGTAAACTACTTCGCGGAGAACACCTACGTCCTCTACGATTCTACGGGTGAGGCCGCCGTCATCGACTGTGGCTGCATGCTCCCGGCCGAGGAGGCTATGCTGGACCAGTTCCTGGCTGAACACCACCTCCGGTTGGTGCGCCACCTTTGCACGCACCTCCATGCCGACCACCTCTTGGGGGCCTGGCACCTATACCGGAAGTATGGCCTGCGTCCGGAAGCCAACGGGCGGGATGCCTCTCTCCCCTCCATCCAGGACCAGGCGCGCATGCTCGGCCTGCCCCTCCCGGCGGGAGAGGTCGCGCCCCTCTGGACGATGAAGGGAGGCGACACCGTCAGCTTCGGGGAGACGACCCTGCACGTACTCGACCTGCCGGGACACTCCCCCGGCAGCATAGGGTACTACTGCGAGGAGGCCGGGCAGGTGTATGTGGGAGATACCCTCTTCGCCGGAAGCATCGGACGTACGGACCTATGGCAGGGAGACTATGCCCAGCTGGAACGCTCCCTCCATGAGGTACTATTCCGCTTGCCAGGTGATACGGTGGTCTACCCTGGCCATGGACCCCAGACCACCATCCAATACGAACAAGTAAACAATCCCTATATATAATACATAAACACAGAAAGTCATGAATACGACAAAGTTTGTAAACCGGCATGTGGGTATTACTCCGGACGTGCTCCCGGAGATGCTACAGGCCATAGGTGTGCAGTCGCTGGATGAGTTGATCGACCAGACGATCCCTTCCAACATCCGCCTGCCGCATCCCCTCAACCTCCCCGAACCAATGACGGAACGGGAACTGGGGGAACATCTGACTGAGTTGGCCTCAAAGAATGAGGTCTATACCTCCTATATCGGTATGGGATGGTATGATACCATCTGTCCCGCCCCCATACAGCGGAATGTATTCGAGAACCCGGTATGGTACACTTCCTACACCCCCTACCAGGCCGAAGTCTCCCAAGGACGCCTGGAAGCCTTGTTGAACTTCCAGACGGTCATCTGCGACCTGACGGGCCTCCCCTTGGCCAACTGCTCGCTGCTGGACGAGGCCACTGCTGCAGCCGAGGCCGCTACCATGTTCCATGGCGCACGCACCCGCGCACAGGTGAAGGAGGGCGCCAATACCCTGTTTGTGGATGAGCATGTGTTCGCCTCTACCCAGGCGGTGATACATACGCGTGCCATACCGCAGGGAATCCGCATCGTCGTCGGGGACTTCCATACGTTTGAGTTCACTACCGACGTCTTTGGCGCCATCGTACAATACCCCAATGGCGAGGGCTTGATCGAAGACTACCGGGACTTCGTAGCCAAGGCCCATGCCAATGGCACCCGGGTGGCGGTAGCGGCAGACTTAATGAGTCTGGTACTCCTGACACCTCCCGGTGAGTGGGGGGCGGACGTAGTCTTTGGTAGCAGCCAGCGCTTCGGCATTCCGATGTTCTATGGCGGTCCCTCTGCGGCATACTTTGCCACTAAAGAGGAGTACAAGCGGGCCATCCCCGGCCGTATCATCGGGATCTCTAAAGACGCCTATGGCCATCCTGCCTACCGCCTGGCGCTCCAGACGCGGGAGCAGCACATCAAGCGGGAGAAGGCGACCTCCAATATATGCACGGCCCAGGCCCTGCTTGCCACGATGGCTGGATTCTACGCTGTATACCACGGGGCGGAAGGGCTGAAGGACATCGCCACCCGCATCCATGCGACGGCCGGCTTCCTGGCACAGGAGTTAGGTAAGCTGGGCTACAAGCAGCTCAATAGCGACTACTTCGATACGCTCCTCATCGAACTGCCACCCCAGGTCTCTGTCAACGTACTGCGCGAGATCGCCTTGGAATGCAAGGTGAACCTACGCTACTTTGACTGTGGCCGGGTAGGTATCAGTGTAGACGAGACGACCCAACCCACCGACGTGGGCGTACTCCTCTACATCTTCTCGGGGGCGGCCGGAAAGGAATACATGCTCCGGGAAGCTATCCCCATGCGGACCTACTTCGATAGCAAGTTTGCCCGCACGTCCGCTTTCCTCCAGCAGGAGGTATTCAAGAAGTACCACACCGAGACGGAGCTTATGCGCTACATCACCCGGTTGGGTAGGAAGGACGTATCCCTGGCGCAGTCTATGATATCCCTGGGGTCGTGTACGATGAAGCTGAACCCGGCGGCTGCGATGCTGCCCCTCAGCCTGCCCCAGTTCCAGAACATACACCCGTATGCGCCTGCCGACCAGGTAGAGGGATATACCGAGCTTATCGAGAACCTATCGTCCTACCTCTGCGAGATAACCGGGTTCAAGGGGTGCACCCTGCAACCGAACTCGGGTGCCGCCGGCGAGTACACCGGGCTGCGTATCATACGGGCGTACCTGGAGAGCCGGGGCGAGGGTTCCCAACGTGATATCGTCCTGCTCCCCGCATCTGCGCACGGGACCAACCCGGCCTCGGCCGTACAGTGCGGGTTCAAGACGGTGACCGTAGCCTGCGACGAGCATGGGAATATCGACCTCGCCGACTTCCGGGCGAAGGCGGAGGCCAACCGCGAACATCTGGCGGCCAGCATGATTACTTACCCCTCGACCCATGGTATATTCGAGGCAGATATCCGGGAGATGTGTGAGATAGTGCATGCCTGTGGCGGGCAGCTATATATGGATGGTGCCAACATGAATGCGCAGGTGGGCCTTACCAACCCAGGGACCATCGGTGCCGACGTGTGCCATCTCAACCTCCACAAGACGTTTGCGTCCCCCCATGGCGGAGGCGGACCGGGCGTGGGCCCTATCTGCGTAGCAGCCCACCTGGTGCCCTTCCTACCGAAGCACCCCGTTCTCTGGGGAGACGATACCAATACCGTCTCGGCAGCGCCTTTCGGTAGCGCGGGCATCCTGCCTATCACCTACTCTTACATCCGCCTGCTGGGGGCAGAGGGGTTGACGTTGGCGACGAAGGTAGCTATCTTGAATGCCAACTACCTTGCTGCCAAGCTCAAGGACACGTACGGTATCGTCTATACGGGCACGACCGGTCGCGTAGGGCATGAGCTGATCCTCGAGTGCCGGGTGGTAAAGGAACACTCCGGTATAGACGAGAGTGACATAGCCAAGCGCCTGATGGACTTCGGTTACCATGCCCCTACCCTGTCCTTCCCCGTCCATGGCACCCTGATGGTAGAACCCACCGAGAGCGAGAGCAAAGCCGAACTGGACCGCTTTGTCGCTATCATGGAGTGCATCTGGAACGAAATCAAGGAGGTAGAGGAGGGCAAAGCCGACCCCGTGGACAATGTCTTAAGGAATGCCCCACACCCGGAATACGAGGTTACGGGGGACGTGTGGGAACACGCCTACACCCGCGCGAAGGCAGCCTTCCCGCTCGACTGGCTCCACGACAGTAAGTTCTGGGTGAACGTAGCCCGGGTGGACAATGCCTTTGGCGACCGTAACCTGGTAGCGGTAAGAGTTGACTGACGATCCATAGTTTTCATTTGTTTATATATAGGGGCGGGAGGCTTCGGCTTCCCACCCCTTTTTTGTGCCCCTACCCCTGGGATAGGGAATGCCCTACAGGAGGGTATCGGGCAGGGACTGGGGGTCTATCTCGCCCTTATCTGCCTGGGGTAGAAGGAGGATAGGGGTGGTAGGATACCGCCTCTGGAGGTACTGCAGGGTATTCCGCTGGATGGCCTCGTCTTCCGCGGGGTACTCATTGTAGAGGATGGCAGCGACCGGTATCCCCCGGGCCTCGCATGCCTCGATAGAGAGGAGGGTGTGGTTGAGGCTCCCCAGCCGTCCGCAGGTGATGAGCACCAGCGGGTAGTGGTGCAGGGCTACGTAATCGATCGTGAGGGTGCGGTCGTCCAGTGGCACCATCAGTCCCCCGGCCCCTTCCAGGAGCACGATGTCGTACCGTTGCGACAGGGCCTGCGTGTACGCCTCTATCACCTGGAAGTCTATCGCCCGCTGGTCCCGCTCGGCTGCCATGTGCGGGGAGCAGGGGTAGGTAAAAATGTAGGGACAGGTCCATCCCGCCTGGTCCTCCTTGGTAAGGGGGATGCCCTGCAGGTGGCGATGGGTGAGGATGTCCTCTGACAGGTGGGTGCAGCCGGTTTGCACCAGCTTCTGGGTGATGACCCGTTTGCCACGCCGGGCAAGCGCCTTGGCCAGCATGCCGGCGGCATACGTCTTGCCAATGTTGGTGTCAATCCCTGAGATAAAGAATACATTATTCATCTTCAATGTGTTGTATGTAGGTTAATAAATCATGTTACAAGTAGTATCTTCCCCCCTACCGCCTCCTCGCCCCGATGTAAAGCGGGTGGTAGGTCAGGGGTACCTTCCCCTCCGCGTCCCGGTACCGTGTGGTATACGCCTGGCAGAAGCGGCGGAGCTGGGCCGGGGTCCAGGGGTCGGTATTGGTAGCCGTCACGCCGGTGTCCTTTAGATGGTGCAAGACATCGAGCGGGGTATCAAACCCATACCGGAGTTCCTCCTCCCGTAGCACCTCGATGTGGTAATAGGGGGCAAGCGCCTCCTTCCACTCCCTGCGGGTCGGGTATGAGAGGCCCCTGCCGGTAAGCTCCTTTACCTCGCATAAGTTCTTAGGCAAGAAGGTGGAGAAGAAGAGGTAAGCCCCGTGGGGCTGCCAGCTGGCCAGCTGCTGGATAAGGCGGCAGATGTCTGGTATCCACTGGAATACAGAGGTAGAGAGGATCAGCCCGCAAGGGGTATGAGGGGGATGGGAAAGGATATCCCCGGAGAGGAACCGCGTCCCGGGTAGGCATGATGGGAGGATGCGCCGCGCCTCGGGCAGCAGGTCGTTAAGTATCCATGCGGAAGAGGGGAAGAGGGGCTGCACGAGGCGGGTAAAGTACCCGGTGCCGCACCCTATCTCCAAGATATGCCCAGGCCGCAACGGCTCCCTCCCGGCGATCTCCAGTAGGAGGGTATAAGCGGTACGGGCTATCTGCTGCTGGGGGATAGCTGCCTGGTCGTAGGTGTGCCATGCCTGTGCGAACCGGTGGGCAATGACTTGTGGGTCAATACTATTCATCGTAGACATAGGCTGCTGTCGTGTAGGAAGGGACAATGGGGTGCTTGCAGGAACGAGACGGGGACGCGGCGCGATTGCCAGGCCCGTAGTTGGTTGGCTACCGGGAAGATAGCATCGCCCACCTCCGGGTGGCTGATGTAGGCCAGGTTCCAAGGGAAACCCGTCTCCGCATCCGCCCCCTTGATTGCGGCATAGAGCGCGCGCAGCTCCTCGGCCACTTCGGGGAGGGGACGTGGGGCGCAGGCTTCATACCTGCAGAGGGCCTCTGCCGTCTGGCATATCCGCTGGTTGAAGAGGTGGAGCCCCTCCGGCGTAAGGTGGCGGAGCGTCGCCCGGAAGGCGGCTTCGGGTATGCCCTCGGTGCGGCTGAGGGGGGTAGGTGTCCCGTTGATGGCGATGGCCTTCGTAATCGGGAGATTCCCCCACTTTGGTAGTACCTGTGAGGCTACCCATACACCTAACGACCAGGCATATACCTGTATCGAGTCATAGGTAGCCAGCTCTACCGGGAGAGGGGAAAGGGAGAGCTGGCGGTAGTCGTATGCCAACCAGAAGTCGCTATGGGCTGGGAGTTCCAAGTGGTGGAAAAGGGCGGGCGGTGCGGACCAGCCATTGAAGAACAGCACCAAATGCCTGTGCCTGGCCTGGATAAGTCTATCTATCTGCATAAGAAGTAGTTTTTAATAGGGATAAGAGGTTGAATAGGTCCGCCTCACGCATGGCGGCCGAGAGGGAGAAACGGATGCGGGCCGTTCCTGCCGGGACGGTGGGGGTGCGGATGGGCAGACAGTAATACCCTGCCTCGCAGAGGCGCTGGGAAGCCTGGATGCAGGAGGCATTATCTCCTAATATCCAGGGGACAATGTGCGAAACTTGGGCGGATGGTTGCTCCCCGTGGAGGGCATGGGCCAGTAAGTGGCTCAACCGGGACAAATGGGCCCGCCTGTCGCCCCACGATTCCAACCGGTCGAGGAGGAAAGAGGTCCATGCCATCTGGTAGGGAGGTAGCGCGGTGCTAAAGATGAAAGGACGTGCCCTGTTGATTAAATACGCTCGCAAGAGGGAACTGCAAACCACAAAGGCCCCCATCGAGGCCAGTGCCTTCCCGAAGGTCCCCACGAGCAAGTCGATCTCCTGGAGGCAACCCTGCTCCTCCGCAATCCCAAGACCACGAGCGCCCCGGCATCCGAAGGCGTGGGCCTCATCCACATAAAGCATCACATGAGGATACTGCCGCTTGAGGGCTACCAACCGGGGTAGGTCAGTGATATCGCCATCCATACTGAAGAGGCTCTCCGTCACGATAAAGATACGGCTATACCGAGAAGCCTCCCGGGCTAAAATCCCCTCCACCTGGTCATAGTCTTGATGACGGTACCGTACATAACGTGCACCCCCCAACCGTATCCCATCGATGATACTCGCATGCACAAACCTATCCGCCAAGACAAGGGCCCCCCTATCGACCAAGGCCGGCAAGATACCCACATTCGCATGATACCCACTGCCAAAGACCAAGCACCCCTCCCGACCAAACAACCTCCCCACCTGTCCCTCGACGAGACGATGCACCGGATAGTTCCCAACCAATAACCGCGAGGAGCCAGCCGATAATGGGTATACCTCCTCCCCTACCCAATCCTCAAAGTCACGACGAAGTTCCGGGTCGTTGGCCAATCCCAGATAATCGTTCGAAGAGAGATTGAGCAAGGTGTTATTACCTGATAATACCCATTTGCCCTGAGGCGTGACGGACGAGAGTTGCCGATAATTTCCTTCACGTTGTAATTCTGCTAATTTAGAGTTGTAATCCATTGTGTATACATTTATAATTTGCCCCCAGATAAAGTCCGATACCCCCAGAGAAAAAGCAGGAAGGCACGGGGAAAGTTCTATCTTTAGCCTAAAGATATATATCTTTAAGTTGAAGATACGTATCTTTAGGTTGCAGATATGTATCTTTAGGCTAAAGATAGAACTTTCATCGGATGTTTTCCTATTTTAGGTCGGGTATCTGCCACTTTATCCCAGGTCTTCATAATGATTTAATCAAGTGAGTTGTAAGATAGTTCAATTCATCGGGACGAATGATATAGGGCGGCATCACATAGACCAAACGGCCGAAGGGACGTACCCAAATCCCCGCGCCGACAAACCGTTGCTGAAGCTGGGCCATATCTACAGGTTCTTTCATCTCAATCACACCAATAGCGCCCAACACGCGCACCTCACGGACGGACGGAAGTTCGGCGGCCGGTGCCAATTCCGCCCGAAGTTGCGCTTCGATGCGCTGGATCGTCCCTTGCCAATCGTGCGAAAGCAATAGCGAGATAGAGGCCGAAGCCACAGCACACGCCAAGGGATTTCCCATGAAGGTAGGCCCGTGCATGAAGCAACCCGCCTCGCCTGCGCAAATCTGGTCGGCAATGGGTTGCGTAGTGGCCACAGCCGAGAGCGTCATATAACCGCCAGTCAGGGCTTTGCCCACACAGATGATGTCTGGTTCGACCTGTGCCCATTCCCACGCAAAGAGCTTGCCTGTACGCCCGAAGCCGGTAGCTATCTCGTCGAATATCAGCAATACATCATATTCCCGGCAAAGGCGATGCGCCTCGACCAAGTATTGCGGAGAATAAAAATACATGCCCCCAGCGCCTTGAACGATAGGTTCCAAAATAAGGGCGGCAATGTCGGAAGCATGGGCCTGCAATAGTTCCTCGAGCGGACGAATGGCCGCCTCGTCCCACGCATCGTGGAAACGGACGGGAGGTTGCGGCAGGAAATATTGCACCGGAAGCGCGCCCTGGAAAAGCGAATGCATCCCCGTAACAGGGTCGCACACCGACATGGCATGCCATGTATCGCCATGATAACCACTACGGATCGTGGCAAAGTGGATTTTCTTCTTCTTCCCGCACGATTGCCAATATTGGATAGCCATCTTCATAGCGACCTCGACGGCCACAGAGCCGCTATCGGCCAAGAAGACTTTATCCATCGAAGGAGGCAGGATAGGAAGGAGTTTTGAAACCAAAGAGACGGCCGGCTCGTGCGTCAGTCCGCCAAACATGATGTGGCTCATCTGCCGGAGTTGCGCCTCAATCGCCGCATTCAAAACGGGGTGATTATACCCATGAATGGCCGCCCACCACGACGACATGCCATCAATCAACTCGCGCCCGTCGGCCAACCGGATACGCACGCCCTCGGCACGGACGACCGGGAAGACAGGCAATGGGTCCAACGTGGAGGTATAAGGATGCCAGATATGTGCCTTATCGAAGGCCAATAGTTTGGAAATGTTCATCGTACTATTATTAAGAATCATACATATTATATATTAGGAAATCCAATCGGTATCTCCGTCTAAACAATAACCTGCGTCCGTAAACAGACGCTTATCTTCCTCGAAACGGCTACCGACGGTGGTGAGCAAATCACCCACGATGGCCGCATTGACACCCACATACAACGCCCTCCGCTGCAGTTCGGCCGACATTTGCGAACGTCCGCCCGAGAAACGCAAGTAAGCCTTCGGATTCAAGAAGCGGAACAAGGCGATGGTGGTCAGGATCTCTTCGTCGCTGAGACGGGGTTGACCTGCCAATGGCGTGCCCGGAATCGGTTGGAGGAGATTGAGTGGAATGGAAAGGATGCGGTGTCGTTGGAGGAAAGTTGCCATCTCAACACGCTGCTCCATCGTCTCGCCCATCCCGATGATGCCACCCGAGCAAATACGGAAGCCCACTTCACGCGCCAGGCGGATGGTCTCCAGTTTCTGTTCGAGTGTATGGGTGGTGCACAGTTTCGGGAAGAAAGAGGGCGCGGTCTCGATGTTGCAATGGTAATTCTCGACGCCGCTCGCCCGCAGTGCCTGGAGCGAATCACGGTCCAACAACCCCATCGAAGCGCAACACTTGATGGAACACGTCCGACGGATGGCCTGCACCGTCTGGGTGATTTGCTGCATCTCTTTCGGGGAAACGCGCCGTCCGCTTGTCACTAAGGCAAACCGCCCGATTCCTTGCTGGGCATTATAGGCGGCATGACGCACGCATTCCGCTTCCGAGAGCAAAGGATAAAGATGGACCTTTGTCGGATAATGGGCCGACTGGGCGCACCATTTGCAATCCTCACTGCAATTCCCGCTCTTAGCATTGATGATGGAACAAGTGTCGAACCGATTCCCCATGAAACGGCGCGTGATTTGATGCGCAACCTCATAAAGGCCATCTCGTTCTTCGGCGAGCAACGCCAATGCCTCGTCTTCCGATAGCAGCTCGCCGGAAAAGACCTTCTGTTTTAAATCTTCTACTAACATCTTTTAGACAATAAAAAAAGCGGACAGATGTCCCATTAGGACACCCATCCGCCATGCAATATAAAAACAAATATCAGATGAAATCCAATCCTTGAAGCATCAACCAATGCCTCATGTTGTGAAATTCCCAAGGTAGATAAAAGGGCATATCTATCCATAGGCAAGAGTGCAGACAAGCGGTCTTCCTCTTCCGCAACCTCGCAACGTGTTTCCTCCAAAGTCTGGTTTCGCTCCGAAGACCTCATCCCGCCATGAAGCAATGCCTGCTTTGCATAGAAACGGTCTGCCAACGAAGACACCAGTTGTCCCATCGTTACTTGGCGATGAATGCTCACGAACGCAGCATACTTCGCACGGCTCCAACGACGGAAACGTAAGTTCGTTCTTTGGAAATGGATAAACGCCCTTCTCATTCCTTTAGCGTGCGACTTTATTCAATCGTTTCAGAATAACGAATATGAACAGGGCAGCCAACAAACAAATGCCGACCAATACGCCCCATACGACCGTCAACGACGCACCCCACATCAATGCCGGGATGCTCACCAAGAAGTTACCGATAGCCGTAGCCACGAACCAGCCGCCCATCATCATACCTGCATATTTAGGAGGCGCTACCTTCGATACGAAAGAGATGCCAATCGGCGAAAGCAACAGCTCGGCAAAGGTTAATATCAAGTAAGTCATGATAAGGAGATTCGGCGTTACGTCGGCCATGTGCATCGGTTGGCCTGCCGCATCAAACTCCGGAGCGGGCAATCCAATCGAACCGAACGTCATCAGGATATAAGCCACTGCGGCCACCAACATACCCAATCCGATCTTCAACGGCGCCGTCGGTTCCTTCCCTTTCTTGGCCAGCCAACTGAACAACGCAATCGAAACCGGCGTCAAAGCCACCACAAAGCAAGCATTGAAATGCTGGAAGATTGGCGCACTCACCGAAGTAGTTTCCGGCAATTGGTTATATCGATACATCAATCCAGCCACTGCCGCCAAAATGATGGCTGCCGAAATGCCCTTTCCTTTTCCTGTTCTGCTCTGGAAAAGGCCGAACAAACCATATACAATGAAAATGCCCAACACCAAGTTGATCACATAGAACGACATGCTGGCCAATCCGCTCGAGCTGGTCGCCGTATAATCACGGGCAAAGTAGGTCAACGTCGAACCGTTCTGATGGAATGCCATCCAGAAGAAAATCACCACGGCAAACACGAGGCAAAGGCAAATGATACGCTCTTTCGTCTCGGCCGGAGAAAGTTCCTTCGTCGGCGCACTGGCATTCGATGCGGCAGCCACTTTGTTGCGGTCGGCATGCTTGAACGTCCCGCGGAATACATAATAAATGGCAATCGAAACAATCAACGAAACGCAAGCCACGGCAAACGCCAAATGATACGAATCCGCCTCGCTCATGCCCAGCGATGTCTGTGCCCAGTTCATCATTTCAATGGCAGCCGTCGGAGCGAACATCGCACCGATATTGATTGCCATGTAGAAAATCTGGAATCCAGCATCACGTTTAGCGGCATATTGCGCGTCATCGTACAAATTACCCACCATCACTTGCAAGTTTCCTTTAAACAAACCCGTGCCGGCACAAATCAATGCCAACGCACCGCCCATAGCCGCAATCGCCACACCACCTTTTCCCAACGGAATGGCCAGCAGCAAATAGCCCAAGAACATGATCGTGATACCAATCGTCACCATCTTTCCGAATCCGAACTTGTCTGCCAACATACCTCCAAAAAGGGGCAAGAAATAGACAAAACCCAAGAACACGGAATAGATGAGTCCCGCCGTGCCGGCCGAGAATCCGAAGTTCGCCTGCAGGAATAATACAAACACCGCAAGCATCGTGTAATACCCAAAGCGTTCGCCCGTATTCGCCAGAGCCAACGCGTATAAACCTTTCGGTTGTCCTTCAAACATAAAAAATAGTAAGTTAAATAGGGGTTAATACTTATTGAATTATCTGCTTAATGGCGCCCGTCTCCGGATAGAAATAAACCTTCACGGGTGCTTTTTTATCTTCAAACATAACGGGAGCGAGGGCTTCGCGCGTGCCAAACTCGGTGATTTGCGCCTCGCCTTTGAAGTAGGTCTTTCGGGCGGAATAGAGTTCAACGGCCGCCTTTCCAGGCACGTTGTAGACGATTCCCTTCAGTGATTTCTCTTTCTTTTCGGCCTCCTTCGGGTCGAGCTGCGGTGCCCGTTCCGTCGCGGTCAGGTCCATATAGACCGGTTCGCCGCCCAAATCGTCGGCATCCACAATGCCCAGCTTCTCCGAGAAGCGGAACATCACCTCCTTCTCCAAATCGCCTTCCGGGATGAGCGTCACCTCGTAATGGTCCGTCTCGCGCGTCTTAATTCCGGTAAATAGATTCGTTAGCGCTTCTTCCTGTGCTTCCAATTCTTCGATGACGAGCTTCATTGCCTCGCCGTCGGGCGGGAGGTTATCGGCATCGCCCGTCAGGATGTTCAAGCGGCTTTCGCGGATGCGGTAGATTTGCTTCGCGGCCACTTCGGCTTGCTTGGCGGTCGAGCCGGCCATCAGCAACTCTTCGGAAAGGACCGAGGTGGCTTCCGACATCCGCTCCCGTTTCCGATTCCGAGTTTCCGCATCGTCAGTCTCTTCAGGCGTATATTCCGCATTGATGGAGCAGAGCAGCCCGTCTTCAGTCAGGTAGACATACGGTGCAACCGTCCCCGCCTTGAATGAGACGATGTACGTGTTTTCCTTGTCTGGAATACCCCGATTCACCAGCGTTACCTTTCCCAATTCATAATACACTTCATCCTCCGTGACCACGTTTTTCACGCCTAAATACTTCTCCGCATAGGGATAATAAGGCCCCGCCTTGCAGGAAACCTTCGTCACTTCCGCGTCGACCACCAGCTGCGTCTTAGGCAACGAATAGGTCACGCCATAATCATTCGCTTTCACGGCATTCGCCTTCACGACCTTCGTCTGCGCCCAGCCCGGAAGCGCCAGCAGCAGACCGACTATTACGATTATATTCTTCATCTGTTTTTCGTCCTTTTGTTTCTATTTGAGATTGACCGCACAAATCTAATTATTATTTTTCACATATCCTAACTTTCTTCGGCAATCATACAAAAAAACGTCTTCCCAATCGTTGGAAAGACGCTCTTTCTTGTTTTGCAGCCTATCAAATCCTCACCTTCATCCGCTCCTCGCCGATACATATTATATATACGCCTTTCGGCAAGGAATACGACCGTAGTCCTTCTTGTCGTTCACGCCTAAGGACCGTTCCGTTCATCGTTATAATCGTCACCTCTTTCGGTTGTGAAGTGTAGACATATAAACTACCATTCTGCGTGTAGACCTTGGTGCCTTCCATTTCTTCTATACCCGTCGGCTCCTCTTCTATCTTTTCCACACCTTCTATCTTCACATAGATATCATTATAGACATTGTAAATGATATACTCGCCGGGTTGTACGCCTTCTTCTACCTCTTCCCAATAGCCATAAAGGCTGCGCTTGAATAATACTTTCAAGTTCTCACCATCATAACCCTCTTCTACTTCCACATAGACACTCACTTGGTTTCCCGCCTTTACTACGCTTTTGCTCAAGGAGGCATCTACTCCTTCGCAGATATCCTCGAATTGAATGTTGTAGTAGAGGGGCGTGGGGTCGGGTTGCGGTGTGGGGTCGGGTTTAGGATCAGGAGCTGGCTCTTCTTCCTTCTCCGTTACTGTCAGATTAAACGTCACTTCGCTGGTATATTTGCTGTCAGTATAAGTTGCTGTAATTGTCGCTTCACCTGTTTTATGAATTGTGACAGTTGCAGTGCTGCTTTCGGTTGCATTATTTTTCAGCAACATAGCCACTGCTTCATCTCCATGTTCAGGTACAGTTGCAATATCCGTATTGCTACTTATCCATGTCCATT
>CALUZR010000095.1 GCA_944325335.1 uncultured Parabacteroides sp. | reverse complement strand
CTTTAGCTCAGTTGGCCAGAGCACGTGATTTGTAATCTCGGGGTCGTTGGTTCGAATCCGACAAGAGGCTCGAAAAGATAGAAGCGAGAAAGGATTTTCCCCTTTTCTCGCTTTCTTTGTATATAGCAGTAATCATTTAAAGTAATGGATTATGAAAGTCATTTTGGTAAATGGAAGTCCGCATCATAATGGATGTACGTATACGGCTTTGCAAGAGATCGAGAAAGAATTGAACGCGCATGGTATAGAGACGGAAATATTTTGGATTGGCATCCGTCCGATTTCCGGTTGTATGGGATGCAATCAATGCTTGGAAACAGGGCGTTGTTGTATGGATGATTCCGTCAACCTCTTTTTAGAGAAAGTGCCCGAAGCGGATGGTTTTGTATTTGGTTCACCCGTTCATTTCGCATCGGCTACGGGTGCATTGACTTCGTTTATGGATCGTGCGTTTTATGGTCGGGCTAAAATGTTTTCAAACAAACCAGCTTGTGCTATTGCTTCGTGCCGGCGTGGAGGTTCGTCTACGACTTTCGACCAATTGAACAAGTATTTTACGATTAGCAATATGCCCGTGGTATCTTCCAATTATTGGAATACGGTGCATGGAAATACGCCAGAAGAAGTAGCTCAAGATATTGAAGGATTGCAGACCATGCGCATTTTAGGCCGTAACATGGCTTGGCTTTTGAAGTGCATTGCCGCAGGAAAGGAGGCTGGCATCAATCCTCCGGCATTCGAAGCGCGTACGAATACGAATTTTATCCGGTAAGTGTACGGACGAAGGGCTATTTTGTGTATCTTTGCCTTACGAAGGATTCAAACAAGATATGGTAAAGGCGATGCAGATGAGGAAGCATATAGGTTGGATAGGGTTGTCGTGCTTATTGACGGCATGCGGCGGTATTAATTATATAGGTATCGAGACGCGCAATCCGGGAGAAGTCACCTTCCCGCGCGATGTGCGCAAGGTGCTGGTGGTAAATAATGCCATACCCCAACCGGAGAAAAGCGGATATACCTATACGTTGATGGGAGTCAAGCAAGATACCGCCCGCGCAAAGGCGGATAGTGCCTTGTTCGATATCTGTACGTCGTGCGGATTGGCTATCTTGGATGCTTCTTATTTCGAGGATGTATTGCTTTTCCATGATGCGTTGCGCGATTCCTCTTCCAGCTTTTTGGTAGATAAAGAACTGAATAGGCCGCAAGTAAATGCCCTTTGCGAAGCGAATGGGGCGGATGCGGTCATTTCGTTGGATAAGATGCTGTTTACCATGGACCGGGAGGTGACCGGCTTAGGCGGAGGATTCGTAAACGGTACCATCAAAGTGCATATGAATGGTATCCTGCGCGCATATTTGCCTACGCAAGACAAACCTTTGGCCACGGTGCTGGTCAAAGATTCGATTGAACTTCAGCAAGCAGCCGAAGCGTTGGAAATATTGGATTTCTATTTGCCGGATGCCAACAATGCCCTACGCTTGGCGGGCGATTATTTAGGGCGGAACGTTGCCCAGTATTTTGTCCCGCATTGGAGTGAGGAGACGCGTTGGTATTATAGTAGCTCAAATTCGCGATGGAAGGAGGCGGCGGCGTATGCTTCGGTCGGCCGGTGGGAGGAAGCTGCCCAGCTCTGGTCGGCATTGTACCATTCGAATTCGTCCGAAAAGGCACGAGCGGAGTTGGCATCCAATTTGGCGTTGGCGTGCGAGATGCAAAACAATCTTCCGAAAGCGCATGAATGGGCGGAGAAAGCGCATGATTTGTTTCGCAAAGCAGGAGGCGATGAGGCAAAAGAAGCACGCCTCTTGAAGGTCTATGCGGATGTCTTGAAGGCAAGAATCGAATCGGATCAAAAACTAAATGAACAAATGGAGTACAAATATTGAGATTTTTTCTTACATTTGGGACGTTTTATAAGCAAATGAGTATGGGAACGAATGCAACACAAGTACAGTCGATTTTGGAATCGCTCTTTTTGTCGGCCATTCAGAAGATGACCACAGAGGGGAAAGGGAATTTTATCAGCGATATTTACGTGCAAGCCGATCCGGAGACGGGCGAGCTATTGATTTACGATGAGGAAGAAAAACTGGTAGAAAAGACCATCATTTATGATTGGGTAAACAATACGGAAGGGGAGGATGCCTTCAACCGACGGGTGGCAGGTGTACTCAAACCGGTACTTTCTTCGTTGGCCGCGCAAGATAAGTTCGAAGATACGCTTTTTGCCAAACCGCTCTCTGTAAGTTTGACGGACGAGGATTTCGTTGTAATAGAGGAACTTCTGTTTTTGGATGATGATACGCTTCGCCTCGACGATCCGCTTTTAAAAGATTTAGACGCAGATTTAGATAATTTTTTGGCGAAACTTCTTTCAGATGTCGAATAAAGTTCGTACCTTTGCAGCGTCAAAAAGAAAAAAGGAATGCCGAAATGGCTCAGTTGGTAGAGCAACGCATTCGTAATGCGTAGGTCCCGGGTTCGAGTCCCGGTTTCGGCTCACGAAAAGAGGAAAGGTTCAGTGTGATGCTGAACCTTTTTTTGTGTCTTTTTCATGGGCATGAACCGGGTCAGCGGAAAATCAATGTGGGTAGGCATAAATCATAGAAAGGGGTCAGCGGAAAATCAATGTGGGTAGGCATAA
>CALUZR010000094.1 GCA_944325335.1 uncultured Parabacteroides sp. | reverse complement strand
AAGGTACAACTTTTACTCGTCTTATCCACATAAATTTTCCGCTGACCCAAGGTCATCCGGCTTGTGTCTTTCCCCACATAGTTGCATGGCTTGTTCGGATATGGGAAGCTCATCGTACTTGCCTGTCTTTTGGATGGTATATTTCAAAGTGAACTTGCCGTCCTTTTCTTCGATTTCTCCCCACCTCATTTTGCGTATGTCCGAATGCCTTAGACCTGTGAGGGCGGAAAATAGGGCGGCACGTTTCAACACCGGGTTTGTGCATGGAGTTTCCACCAACCGTTTAAGCTCTTCAAGGCTTAGGAACTCCCTGCGGGTTTCCTTTTCTTTGATGCCTTTCAAGTCCTCGTTGATGTTCTTAGGCAGATACCCGTACTTGTAAGCTGATTTCAACGCTATCTTGAATTTAAGGAAATAGGCAGCAGCCGTGTTGTTTGATAATACAACCTTGTCGCTTCTGTGTGTCCTTACATTCAGAAGGTAATCCCGGAATCTCTCGCACCAAAGCAAATCAATGTCGCAAAACCGTTTTACCGTTGCGTTGTCCGATTTCTTGGTGTAGTCTTGCAGATGCTTTAACGCACTCATCCAGTTGTTATAATTGGATTCTTTCTTGTCCTTAGCCAAATCACGGAAGTAGGCAATGAAATCCCCTTTGCTGCGTTCTTTGGCTTTCAACATCTCCGCTTCCGCATCCGTGTAGATTTCCGCCTTGCTTAACTCATTCTGCCTGTTGGCTCGTATGATTTCGGCAAGGCGTATCGTTTCCTCATCCGCTTCACTGTATTTGTGTGAGCCGTCCTTATTGGTTTGCAGTTCCCCGTTTCTTTTCTTCAAGGGAACAACGTACATGCCCAAATACTCCCGGCGCATCGTTTCGCCTGTCTTGGGGTTCGGAATGCCGGGATAGTAATCAAGGTAAAGCGTTTCCTTTCCGGTGTTGAGCATCCGGAAGCGTAGCGTTACTTTCGTTGTCTTTGATTTCCTCATGATTCCTTATGCTTGAGTTTGTCAATATGCTGTTTGCTGTAATAGAGCTTGCCGTTAAGACGCTTCTTCGGGATTGCGTATCGGGAAACAAATACCCTGATGGCTTGCTCTGTCATACCGTAGGTTTCCATTATTTCGGTTGTGGTTATCCAGTCCGCAAGGTTGGAGAGGGTGTCATCGAATCCCCGTTTCCTGAAATACGCATCCATCCGGCTTTTGGCTATCAATGTGCGTGTACCTGCTTTCTTGGTGGGTATGTTCTCCGCATTGATAATTTCCCTTATCCGATGTCGGAGCAATCCGTATTTCTCCGTAACTTCGTCTATTGTGTACCATTCATCAATTGGTTTGCGTTCCCCTGTTGTCAGCACCTCGTAAGGCTCTATCTCATCGAACAAGGCTTCTATGTCCTTTTTGCGTATCAATGTCGTGCGTTGCGATAGACGCTTTGCCGGGATGATGCCTTTTACTACATTGCGATAAATAGTCCATCGGCTTACTCCCATAAGTGCAGCAGCTTCGGAGATAGAGATATAATCCTGTCCGGACAAATCCACCTTTGCTCGTTCTCGTTTCGTCTTGGATGCCATAGAAGCGGACAAAGAAATAACCTCTTTGCGCTTGATTGCCCGGTATGCCTTACAATTACATTGATGTGAGCAATAGCGGGATGTTTGCGTGTACGCTTCAAATTCGCGTCCGCAAAACTCGCATATCTTCTTTATTGGTTCTTTCGCTTTCATATTCGTATCATTTCGCACCTATTTATGTTGCTCTACGTTGCTACATGTTGTGGTATGTAGCAAATGGAGATTTTGTAATTTATGTGCTATGTTGCAAATGGAGATTAAATACGCCTGAATGTGGTACAAATAATCTTCATTTTGCCTTGAGGTACATAAGTGGTACAATGTACAATAAATAAATGGATAATAAAACGAAACAACGATAAATTTGCAGAAAGGAAAAACCGTTATAATAAAGCATATTATACCGGTTTTATACTAAATGTTATTTCTTTATTTATAGCAAGTTACTTTCCAATACAAAACCGTGAAAATATGGATTGTAAGACTTCCTCCGTAGTAACTTCCCCCACAATATCGCTCAAATGGAAGATACATTCACGCAAGTCTTGGGAGATAAGATCGCCGGATAATCCGGTGGTGAGTCCTTCTTGTACGCGGCGGATGGCTTCCAGGGCGCGGGTGAGGGCTTCATAATGTCGGACGTTGGTGACGATGATGTCGCTGGACGATAATGCGGGAAGGTGGGCGGCTTCGATCAACAGGGATTGGAGTTGGTCGATACCTTCCTTTCGTTTGGCGGAGAGGGAAATCGTTAGAGTTCCTTTGGGAAATCCTAAGGAACCGATAGAGGCGGAGGCGGATGCATTCAGGTCGCTCTTGTTGAGGACGAGGATGAGTTGTTTGCCTTCGCACAACGGGAGCACCTTACCGGAGAGGGCGGCGATTTGTTTCTCGGCCTCCGTCTGGTCGATTACCCAGAGCACAATCTCTGCCCGTTCAATGGCACGGAAGCTGCGTTCGATACCGAGGGCTTCGATGGTGTCATGCGTCTCGCGGATGCCGGCGGTGTCGATGAAGCGGAACAGGACGCCCTGGATGTTGACCGTATCTTCGATGACGTCGCGCGTCGTCCCGTGGATATCACTCACGATGGCCTTTTCTTCATTCAACAGGAGATTGAGCAGCGTGGATTTTCCCGCATTCGTTTCCCCCACGATGGCAACCGGTATTCCATTTTTTATGGCATTACCCGCTTTAAAGGAATGGGCTAATTTAGATATGGTTTGTTCTATCTGGGCGGCTATTTCTTTCAGTTCTTTTCGGTCGGCGAACTCCAATTCCTCATGGTCGGCAAAGTCCAGTTCGAGTTCCATGAGGGAGGTGAGGTGGAGGAGCTTGTCTCGTAAGCTTTTTAGTTCCGCGCTAAATCCGCC
>CALUZR010000093.1 GCA_944325335.1 uncultured Parabacteroides sp. | reverse complement strand
GGCAGGGCAAACGGCAAGTGGAAGCGGCTAGCATAAATGCGGTTAAGCAGCAGGAGGAACTGGTAGAGGTAGGCGACGATCAGATGATAACTGTCCGCGATGGGTTCATGTAGCTCTTTCTTGATGCGCTGAAGCAATTGGAGGAACGGCTCCGCCTTGTTGGCATCCATATCAAACCAAGTGGGGTAATCATGCTGGTAGCAATATAATAAACGGTACATGAAATATTTGTCCGACAGGAATTGGTTGACAAACTCCTCTTGGAATATCAAGAACGTATATTCCAGTTTATCCAAATCTACATGCCATTCCTGCAGCTGGAAAGGCGAGATGATAAGCAGCATATCGGGATGCAACTCGATCCTTTTGCCGCTCAGGAACAAATATCCTTCAGCCTTACGGAAGAAAAAGAACTCGAACATGTCGGTCTTGTACCACTTGTCGGCATCAAACCAACCGCGCTTTTCGGTACTTTCCGCCGTATTCAGCAGAAAGTCCACGCCGCACGAAGTCTTGGAATATTTCAAGAGGGAAATCCGCTCAGGCGTGTCGCCATGGTAGATGCCGTAGTTGTCTTTACGAATCATAATGCTATATTTTTTGTGCTTGCAAAGATAACGCAAAGAAAAGGAGAAGGGCGTACTTCTTGGGCGAAAAGTAGGTGGCCCCCTTATTCTATTCCGAATTTGCCTTGTTGAAATAGCAAAAATTTCGCTTTAGCATGGCATCAGTGCCGATGATTCTATCGCTATGTAGAATAAAGAGTCCGTGTAGAGGCGGACAAGTGGCGGAATGGATAGGGATGATGCGAAAATAGGTGGCGGTTAAATGAAAGGGAGGTGCGGAAGCGGGGCGAAGTTAAGGTTTTGTAAAGGGCTTTTACCGTTTCATCTCCAGAATAGGGAACGGATTTCCTTCGCTATCCCGTTCGTTCCGTTTGAAGGTGTGGAAGCCCATGCGTTCATAGAATTGTTTGGCGCCTTCGTTTTGCTCATTCACATCTACGTAGCGGACGTCCCAACGGTCGAAGGCGAGGTGCACCAACCGTTTGCCTAATCCTTGTCCGAAATAGGCGGGGGCGAGGAAGAGCATCTCTATCTTCTGGGTTTGGATACCCATGAAGCCGGCCGGTTCTTCTTGCGGATTGTAAGCCACCAGTAACGTATCGATGAAGCGCAATGCCCCTTCTGCTTGCGGTGTCAGATGCAGGATGTCGTCTTCCGTCAGGAAATGATGGCTGGCCCGGACGGAGGCTTTCCAGAGGTAAATAAGTTGGGCGATTGACGCGTCCGTGCGTTTCTCTTTGGGGATTTCTTGAATGATGATGTTGTTCGTATCCATATATTATTTGAATTTTAGTTGGTGCAAAAATACGAAAAGCTGCGGGGAAAATATCATTTTTTTGCTGTAGCTTTGCGTTCTCTTATCAATAAAAGAATAAACATCATGAGAAAAGCAAGTAGAGAAATGCCCGCAGATTGGGCGTTGGAGATTATGCACAAAGCACCTTATATCACCGTTAGTTTTACCCGTCCGGACGGTACGGCATACGGTGTTCCCCTCTCTTTGGCCTCGACAAACGGCGAAGTATGGTACTTTCATTGTGCCTTGGAAGGGGAGAAGCTTGATGCCATAGCCGCACATCCCGAAGTGTGCCTTTCGGCTGTCACCAAATGCGCGCCGACGATAGGTCCTAAAGACGGTTCATTCACCCTGCAATACCGTTCAGCCATCGCTTTCGGCCGGGCGGAGTTGGTTACAGATGAAACGGAAAAGATAGAAGCCCTCCGCATCATCAGCCAACGCTTCCTTCCCCAACACATGGACGCCTTCGACGACGCCATCCGCCGAAGCCTGCACCGTACGGCCGTAGTCCGCATCACGTTGACCTTAGTACCAACGGGAAAGCGCAAACAATATGACAAGGACGGGGAAGAAATGAAATACGGGAGGATGGAATGAAACATATTTCCATCCTTCCCTTTTAAACGGGTTATAACCGCTTGGACACCGCTTGCCAATCCACAATCTCCCACAACTTCTTCACATAATCGGCCCGCCGGTTGCGATAATCGATGTAATAGGCATGTTCCCATACGTCTATGCAAAGTAGGGGCTTGTGGTTGCGGCGGAGCGGATTGCCGGCATTGCCCTCTTGGGTGATTTGTAATTTACCTTCGGCGTCAAGGGAAAGCCATGCCCAGCCGGAACCGAAAAGGGTAATGGCGGCCTCTTCCATTTTCTGTTTTAAATGTTCCAAGCTACCGAAATCGCGGCGGATTAGTCCGTCCAGTTTCTCATCGGGCATACCGCCTTGGTCTGGCGTGGCGAACTGGAGAAAATACAATACGTGGTTGAGCACTTGGCCTGCGTTGTTGAAAACTCCGCCATCGGGAGCTGTTTTCACGATCTCTTCTATGTCTTTTTGTGCATACGCCGTATCCTTGGTCAGGTTGGCCAAGTTGGTTACATACGTCTGCAAGTGTTTCCCGAAATGAAATTCAAGGGTTTCCGCACTGATGACAGGTTCCAATCCGTTCTTCGGATAGGGTAATTGAGGCATTTCGTTTCTCATGATGTAATGTTTTTAAAAGGTTCTTGCAACGGCTTTCCGTCGTGGGAAGTTATGCGATACAAATATACGCATAATTCTTCGTATTATCCTGCTCTTGACGTCAAGAAATACTTTCATCGTTTCCTTTCCTTTTGGGGAAAAGAAACGCCCCGTTTCCCGTAGGCGGATGACGAAAAACGGGGGATTGCCTTACTTTTCGGCAGAAAGGTCGCCGGTCGTTTCCCGTAATACGTACACTTTGTGCGTCCCGATACCTTTTGTCTCGATGCCCGACGTCGCATCCATCTTCCAGCGTCTTAGTTCTTTGGCGGCGGTATCGCGGAGTAATCCCGTGAGTTGGCAATAATCCGTGACGGTCAGGAAAGGATGCGTCTCCAAATGTCGCTTTGCCAATGCCAATCGCTCTTCGGGCGTATATT
>CALUZR010000092.1 GCA_944325335.1 uncultured Parabacteroides sp. | reverse complement strand
TAGTTTGGTTATGTTTGCGATAATAAATAAGCTTTGTACTCACGAACTATCAGTTCCTTAATATCAACTTCCAATAAGTCTGCTATCTTTAGCAAACTAGTAATATCTGGCTGTGATGTATTTGTGCACCATTTTGACACAATAGATGGGTTAACTCCCATTTGCTCTGAGAGCCATTTACTAGTACGTTTTTTCTCAATCAAAACGAGTTTAATTCGATTTATATTTTCCATTATTACACCTTTTGGCTACAAAAATAATGAATTATTTTCATTTGCGTTGCTGTTTGGTAATTAATTCGCTGACTTTACGCTCGAATATTTGAATCAGCCAGATTATATGAATATTATATTTACTACCAAAACAGTTATTGATGGGAAACTTTGTATTTTCGTACCCCATGCTTAGAGTCATAATTCATTTTGTCGCAAATGCACAAATAATTTGCGACAGCACTATGTATGACACCAATACAAATAAATTGATGTTTATTCCCAATAGATTTAATAATAACTTTCATTTCCACTAATTCTGCGTAAACAAACTATTTCAGTTAGGGGGATTTAGTGAGTTTTACCGACAGTAGCAACCTGCACAACTATTTGATATTTAATAAATAATAAATTATTAACTATCGCAGAATATCAATTTATCGTTCTCGCAATCCGATCGTTTTTCATTAGCGGTCATTCTTTTCCTGTTGTTTTTCAACAATCATCCGTTGGAAGGCGAACAGATTGTCAATAAGGTGGCCATTTGTAGAGATAAAAAGGTTTACCAGTATATTACCAATCGGGCAGAATAAAAACTGAATACCTGTACAGGTATTGTCGTGGAAAGCAAAAAGACACCCGGATTGTTTGGCTTAAAGAATCAAACAAACGATACATGGATGCTGACCACGAAAAGTGGGAAGACACGTCCTATCGCCCCCGGCGAAGCAGTACCTTTATTAATTGGTAATCTTATTTCGTTTGGAAACGGAACGGAAGCACATGTTATATAAGTAATATAAAGAGAATAAATACAAAATACAATGAATACCGAAAGAGTTAAAATAGCCAGAAGAACGATGGTGTTGTTCTTCGTAGTCGATAATCAGGTAGTATGTATGGGGATAAGATTGATTCTGTAAATGATGCCATTCAGGAAACGGTTCCGGATTTACGGGACTTGTCGGATAGTAATCCAGATGCTGCTATCAAGGTGGCTGCTTTGTAATTCGATACGGATGCCCGTTGGATCTATCCGCAGCCGGTAGGCTCGGCCGACTTCCAATGGAACGATTTGCAAGTAGGCGGATTGACCAGCTTCGGTTTGGCGATGAACAAATTGAACGAGAAACTTTCTAGAACCCAATTTTTGCAAGAGGCAGCAGGTTCGTTTGCTCCAGTAATTATTCTTTTGTCTGATGGTAAGCCAACGGATGAATACAAAGTGGGATTAGAAAATATTAAAAAGAATAATTGGTTCAAACACGCCATCAAGATTGCGATTGCAATAGGAAATGATGCGGATAAGAATGTATTGGCAGAATTTACGGGTAATAGCGAAGCGGTGATTGAAGTACACAATCGCTCGGCGTTGAAAGCCATTATCAAGTTTGTAAGCGTCACCTCTTCGCAAATGAATAGCAAGAGTAGCGGCGTGGATGATACCAGCAAGCAGGATAAGGTCGTTAGCCAAGTGAAAGATTATGTCGATACGCAAAACATTGAAGATGTAGATTTGAATGAATTCAATTAAGGATAAGATAGTAGCTTTTCATGCCTGCCATCAAGGCGCATCGCATAATGGAACGGGGAAAGTGTGTCAAGATTATGCTTTCTCCCGTTTTCGCGCAAAGGACTTTTATGCGGTAGCGATTGTAAGTGACGGGCATGGAAGTTCCGATTATTTTCGGAGCGACCGGGGTTCAAAGTTTGCTGTGCGGACTACACAAGAAGCCATTAATCGTTTTATGCAGGTGATGAAGGAGACGGATTTATCGTCGTTTCGTTTGGAGGAATTGATGCGCCAGTTGGAAATGAATATTCTTTACAATTTGGGAAAGCGATTCGCGAGGATTATCAACGCCATCCGTTTACGGAATCGGAGAAGGCGCAGATGAGCGACAAAGGGCGGGTACGTTATGAGGCGAATCCGGACGCTTATTTTGTCAAGGCGTATGGAGCGACGTTGATTGCTGTTGTAGCATATCCGGAGCATTTTTGGTTTGGTATTCACATAGGTGATGGCAAATGCGTAGCGCGTGATGCAGATGACTATTTTTACCAACCGATTCCGTGGGACGATAAATGTTTCCTAAACATAACCACTTCGCTTTGCGATGAGAAGCCCTTGGAAAACTTCCGGCATTGTTTCCATACCGATCATTTCCCTTCGGCCATCTTCGTAGGGAGCGATGGCGTGGACGATTGTTTTGCAAACGATGCAGATTTATACGACTTTTACCAAGAGGTTTTCTTAACTTTCCAAAAGGAAGAATTGAAGGAAGCTCGTGCTGAAATGGATGATTTCCTGCCGAAGATGTCAGAGAAAGGAAGCGGGGATGATATTTCGGTGAGTAGAATTATAAATAATGTATAATATGAAATGCGAAAAATGCGGTGGAGAATGGACACCATCTAAAAATATATCGGTATCATTAACGAATTGCCCCTTCTGTGGGGCTCCGATTCTCAATGTAGAGACGGCGAGTAGCTATACGGAGATGGATGATCTCTTGAAATATTTGGTTTCGCTTTATGGCGCGGAGCTATATAAGAACCGGCAAAAGCTTAGCAATCTGATTGCGGACTTCTATCGGGGCGATGAACGATTGAAGCGAGCTTATCGGCGTGCGATTTTGGAAGATACGTTAGCTCAACGTGTCTATGAATTATCACTTAAACCATTAAACGAGCGCGAGGCTTTCTGTAATCAAATTATTTCTCAATTTGTTGAAGCCAATTTCTATTCGAATGAATTTGGGAAGCAACTGGTGAACAGTTTTACTTCCGGTTTGCAATTGGAAATAATACCTCCAATTCCTACAAAAGCCACAGAAGAAGATGGTCGGTGGGAGGATGAATTTGTGGTGATATATAGTGCAGATAGGAAGAAGTTGATTAAAGGAAATCGTGGTTTAAAATCATATAATGTTAGAGAATGGACAAGCGTTATTTGTGAAGATGCTTTTAGAGGATGTACCTCTCTGACGAGTATCACGATTCCGGATTCCGTTACTACTATTGGAAAGGGGGCTTTTGTTGATTGTGTCTCTCTGACGAGTATCACAATTCCGGATTCCATTACTACTATTGGAGATCATGCTTTTTATGGTTGTAATTAGAGCCATATAACCAACCACAAACTACCACGACTAACCATCTGCAAAGTATTGATTTTTAATACTCTTCCATTTTTAACACTTCACGGGTGCTTTTTGGATTTCCCTGACTTTCAGTATATTTTTGCAACGTATTTCTACCGCGAAGAACTTTCACGGCTTGCGGAATGTGGCGAAAGTAAGACAGACGACAACGGTTTACGGCTGTTTACGGACGGCGACAAAACCGTAACGGACGTTTGATGGCTGCAACGCATTCCCGGAAAGGCGACAACGGTTTACATGCGTTTACGACGGTTCACACGCGGCAGGGATGCAGGATTTTCATGTCAAACGTCTAAAAAGTGAAGTATGAAGAAAACAAGGAAATGTGCGTTTTGCGGCAGGGAGTTCACCGTGAACAGCGGAATGCAGAAATATTGCGGGTCAGCGGAAAATTTATGTGGATAAGACGAGTAAAAGTTGTACCTTTGTCGCATGAATGAATCCGTTTTATACA
>CALUZR010000091.1 GCA_944325335.1 uncultured Parabacteroides sp. | reverse complement strand
TTCTTGGAAGTTTTTGTTTTCTTTATCCTTTATTACCGCATCTCTCTCGATTGCGGGTGCAAAGGTAGACACTTTTTCATTACCCACCAAATGTTTTCCCAACTTTTTTACAAAGAATTTTAATCTCGCTTCATTCTTAGATAGTTATAAACCCTCTTTTTTATAACTATAATCCTCTCCATTCATAACTATCTTCCTTTTCGTTTATAACTATGTTCGTTTCCGATTATAACTATGTTTCTTTTCGATTCTCGTTGGATTCGGTTTTAAACCTAACTATTATAATCTTTCAATCTCATTAAAACGGCTATGATGGGTGCTGCTTTTCTTTTGGCCAAACCGATAGGTTATATTCAATTTAATTTGTCTTGATTCGCTTTTACCCCAATTCCACAATTGGAAACCAGCGAAGGAACTATAATTATCCCATCGACTTGTCCAAAAAACATCGCTCATAGCCAAATGGATTGTCCATTTCTTATTGGCAAAACTTTTACTTAAACCCACATCCACATAACCAGAAGGTTCGACATATTCATTGGATGCCCCTAAACGTCTCGTGATGAATGATCCGTTCAACTCCATCTGAATTTGCCAAGGAATGCGAATCGTATTTTGAATTGAAAAGATGCCAGCAAAGCGATCCAAATCAAATTGGCGATACGCATCGAAGGCAATGTCGTTCTTTACATAATATCCGGTCAGATTTAAATTCATATTCCATCCACGAACGATATTAAATCCTTGATACAAAGTAAGCGACACCCGCTGCTGCTTCCCGATATTGCGCGGCGTCATAATTACCTTATCGACCGAAAGGGTATCGGTTATTTGCGCTTTATAGTCTTTCATATAAGAATAGGAAGCAGTCAAAGCCGTCTGTTTATGCGAATAGGTAATTGCGAATTGATGCGTCTTTTGGGGTGTAAGAAACGGATTTCCTTTCCAATAAGAAAGCTCGTCCAGCAAATATTCGAAAGGGTTCAAATCCTGATACGCCGGCCGGTCGATGCGACTTGCATAGCTAAATGCCAACGCTTTGTCTTCCTTAATTTGGTAATTCAACTGGAATGTCGGAAAAAGATTCAAGTAATTTCGCTTGTTTTCCTCTCCTCCTTTTCCGTCCATCGTATGGAGAAGGCCATCTGAAAAGGTATATTCACCTCGCAAACCCAGCTCCATGCTGATTTTATTCCCTAACGGACGGGCATACGAAAGATAGGCGGCTAAAATTTGCTCCTTATACCTGAAGTCATTCGATTGGGATTTATCGATCGTTTCCACCTTATCTTCTACATCATAAAACTGATATCCATTGTCGGCATCGACGGATGAAAACTTAACGCCGGACTTCAATTCGCCACCCCACAAAGGATGTTTTTGGTCATACGATAAGGCATAAATATGTATATTCCTACTGTTTACAGATTTGTACAAATTATCTTGAAGTACGTTTCCACCGGGTGCTACATATTTATTAGGCTGAAGATTGCCCGAACCTCCATCGAACCAGGCATAATTCAAGTCGAGAGAATAGCTGATGCCCTCTTTGGGCGTCGCCATGTAATAGAGATTTCCTCCATATCTATTCCCTTTCTGCTTGTAATATTCATTGCTGGCGTAAAGCGTTTGTTCTAAGATGCGCGTGCTGGCATCCCGAATTTCGGTCACGGTATTAGTTTGTCCCGGCCCAAACAATGTATTGATGTCGATACGGCCTCCGATCGTCTGCTTCTCGTTTAAAGCATATTCCAAGTTTAAATTGCCGGAAATGGTTTTACGTTTGTCGGTATCTTGCGTGGGGCTATTATAATCTTTTCCATTTTGTATGCGATGCATTCCGTAATCCATATTATAATAGCCGAAAGCATGGCTATAGTTTCCCGACAAACTCAATTTGTTTTCTGCATAGCTGAATGATAATTCCGTATTCTCCCGCAAGTTCTCCCAATAAGAAAGTCCATTGTTGAAGGAAAAGAATATCCCTTCGGTTTTCTTCTTATCCATATTGATATTGATAATTCCACCCGATCCTTCCGCATCGTATTGCGCAGAAGGATTATGCATGACTTCTACCGATGAAATAGAAGACGACGGGGTTGCCCGCAACAAAGCGACCAGTTCCTCTTTCTGCATATAGGTTTGCTTTCCATTGAGCAAGATCAACACGCCATTCCGTCCTCCTACACTGATGTTGTTTTCACCATCCACCAGCACGCCGGGCGTTTTCTTTAAAAGTTCAAGGGCTGTATTTCCTACCGTCACGCTGCTGTTCTTTGGCGTATAGATCATCTTTCCATTTTCAATTCGCATGGAGGGAGATTGTTTCTCGCCAACCACAACCACTTCATCCAGCTTAAAATCTTCTGTTTGTAGCTGAATTGCCGGAATGACCGTATCGCTTATTACTTGGAAAGGCTGACTCACATAAGGCTCAAAGCCAAGGTTCCGAACGTATAATTGCAGACTTCCAGTTCCCTCCATATTGTATTTTCCATCTGCCGTCGTAATGCCTTGCTGAAGTACATTTCCATTTTCTGAATCCATCAATACCACCACTGCAGCTTCAAGAGGCGAACCGATCGGATCCGTCACTCTTCCTTGAATCTGATGCTGGGCGGAAACAAACACATTTGGCAAAATAGAAACTACTACCCATAATATTTTTGTTTTTTTGCTTTTGTTTTCATTTTTTATCTTCACCATTAATACTCTTCACGGTACTTACTTTCGTCTTTATCTTCCAATATATTCAAATAACTTTTATAGCGAGATTCACTAATTAAATGTTCCTTCACGGCTTCCAACACGGCACACCCCGGTTCGTGGCGATGTGTACAATTCCCAAAACGGCAATTCGCAGCCATTTTGAATATTTCCGGGAAATAATGAGAGACTTCCGCCTCTTCCATGTCGATGGTTCCAAATCCTTTTATACCCGGCGTATCAATCAGATACCCGCCTTCGGGCAAGGCGATCATTTCGGAAAAGGTTGTCGTGTGCATTCCTTTGTTATGGTATTCGGAGATTTCCCCCGTACGCAAGCCGATGCCCGGAACCAACTGGTTGATCAAAGTAGACTTCCCCACGCCCGAATGCCCGGAGAGCAATGTAATTTTCCCTTTCAATTCCGCCTTCAACGCCTCCATACCTTCTTGCGACAAGGCGCATACGGTAGAGCAAGGATAGCCGATCGTCGTATAAAGCGTAATCAATCCTTGCAAGTATTCCTTATCATCTTCATTATATCGGTCGATTTTATTGAACACCAAACGGACCGGAATACGATATGCCTCGGCCGTCGCCAAGAAGCGGTCGATGAAGATAGTGGTGGTAACCGGGTAGTTGACCGTCACGATGAGCATCGCCTGGTCTATATTGGCCGCGATGATATGAGCTTGCTTCGAAAGGTTCGAGGCGCGTCGGATGATGTAGTTCTTCCGCTCCTCTATCTTCGTAATAAATGCCGTCCCCTCTTGGTTCTCTACAATCTCCACGCGGTCTCCCACGGCCACTGGGTTCGTCGTGCGGATACCTTTCAGACGGAATACGCCTTTGATCTTACTATCGATCCATCGCCCGTCGTCCGTCTGAACTGTATACCAACTACCCGTATTTCGAATTACCAACCCCTTCATTTATACTGTCATGATTTCTTTTTCCTTGGCTGCATACAGTTCATCAATCTTCTTGATGTATTTGTCATGCACCTTCTGCACGTCGGCTTCCGCATCTTTTTCCACATCTTCGGGCACACCGTCCGTTTTGATGCTCTTCTTCAAAGCTTCAATGGCATCACGACGTGCATTGCGGACACTGATCTTTGCCGTTTCAGCCTCTTGCTTCGATTGCTTTGCCAAGTTTCGACGACGCTCTTCCGTGAGCGGAGGAATACCAAGTCGGATTACTTCGCCATTGTTCTCCGGCGTAATACCTACTTCCGAATTCAGGATTGCTTTTTCAATCTCCTTAATCAAATTCTTCTCCCACGGTGTGATCATGATCGTCTTCGCGTCGGGCGTATTGATAGAAGCCACGTTGCTAAGCGGCACTACGCTTCCGTAATAAGGGACGCGGATTCCGTCCAGGATCTTCGGGTTAGCTTTACCTGCGCGGATATGCGCCAACTGGTCATCCAAATAAAGGATTGCAGATTCCATTTTGCTTTCTGCATCTTTCACGATTTTCTTCGTATCCATCATATTCTACTGCTATATTTTAATGTTTAATTTCTTGCAAAGATAGGGAAAGATTCTTTAATTATGCACATACGTGCCAATATTCTCGCCTGCGAGGACTTTTTTCAGGTTTCCGTTCACGTCCATATTGAAGACAATGATAGGAAGATTATTCTCCTTGCACATCGTCGTGGCGGTAAGGTCCATCACTTTCAAGCCGCGCGTATAAATTTCGTCGTAAGTAATGTCAGAGAATTTCGTTGCGGTCGGGTCTTTTTCCGGATCGGCCGTGTAAATACCGTCTACTCGTGTTCCTTTCAACATGACATCCGCTTCGATTTCAATGCCTCGGAGCGACGAACCCGTGTCGGTCGTGAAGAAAGGATTACCCGTCCCGCCCGACATGATCACCACATTCCCCGCCTCCAGCAACTCGATAGCGCACCATTTGTTGTAAAACTCGCCAATCGGTTCCATCCGGATGGCCGTGAGCACTTTCGCCTTTACACCCAAAGCCGAGAGTGCCGAACTGAGTGCCAAACTGTTAATTACCGTTGCCAACATACCCATCTGGTCTCCCTTCACGCGGTCAAAACCCTTCGAAGCGCCGCTCAGTCCGCGGAAAATATTTCCGCCACCTATCACGATGCCTACCTGCACGCCCATTTCCACGATTTCCTTAATCTGCGCCGCATATTCGCCCAGACGCACTTCGTCGATACCATATTGCTTGTGGCCCATCAGCGATTCACCACTTAATTTCAAAAGAATACGTTTATACTTTGCCATCTTTCTATTTCATTTAAAATTCGTTTGAGCAAAAGTACGAATATTTGGGCAGATGGCAAACGGTAGGGAATGAAAATAGGAAAATTTACGGACACATCGCAACGGCTGCGCAGGCCTTTCCAAAATTTGTAAAGCATTTCCCACGGCTGCGTGGACTTTTCCAAAATTTGTAAAGCATTTCCCACGGCTGCGTGGACTTTTCCAAAATTTGTAAAGCATTT
>CALUZR010000090.1 GCA_944325335.1 uncultured Parabacteroides sp. | reverse complement strand
AGGGCATTGACGGCCTTGGCCAGGTTATCAAAAGCATCATCCGTAGCGGCCCGGAGCAGCTTCATGTCCGTCGCGATGGTTTTCTCGCGCTCGGTACGCATGCGCTGGCGGTAGATGGTTTGGAATTCTTCGTTGGCGGCTTCGATTTCGTCCGGTGCACTTTCCAGCCCCAGCGTAGCCAACGCTGCCGCATATTTTTCCGTCCGAAATTTTTCCACCAAATCAATCAAGATAGCCGTTTCGGCATCGTAACTCAGGCGTTGCACATTGTCGCCCGCCTCGTTAAACGCGAAATTCAGCAATTCGCCGGCCTCCTTCCGTTCTTCGTCCGGCGCATATTCCGCAAAGGCGCGGACAATTTGCCGATACAACAGGTATACACTGTCCCGCGCGGCATCCGTCGCCAGGATTTTTTTCGTATCGAAAAAGCCCCGTTCCGGTTTGAAGCCCGCCTCTTCGTTGTTTACCGCCGTCGCCAAAAGCGAACGTTGGCTTGTAAATCCATACTTCGTGGCGATTTCCTCGGGGACTTCGCCCAACAACAATCTTGCATACTGCACATGAACCGCATTCTGTGCGTTTTGCCTTGAAAAACCATAGATTATTTCTTCCATAATACTAAAATTTAATTATTTACGACTCTATATTTTTACCTTTGAAATTCATTTTGCAATCATTGCAGAGCCTTCTCCAGCTCCTGGAAATCATTTTGCAATCATTGTAGAGCCCTTCCAGCTCCTGGAAATCATTTTGCAATCATTGCAGAGCCCTTCCAGCTCCTGGAAATCATTTTGCAATCATTGTAAAGCCCTTCCAGCTCCTGGAAATCATTTTGCAATCATTGTAAAACCTTCTCCAGCTCCTGGAAATCGTTTTACAATCATTGCAAAGCCTTCTCCAGCTTCTGGAAATCGTTTTGCAATCATTGCAAAGCCTCTTCGCGTGCTGCGAAATTATTCACAACGGTTGTAAAGTTATGGATTTTCCTTATAAAAACAAATATTCGGACGTGTTTTTCTTTGTATTTCTAATTAAATCCTCTAATTTTGTAACACATTTATCGTTTAACTACAAAACAAAAAGACCATGAAACATTATTTGAAAACAGCTTTGGCTATTGTAGCCTTGTTTATGTGCGCTTGTTTGGATGGTAAAGCGCAAGAAGTATTGGTAAGTTGGGTTGATGAAACAGAAATAGATGCAGTTTCCAATGTCCCAGAGGTATTTTGTGCCGCTGCCAGTGTAGATTTATCCCAGCCTGAAATTGTAGTAGATGCGACTATGAGCTGTCTTCCTACCGATGCTCAATTTACATTTAATACGATTCCTTTTGGGACGTTGAGCATCAGTGGAAATCATGTCCATATTGTAATGAACAAAGAAGAATTTATGAAACGTATTTATGAACCATACAAGGAACAAGGATTCTGGGATATGAAGTTTTCTGTTTATTACCACCAGCATGATTATGTAACAATAATCTCTCATTATGCGATTTTACGAATAATATGGTAATGTGATTTTGTGAATAATCTAATAAAAAAGCCATGAAACAGCTCCTCCTATTCATTTTTATGTATGTGCTCTGCCTACAAGCGGGCGCGCAACCGCTTTATACCGAACGTCTTTTCTTGGCTCCGGAAAAGGAGAATGGCGTGGCGGGCGATACGTTGTGGGTCGAGGGGCAGTTGCGGGCGGCCGCTTCCTCTTTTTCCCCGCTTAGCCGCTATGTGTATGTGGAATGCATCAACGCGCAGGACTCCTTGTTGGGGCGGTGGAAGGCGGCGTGCGATTCGACGGGATATTTCCAGATAGGGTTGCCAACGCAGATTGAATGGAAACCGGGCGTGTATTACGTGCGGGGCTATACGCGCTGGATGCAGAATTTTGCGGCAGAGGGTTATTCCGTCGTGCCTTTCCTGATGGGTGTGCCGTTGCCCCGGAGGTTGGAGGGTTGCGCGTTGCAAGTCCAAGTTTTTCCGGAAGGTGGGAGGCTGGTGGACGGGTTCCTGCAAAACGTGGCTATCTGCGTGACGGATGAAGATGGCTTTCCCATCAAAGCGGAGCAAATATTTCTTTTAAATAATCAGAATGATACATTGGCGCGTAATATTTCCACGGCGGCATCTGGTTTAGGCAGGCTGACATTCATGGCACAGCCCGGTGAAACGTACCATTTGCTAATCCCATACGAAGGGCAAACGTTCCTACTCCCATTGGAAGCGGAGCGGGGCGAAACGGCCTTGCAGGCGATGGTAAACCGGAATAGGCTGATGTGCCGTATCCTTTCTACCCGCACGGATGCGGATTGGCATCTCTACCTTTATCATGCGGATAAAGGCATGATGGAAATCCCCGTCAATGCGAAACAACGGATGGCGGTGATGAGCTTGGAAGGATTCGCGAGCGGCTGCTTGGCGTTGTTCCTGACGGATACGGCGCAAAACGTGGTGAGCGAGCGGTTGCTTTGGTTGGCAGACGGGATGGAAACGGAGAACCTTCCGGCATGCCATTTGGAGAAAGCGGCCTATCTGCCCGGCGAGCCTATACATTATAATATAGAAAACGCGAATGGCGCGCGTATGTTCGCCCGGATCGTGCAGGCGGACGATTTGCTGGCCGTGCAAGCCGCGGAAGTGTTGCATTTCGGGAACGATCTCTTTTCGCCGGTGCGCTTCCCTTATTTGAAAGACAAGGAATGGCGCGAGCTGGCTGGGGCATTGGACAACTGGCTTTGCACGGCGCGCTTCGTCCGCTTCCCATTGAAACGATATTTGGCGGGTGAGATGAAATATCCGTATTACATAGAAGATATCATGCTGATTTCGGGGAAAGCGATAGACCGGAAAGGGAAACCATTCGGTCCGGGATTAATCGACGTGCAAGACAAGAAGGCGCATATGTTCTATTCCGGCACGATAGGCGAGGATGGGAAATTCACCGTCACCGTAGACGATTACCCCACCGGCAGCGCGTTCCGCCTGACGGCCAAGAACCGCAAGGGGAAGGCGCAGGATTGCGGGTTCGAGATCGCGGAACTTCCCTTCCCGGCAGTCCTGGTTCCGCGCCGCTTTTCGTTGCCCGACGGGGGAAACCGGGCGGAAGAGATCCTTGTGGGAGATACGAGCCTGCAATACAGCGTGGACGAAAACAACCAGAAGGTCTACCAGATCGACAAGATAACCGTCCAGTCGCGCCGCCCTGTCGACATCCAGGAGATAAGCCGGATGCCGACGAATTATATCGAGCGGGAAGAATTGGAAAAGTACGGTTCGATGAGTGTCCGTTCGATGCTGGGGCGCTTCCCGGCTATCCAAATTACGCGGAATGGAAGCGGCAGCGGGGCCGGGGCGCTCCAAGGCACGTTGAAAGAATTACGGGAACAGAAAGAGGTCTTCACCTCCACCCGCGTGACGGACCAAATGGCCGCTGCCCGTGAATATGGCGAGACGACGATTGAATGGAAATCCGTCCGCTTCGAAGGCTTCCATGCGTTGGGCGGCGGAAGCGCGCGAAGGCTGCAAGTGGTAGTCGACGGCGAATTGCAAATGGGAAACATCGATTACATACTGGATTGGAGCGCCGGAGACATCCGTTCCATCGAACTGATGAAACCAACCGATACGCGTTGCGCCATTTATAACACACCAGCTGGAGCGATCCTTATTGAAACCATGTACGGAACCCCCGAATCGAAAGAAGAAAAGGGACAGACGATTTATCCCTTCGGCCTCTCGACGAGCACGCGCCAGGCGGCACAAACATTGCGTGCACCGATGCAGCCGGGAAAATACCGGATATTGTGGGACATCATTACGCCCGACAAGCGGATCTTTTCGGACGAGGAGGAATTTGAAGTGAAGTAAAGGGATTTGGTTTGTCAAAAGGAGGAAAATAAACTCCGCGTCTCTGTGTCTCCGTGTTTTTATTCCTTTTTAATCAGGCAATCGAGTAGGATTAGGGAATGCCTTTCTTGCTTCAGCCGTAAATTCAACTTTTACCATGTCTCCATTTCTTTAAGGACTTCATCCGCATCTTGTCCTAATCCCATTTCTGCATCTTTCAGGGATTGCTTCACCCATTCCCGCAATTCTTCCACCGTATATTGGCAAGGCGGGGTGAGCGGTTCCGGAATAATCCGCAATGCAATCCAAGCGCAGGCTTCGGCGTCGGCCAGGGCGTGGTGGTGTTGCGTGAGGTCATATCCGCAGCGGGCGGCCACGGTCTGGAGCTGGTGGTTCGGAAGCGTTTTGCCAAACGTGCGGCGCGAGGCCCGGCAGGTGCAATAGAACGTGTAGTCGGGATAATCCATGCCGTAGGTCCGGAAGGCGGCTTTCAGGCATCGCTCGTCGAAGGGGCTGTTGTGCGCCACCAGGGGCAGGCCTTCGATCCGTGGGGCAATCTCTTTCCACACATCGGGAAAGAGGGGGGCGGAGGCCGTGTCTTCCGCCCGAAGTCCGTGGACGCGCGTATTCCAATAGAGATAATAGTCCGGTTCGGGGTGGATGAGGCGGTAGATGCGTTCGGAGATTTGGCCCCCGCGCACGACGACCACCCCGACGCTGCATACGCTGCTCGCTTCCCGGTTGGCGGTTTCAAAATCGATGGCGGCAAAGTTTTCCATCACACCTTATTCTATATGGTATAACTTCAGTTTGTTGTAAAGCGTCTTGCGGTCGATGCCCAAGAGTTGCGCCGCCCGCGTTTTGTTGTGATTGCATTCGGCGAGGGCTTTGCGGATGAGGTCGATTTCGTGGTTTTCGTCCTTGAGCTGGGAGACGGGTTGCGTCTTCGGATGTCGGCTTTCCTGTAGTTCGTCGGGCAATTCAGCGCACGTGATGTAGCGTCCTTTCGCCAAGAGCGTCGCATAGCGGATGACGTTTTTCATCTGCCGCAGATTTCCCGGCCAGGAATAGGACTGGAAAAGGCGGATGGTCTCGTCGTCGAACCCGATCAAGTTCTTTTTCAACTCTATATTGGCCAAGTCGAGGAAATGGTTGGCGAAGAGGAGTAGGTCCTCTTGCCGTTCGCGGAGGTCGGGGATGCGGATGGTGAACTCGTTGATACGATGGTAGAGGTCCTCGCGGAAATCCCCCTTCTCGATGGCCTGGCGCAGGTTCTCGTTGGTGGCCGAGACGAGGCGGACGTTGATGGCGATCTCCTGGTTGCTTCCCACGGGGCGAATTTTCCGCTCTTGCAAGGCGCGGAGGAGCTGGACTTGCACTTCGTACGTCAGGTTCCCGATCTCGTCCAAGAAAAGCGTCCCGCCTTGGGCCGCCACGAAAGCGCCGGTTTTATTATCAATCGCGCCGGTGAACGAACCTTTGACGTGCCCGAAAAACTCCGAGGCGGCCAAATCCTTCGGGATGGCGCCGCAATCGACCGCTACGAACGGTCCTTTCGCCCGGTTGCTTTGTTCGTGGATGCGCCGCGCGACGTACTCTTTGCCCGTCCCGCTCGAACCGTTTATGAGGACCGACATCTCGGTAGGCGCGACGAGGCGCACATGTTCGAAGAGCGAGACCGCCGCCGGGCTGATCCCCTCGATATATGGATTTTGCAAAGCCTCTTCGCGCGTTTCGGCCGGCTCCTCGTCGGGCACTTGGATAGTCTCCTGAATTTTCTTCAAAAGCTCTTCCGGATTCAGCGGTTTGGAGATATAATCTGCCGCACCCAGCTTGATGGCCTGCACCGCCGTCTGGATGTCCGCATAGCTTGTCATCATGATCAGTGCCGTATCAGGGTGTTCTTCCTTTACCCATTTCAATAAATCAATACCATCTTGGTCTGGAAGCCGCAAGTCTGATAGGACTAATTGATAAGCATGGTCCGCCATGTCCCGTTTAGCTTCAGCGACCGACGAGAATGCGCACACCTGGAACCCTTTTTTGCTCAACCATGTTTGCAACATGAAAGAGAACGTAATATCGTCTTCTACTATTAATATAGATGGCATCATACATTTCCGTTTTTACAAAGACAAAAATACAACTTTTCTTTGAAAGATTGAATCTATGTTGCAAAATTTAGGTGGGTTTGCTTTGGAAAGCTTTCGAGTAGAAGGGAGTTAATAAGAAACGAGTGCCATTCGCCTTTGGGGTGAACAGCACTCAATCCTGTCTTGCATTCTTTATTTCTGGTTATTGGGATTGAATTGCTTGTCATAGCCAAGCAGATACTTTGCCAACACAGGGTCATTGAAGTCGGCTGCAAAAGGATGTCCCGCATCCAAACGGCGGATGGCTTTCTGTTCATCGTCCGTCAGTT
>CALUZR010000089.1 GCA_944325335.1 uncultured Parabacteroides sp. | reverse complement strand
TTGTGGACGAAAAATTCTTCCTCTACAGGCTTTCTATGATTTATGCCTACCCACATTGATTTTCCGCTGACCCGAATTTTTCCGCTGACCCGGTTTCCCCCCTAAAAATATAGGCATAAACGGCTCCCTTTTGAACGGTAAATTCCGCCATTTATGCCTATATTTGGGAAAAAGGACAGGCTACTTCTTCCCGATCCACGTCAATCGATGCCAAAGGGTTTCCAATGGTCCGCGGCGGAAATGGCGGAACCACCAGTGGGCAAAACCTAATTGCAGGAGGAAGAAGGCGATGCCGATGAGGAGGCTGTACGTCGTCCCGCAATATTGATGCAATCCCAAGCCATACCCAAAATAGAGGAAACTACCGATGATGGATTGCGAGACATAGTCCGTCAGGCTCATCTTGCCATAAGGAACCAATATCCGTTGCACCCGCCCCTCGTTTATCCAATAAAGCAACAGGAAGACACTGACCATGACCAGCATGAACGCCAGATTGTACCACGAGTTCCAAATGGTTTGCATCGTAGCCTTCAGGAATGGATTCGCGATTTGGCCATAGATGAATTCTTTCCCGAAATAGAGCAAGACGGCGCTCGGAAGGGCATAGAAGGCAACCCGTTGCCAGAAGCGCATCACTTGGGTATGTGTCTCTTCCGTCAGGCGGAACAATCCCTTTCGTCCTAAAAGCATTCCAATCATAAAGAGCGAGGCGGTCTGGAATACACGCCCGTAGCACCATGCCCAATTCAAACTGGCGAGCTGCCCGGTCACGAAGTTCACCTTGATCATCTCCCAGAGCGAATGCCCGCCCAGTTCTGGATAAACATCCCCCAACGAGAAGATCATCTGCTCCGGATTCGCCTCTGGATGGATGAGCGCATACACTACTTTGCACCACTCCAAGGGTTGCAACATCAGAATAAAGGCAATCCATGCCACGACTTTGTCCGACAAATGCCGCACCGGTACCAGCACGAAGCCGAGCAAAGCATAAAGCACTAAGATCTCGCCCGGAAAGAACGACGCATTGATAAACCCGAACCCCAGCAACAACACCAATCGCCACATATACCGATTGCGGAAATCCTCGCCCCGCCGTTCGCAATTATGGTTCTGTAAATAAAAGGTAAAACCGAATAAGAGGGCGAAAATCGCATACGCCTTACCCGAAAAGAGGAAGAAAAGCAAGTCCCATAACTGCTTATCCAAACTTCCTAAGAAGGGGGACGACACCTCTGGAAAAGAATAGAAATTAAAATGTTCGATATTGTGCAACAGCACGATACCCATCACCGCAAAGCCGCGCAGCGCATCCACCGCCAGCACGCGTTCACCCGAACGTAACTCTCCGTTTGCCATATTGTTTATTTGATTAAGTGATTAAAGTCGCGAACTTACGAATTATCGGCGAGATATGCAAGGGGTTGCGGCTGGACGGTTGGAAATGCGCGGAAATGTACTTACCTTTGCGTCCTATAAATAACGGATAAATAATATTGAATCATGGAAACATCTCTCACGAAAGCGCCACGCATTGAGGCAGTGGATGCGTTGCGCGGTTTTGCCGTCATGGCTATCGTCTTGGTGCATAATTTGGAACACTTTATCTTTCCGGTCTATCCTACGTCGGCGTCGGGTTGGCTGCACGTGCTCGACCAGGGCGTGTTTACAAGTACGTTTGCCCTCTTTGCAGGCAAGGCGTATGCGATTTTCGCCCTCTTGTTCGGCTTTACTTTCTATATCCAAAGCCATAACCAACGGATACGGGGAAAGGATTTCGGGTATCGTTTCCTCTGGCGGTTGGTATTGTTGGTCGGGTTTGCTACGCTGGATGCAGCCTTCTTCCCGGCGGGCGACGTGTTGCTCCTATTTGCCGTCGTCGGGTTGGTCTTATTCTTTACCCGGAATTGGAGTGACCGGGCATTACTTATAGCCGCGGTTTTCTTCCTCTTGCAACCCGTGGAGTGGTATCATTTCGTGGCGCATCTTTTGAATCCGACCCATGCATTACCGGATTGGAAGGTAGGCGAGATGTATGGCGCGGTGGGTGAAGTCACCAAAGCTGGTAATTTCTGGGACTTCCTTTGGTGCAACATTACGCTGGGGCAGAAGGCGAGTCTCCTTTGGGCGGTCAATGCCGGACGATTCTTCCAGACGGCAGGACTTTTCCTCTTGGGTTTCTATTTGGGAAGGACAGGACGTTTCGTCTCATCCGAGGCAAATCGGACCTTCTGGATGCGAGTGCTCATCCTCGGTGTCGTACTCTTTTCGCCCCTTTATGCATTACGTGAAGAGTTGATGAAGGGCGAGGCGTTCATCCAACAAACCGCCGGAACGGCTTTCGACATGTGGCAGAAGTTCTCTTTTACCGCTGTATTGGTAGCATCCTTCCTGTTGCTTTATCAAACGCCGCGCTTTAGCCAAGCGGTCTCGAACCTCCGTTTCTATGGACGCATGAGTTTAACAAACTATATCAGCCAGTCCGTTATCGGCGCTATTATTTATTTCCCCTTCGGGCTTTACCTGGCGCCCTATTGCGGCTATACCGTAAGCCTGCTTATCGGCTTTGCGGTCTTCTTTTTGCAGGTTGTATTTTGCCGCTGGTGGCTTTCCCGCCATAAACAAGGACCGCTGGAAAGCATTTGGCATCGGTGGACTTGGATAAAGAGTCAGAAATAAAAACATATCCATCATGAAGAAAGAAACATATCATGCGAATGACGAAGGAAGAATGGATACATAACGCGAATTCGACCTAAGGAAAAAGGGGAAAAGGGAGAGAAAGAACTTCGGACACCCAAGGAAAAGTTCATTATGTGCCGTTGTTCGTAAGTGTTTCCTGATAGGCCTATAAATATTAAAATGTCGGCGAAAACTTTTGAGAAAACAAATAAGAACTTTTGAGAAAAGTGCTTTGGAAATAAAATGCTTAATTTTGCATTGGATTTTAATTGATTAGCAAAATGGATGCCGGTATAACAGTTTATGATTACATGGATACTTTCTTCTGCTGCAAGGTGGAGAAAGACAAATGGTGTGAGGAAATGGTGTCGGAACACATGTTAGTTTATCTGTGTTCCGGGGAGTTGGATTTAATTGCACCCGACAAAAAGTATCATTTGAAAAAAGGAGATTCCTTTTTTATCAAGCGTAACCATCTGGTGAAGAAAATCAAGCAACCGTCAAAGAACGGCGAACCGTTCAAAGGTTTGTTTTTGCAACTGAAAATGCCTTTCCTGAAAAGGATGCTGCATGAACATAACATCACTGTACCTTTGGTAAGCAATCCGATAACGGCTAAATCCACTTATGTGATGTTGGAAAAACATCCCTTCCTAAACGGGCTGTTCTCTTCGTTGGAACAGTATTTTGATGCCCAGCAGTATCCTTCCAAGGAACTGATGGAAACCAAATTGCAGGAAGCTGTCTTTACGTTGTTACAACTGAGGCCTGACTTGGGACAGGTGCTGTTTGATTTTTCCGAACCGTGGAAAATCAATTTGGAAGATTTCATGAACAAGAACTACAAGTGCGATCTTACCGTAGAAGAGTTTGCCCATTATACGGGGCGCAGCCTTTCCACATTTAAGAAAGACTTTGCAGAGGTATTCCACAACACACCCAGCCGCTGGATTGTCAAGCGACGTTTAGAGGAAGCTAAATGCCTGATGGAGAAACTGGGGAAAAAACCTGCGGATGTGTATTTGGAAGTAGGGTTTAAGAACCTGTCCCATTTCTCTACTGCATTCAAAAGGGAGTTCGGCATTTCACCGTCAGGAATTTACAATTGTTAGTAGAATGACGTTTCAATAAAACAGATAAGACGTTTGGGAAAACAGAGAGGACAAATCTAGACGTAACTTTGCATCGTGAAATTAATACAACAGTTTTATGAAAAGAGAAAAAGTATCATTCGTTTTTAAGCCATTGAAGCTTGTTCCGATGTTTTGTCTGACTTGTGCCGCATCTTTTGTATGGGCAGCGAATACAAGTTGTACGGAAAGGACAAACATGAAAGAGGACATCTGTCAGTCTGAATCGGAAAAGTTTGAAACATCAGGCCCAATAAGTCCAAAAGATGCTTTAGAGTATATGAAAACAAAGAAAGACCTTGTCATTGTGGATGTGGCAGCTAAAAGATGGTATGCGCAAGAACATTTTAAGGGAGCCGTCAATATTCCTATAGAGGAATTGTCTGCAGAAGAAGAGAAAGAATTGTATCTGCAACTGCCCAAGAACCGTCCGGTAGTAATGCATTGCCGGCTTGGAATGATTGTTCCGGGTGCGTACCGCACGTTGAAGCAGTTGCGTCCGGATATCTCCGAGATTTATTATATTGACGGTAAGCCATTGTTTGAAGCCTACAACGAGTGGATTACCTCACATGGAAAATGATAATATTAATTCTCATTTTTAATTCGTATGGACAGGAAGCAATTATATATCGCAGGAATACTTGGAACGGCACTCTGTGTTCCTGTGCATTCAGAAGAGCCCCCTTCACTTGTCATTTATGAAAATGTTTTGAGAAACATGGACAATGAAATGAAAGAAAAAGTCAATCTATCCATTGCCCAATTGCGTGAAGAAGGCTACTCATGTTCGCAAGCCACGCTTTTAGGGTTGTGCCGGACATTGGGCAGCAATCTTACGGAAGCGCAAATCAAGGCTATATCATCTGGACTCCGTGGAGGCATAGGACGAACATTCGAGGATGGCACTTGTGGAGCATTGACGGCCGGTGTCATGGCGTTAGGTCTATATACGGCTTCCAGTGATGATGAAAAAGCCGTTGCCTTGTCGAAAGAATTGTTTGAGCATTTTAAGAAGACATACGGAACGGTGAAATGCGGAGATATTGTCGGAAAATTCAAATTTACGAAATGCACAGGTTGTTGCCTCTGTATGGGAGAGAAAGTAGTGGAACTCTTGCAACGGGAAAACATTCAGCTACCGCAAGCACCAACCGTGGCATGGAATGACATTACAGAAAATAAACAAAGACTATGACAGAATTAGAAAAACTCAACAACGGGGAATATTACAGCATGGATGACCCCGAAATCGCGAAAATCCACTATCGCGCCGCAACGCTTTGCCCGCAATTCAATGCGTTGCCCATCACCGAAAGTGAAGAACGAGAGAAGGTGTTGCGTCAGTTGTTCGGCTCTGCCGGGAAGAACCTCAGCATCAAACCGGGTTTCTTTTGCGACTTGGGCATCAACCTGCATGTGGGCGACAATTTCCTGACCAATTACAATGTAACCATTCTCGATATGGCTCCCGTCACCATCGGCAACAACACTTGGATTGGACCGGGCGTGGGAATTTATGCCGTGGCACATCCGATGGAAGCAGCCGGGCGTGTGGACCGACTTGGCATCGCCAAACCAATAACTATCGGCGACAATGTATGGGTGGACGGCAATTCCACCATCGTGATGGGAGTGACCATCGGCAACAATGTCATTATCGGCGCAGGCTCGGTGGTCACGCATGACATACCCGATAATGCAGTGGCAGTTGGCAATCCAGCGAGAGTAATCCGTTATGTAGAAAACAAAAAATAATACTGTAGTTATGAAAAGAAGAAATTTTTTAAGAGCAATGGTCGCGTCTTCTTTGATGCTGACAAGTGTAAAGAAGGTAAATGCGCAAGTGGAAAATTGGTTGGACAATAACGCCTCGCTTCCCAAAGTGTATTTCATCAAAGACATCACTTCCGAAAACATGATTAAAATCTATGAAGCTCTCGGGCGGAAAGCCGAAGGCAAGAATGTGGCTGTCAAGTTGTCAACCGGAGAAGCGGGTAACCCCAACTATTTGCAACCTGCCCTGATTAAGGATCTGGTGCAGATGGTCAAAGGCACGATTATTGAATGCAATACTGCCTATGGTGGTAAACGTACTAATGTGGCCGACCATATGAAAGTGGCCGAGGAACACGGATTCACCGCCATTGCTGATGTGGACATCATGGATGCCAACGGGCAGGTGGAGCTTCCGGTGAACGGTGGCAAGCACCTGAAAGTGGATATTGTGGGAAAAGACTTCATGAATTATGATTTCATGGTGGTGTTGTCACACTTCAAGGGGCACCCGATGGCAGGATTCGGCGGCGCATTGAAGAACATTTCTATCGGCATTGCTTCGCCGGAGGGTAAAGCGTACATCCATTCCGGTGGAAAGACCCGCAATGTGACGGAAGTCTGGAATATGATACCTGCTGACACCATATTCCAAGAATCCATGGCAGAGGCATCCAAAGCGATTATCGACCATATGGGCAATCGGGCGCTGTATATCAGTGTGGCAAACAACCTTTCGGTGGATTGCGATTGTGTGGCTACTCCAGCCAACCCTCAGATGGGCGACCTCGGCATCTTCGCTTCCCTCGACCCGGTAGCTCTCGACCGTGCCTGCATCGATGCTGTGCGTAATTCTTCAGACCACGGCAAGATACACCTTATTGAACGCATTGACTCCAAACATGGGATGCATAATCTGGAATACGCCGAACAACTCGGGTTGGGAAGCCAGAAGTATGAACTTGTGAATTTGGATTAGCATACAGGGCGCATGCTTCCCGCTTTTGGGAAAATTCACAAAAAGGAATCAAAAAACTAAATGTATAAACACTATCTTTGCGCAAACCTATCAGTAATATGGCGCAATGGAACAGAAAAAGACTCATCAGCTGACTACTTCGCGTTTGATTCTCCGCCCTTGGCGGGAATCGGATGCGGAAGCCTTGTACAGATATGCCAAAGACCCAGCCATCGGCCCCGTTGCAGGTTGGCCTCCTCATACTTCCGTAGAAGATAGTTTAAATGTAATCCGAACGGTATTCTCTGCTCCTGAGACGTATGCCGTAGTGCTAAAATCGACCAATGAGCCTGTCGGGAGTGTGGGCATCATGTTTGGTGAAGGCCTGCATAGTGCAGCGATGCAAAAAGGGGAGGCAGAAATAGGTTATTGGATAGGCAAGCCGTATTGGGGGCAAGGGTTGATACCCGAAGCCGTGCGTTGCCTGTTGAAAAGATGCTTTGAAGATTTGGGAATGACCGCCGTCTGGTGCGGGTATTACGAGGGCAATACGAAGTCCCGCCGGGTGATGGAGAAATGCGGGTTCCGTTTCCACCATACGGAAGAAGACAAAACGTCTCCATTGGGCGATGTCCGCACCGAGCATTTCATGCGGATGACGAAGGAGGAATGGAGGCATCACGCGAATTCAGCCTAAGGAAAAAGAGAAAAGGGGGGGAGAAAAAACTTCGGACACCCAAGGAAAAGTTACGAAGATAGGAGAAAATCTCTATCTTTAGCCTAAAGATACATATCTGCAGCTTAAAGATACATATCTTCAACCTAAAGATATATATCTGCAGCCTAAAGATAGACTTTTCTCCGGGCGATCGTTAGTTTTTCCTGCCGGCTTCCTAAATTTTCTCCCCGGCGATCGAAGATTTTCTCCTATTGTTTTTATATCAAACCCACGTTAAATAGCAAAAGAATATGAACATATTAAAATCTATTCCCGTCTGGTTTTGCTTTATCCCTGTAGCTATTCTCAATGGAGGATTGCGGGAATATGTATTGGCGAAGGCTATCGGAGAGGAATGGGCATTGCCTGTTAGCGGGATTACATTGAGCGTGTGTATTTTCCTGATAACTTGGTTGCTATTGCCTCGAATGATAAAAACCTTTACCTCCCAAGATGGCTGGTTGATTGGGATAAGCTGGGCATTGTTGACGATTGCTTTTGAATTTGCCGCAGGACTGGCGGGAGG
>CALUZR010000088.1 GCA_944325335.1 uncultured Parabacteroides sp. | reverse complement strand
TTATGCCTACCCACATTGATTTTCCGCTGACCCCTTTCTATGATTTATGCCTACCCACATTGATTTTCCGCTGACCCATATTTTCCCTAAGCTCGGAAATGGTAAAAAAAGAAAAGCGAGAACTTCTATGAAGTTCTCGCTTTCGTGACTCGTATAGGATTCAAACCTATAACCTTCTGATCCGTAGTCAGATGCTCTATTCAGTTGAGCTAACGAGCCGTCCAAACAATTGCAACTCGAAAAGAAGTGACTCGTATAGGATTCAAACCTATAACCTTCTGATCCGTAGTCAGATGCTCTATTCAGTTGAGCTAACGAGCCTTATTTCTCTATTGCGAGTGCAAAGGTAGTGATATTTTTTGTATCTGCAAATCTTTTGGGAGATTTTTTTTCGTTTTCCCTCGATTTTTTTCTTTCTTCCCTTTTCAGCACTTGATGCGAAGGGCATTCAATACTTCGCGCATCCGTTCGTAAGTCGTTATGCGAGTGGGTACTAATGGCAAACGGAGTTTATTCTCCATAAAGCCCATCATGTTGAGCATACTTTTGACGCCCGCCGGGTTCCCGTCTACAAACAAGAGGCTGAACAGTTCGGTGAAGCGATGGTGGATGGTGCGTGCACTATCGTAATCGCCCGCCAAGCCAAGGCGCACCATCCGTCCGAACTCGCGCGGGAAGGCATTCCCGATGACGGAAATCACACCGATAGCCCCCAGCGTAATGAGCGGGAAGGTGATGCCGTCGTCGCCCGAGATGACGTTGAAGTTCTCCGGTTTGTTCTTGATGATGTCGTCCATTTGCGTAATGTTGCCCGAAGCTTCCTTCACGGCCACGACGTTTTTAAACTCGCGGGCGATGCGGAGGGTTGTCTCGGCCGTCATGTTTACGCCCGTCCGTCCGGGCACGTTATACAGGATGACGGGGAGTTCCGTCGCTTGTGCAATCGCCTTGTAGTGTTGGTAAATGCCTTCTTGCGAGGGTTTATTGTAATAAGGTACTACGGAAAGGATCGCGTCGATGCCTTCGTAGTCGTCGTGCTTCAGCTTATCTACAATCGCCCGCGTGCAATTTCCGCCTACGCCCAATACGATGGGGATGCGGCGACGTACACGCGTCACTACCAATTTCTTGATTTCTGCTTTCTCTTCTTCGGTCAATGTCGGAGTCTCGGCTGTAGTTCCCAATACGACCAGATAATCTGCCCCGTTCTGGAGCAGGTAATCCACCAATCGGCCCAACGCCTCGTAGTCCACACTTTCATCTTCTTTGAAGGGAGTAACCAACGCTACGCCCATTCCTTTCAAATTTATATCCGCCATAATTGTAATTGACAAATCTCTGTATTGTCCCGCAAAAATAAACAAATTTCATTTATTCTGAGCGGAATGTTTGCAAATAAAATAGCATTTGTTCGAATATGTAGCCAATATCGCGCTTCGAAACCTCCAACGCGAAGTCGTAAAGCCCGCCCGATGCCTTCTTGACGCCCAGCTTGAAAGGCGCCGGGTGTTTCCCTTCGAGGTATTGGAGGGGCAGGTTTTCGTCGGGCACCAAGTCGAGCAACACGTCGCACGCCTCTGCGCAAAAGCCTTTTTCGATCGCTTCGGAAGGGAATGCCCAGAGGTTCAAATCCGCCTTCGTACACACCAGCCGCGCCTCTGCTTTCGGAGGAAGCGACGATGCCTCTCGGGCGAATACGAGGCAACGTACCTCTTTTCCCATGGCTTTCAAACGCGCCACGCACGCCTCGGCCTCCGCATTATCTTCTTGTAAATAAACCACCCAAATACGTTTTACATCGCCCCAAGCGAAGAAGCGACGCCGACGTGCGATGGGATTTCTCAACAGCTCTTGTACCCGTTTCCGGATAAAATAATAGGACAAAATCATGCTTTGTTCGTTCTTTTTCCTTCGTTCAACCTCCCGGCAAAGGTAGGAAAAGTTTCTTTTCCGGACAATAGCGGGCGGAAACTTCCCTGGATAGGGGGCAAAACTTGGAAACACGGTGGGAAAACTTCGGTTGATAACGGGAGATTCTTCACGTATCGACGATGTTTGTTCAAATATCGTCGATATTTGTATATCTTTAGGCTGAAGATACATAAATATCGTCGATGCGTGAAGAAAAGACAGGCATCTCTTGAAGTTTCCACCGGGCATTTTCAAGTTTTTCTCCCAAGCAAAGCCAGAAAAGGAGGGAAGAGGCTGAACAAGAGCAGGGGGGAGTTTGTTTTTTACATAAACATTTATCGAATACAGCCATGAAATATGTAATTGTCGGAGGCGTAGCTGGAGGAGCTACGGTAGCCTCGCGCCTGAGGAGAATGGACGAGCAGGCGGAAATCATCCTCTTTGAGCGGGGAAAGTTTATTTCGTATGCCAATTGCGGCTTACCTTATTATATCGGCGGGACGATCGCGGAGCGGGGCGACCTTTTGGTACAGACCGAGGCGGGTTTCAAGGCGCGTTACCGGGTGGATGTACGGACGCGCCATGAGGTCACGCGCATCTTCCCGGATAGGAAGAAGCTGGCGGTGCAGAATATCCGTACGGGCGAGAAGTATGAAGAGGAGTACGACAAACTGATTCTCTCGACCGGTGGTTTTCCTTACCAGCCTGCGATTGGCGGAATAAGCAATCCATTGATCTTTACTTTACGGAGTTTGCAAGACGTGGATTTCCTTAAGAAATTCATTACGAACCGGAAACCGAAGAAGGTGGTCGTAGTGGGCGGCGGTTTCATTGGTTTGGAGATGGCGGAGAACTTGATGAAGGCTGGTTTGGAGGTTACGCTTGTCGAGTCGACGCCCCAAGTGATGCCTCCGTTGGATTACTCGATGGCGGCTATCGTACATAAGCATTTGCGGGAGAAAGGCGTGGAGCTGGTGCTGAACGATGGTGTATTCCGTTTTGAAGATACGGAGGATGACTATCATGTGGAAGTTGAATTGAAGAGCGGACGGAAGATGGTGACCAACTTGGTTATCCTGAGCATTGGCGTACGTCCGGAGACTTTACGAGCACGCGAGGCGCATCTGGAGATAGGCAAGCGGGGCGGTATTCTGGTGAATCCTTATCTCCAAACATCCGACCCGGATATTTACGCCTTGGGCGATGCCGTAGAGGTGGAGCATCTCATTACCCACCAATCCGTTCACATTCCGCTTGCCGGGCCGGCCAATAAGCAAGCGCGCATCGTGGCCGATAACCTGGTGTTCGGAAATACGGAGACTTATAAAGGTTCGATGGGCACTTCCATCGCGAAGGTGTTCGACTTGACCGTAGCGGCCGCCGGGGCGAATGCCAAACTCTTGCAGCGGGCACGGATACCCTTCATTGCCTCCTGGACGCATGGAAGTTCGCATGCCGATTATTATCCGGGAGCGCAACCCCTGTCCATCAAGGTGTTGTTCGCACCCGAGACGGGTGTCTTGCTTGGCGCGCAAGTGATTGGCACGGAAGGTGTGGATAAACGTATCGAGATGTTGGCGCAGCTTATCCAACATGGCGGTACGGTGCAAGACCTGATGGAGCTGGAACATGCCTATGCTCCGCCCTATTCTTCGGCTAAAGATCCGGTGAACATCGCTGGATTCGTAGCCGATAATATCTTGAAAGGCAGAGTGCGCATTATGACGTGGCGCGAAGTAGCAAGGCTCAAGGAGGCAACCATGAAGATTGATGTCCGCACACGGGAAGAGTTTGCCCAAGGTTCTATTCCTGGATTTATCAACATCCCAGTGGATGAATTGCGCGAACATTTGTCTGAATTGCCCCGAAATGTAATGATTGTCCTTACTTGTGCGGTGGGTCTGCGGGGTTATGTGGCTTATCGAATCTTAACCCAAAGCGGGTTTAATGAACTTCGTAACCTCTCGGGTGGTTACAAGACGTGGTACATGGCCACGCATTATTGATGGAAAAAGAAAGCCAAGGTCTGAGGGAAATGACCTTGGCTTTTATCTTTTATTTTACCATCTCTTGGATAATCTGGATTAGCTCGCCTCCGATTTCCTCGGCCTCTTGCATGGTGTGTGCTTCGGCATAGACGCGGATAATCGGTTCGGTGTTGCTCTTCCGCAGGTGGACCCATTTGTCGGGGAAGTCGATCTTTACGCCATCAATATCGGTAATGTCGTATTGGGCGAACTTCTCTTTTACTTTCGCCAAGATGGCATCCACATCGATTTCAGGCGTCAGTTGCACCTTTTGCTTCGAGATGAAGTAAGGAGGATATGTTGCACGGAGTTCACTTACCTTCATCTGTTTCTTGGCCAGATGTGTCAAGAAGAGGGCGATGCCTACTAATGCGTCGCGTCCATAGTGGCTTGCCGGATAGATGACGCCTCCATTCCCTTCGCCTCCGATGACGGCATTCGTCTCTTTCATCTTGGTTACGACGTTTACTTCGCCTACGGCCGCCGCATTGTATTCGCATCCTGCATAACGACGCGTTACATCGCGAAGCGCACGGCTTGAACTCAGGTTGCTGACCGTATTGCCTGGCGTGCGGCTCAATACATAATCCGCTACGGCAACCAAGGTATATTCTTCGACGAACATTTCACCATTTTCGCAAACAATAGCCAAACGGTCTACATCTGGGTCGACCACAAAACCTACGTCGGCTTTCTCTGTCCGGATCAGGTTGGAAATATCTGTCAAGTTCTCAGGCAATGGCTCCGGATTGTGGGCGAAATGTCCGGTCGGGTCGCAATTCAATTCCACGATATGCTCTACGCCCAATGCTTTCAACAGGGCAGGAATAGCAATACCGCCCACCGAATTGACGCAATCGACCGCTACTTTGAAATGGGCCGCCTTGATGGCTTCCACATCTACCAAGTCCAACTTCAGGACCGAGTCGATATGTTTTTGGATATAATCTGTCTTGGTGATGATTTTTCCCAGATGATCTACGTCGGCAAACGTAAAGTCGTCTTTAGCCGCCAATGCCAAAACTTCTGCACCTTCGGCTGCATTCAGGAATTCACCCTTTTCATTGAGGAGCTTCAACGCATTCCATTGCTTGGGGTTATGGCTTGCCGTCAGGATGATACCTCCGCAAGCGCCTTCCATGGTAACGGCCAATTCCGTCGTAGGAGTCGTTGCCAAGTCGATATCTACTACGTCGAATCCCATGCCCATCAAGGTGCCCAGCACGACGTTCTTCACCATCGGGCCGGAGATACGCGCATCGCGTCCCACCACGATCTTGTTGGTTGTTACTTTCGTATTCTTACGAATAAAAGTGGCATACGCAGCTACGAACTTCACGATAGCCAGCGGATTGAGGCCCTCTTCCGGATTTCCTCCGATGGTTCCTCGTATACCAGAAATAGACTTAATCAGTGTCATAGTATAATATAGTTAAACAATGTATTAATTCCAATTATAATCGTTTTCAAATATAACTGTTTTTCCTTCGCGAAGCTAACGGGATTCGTTTTTACTTCTCGAAGATATAGCGGACCCGCTCGTAATATACCGGGTCGCCCGATTGGTAAAGCCAGGACGAAGAGACCTTGAAAGGCACAATGAGTTTTACCTCCGAACTGTCGCCCACGTATTGCAAACCCGACGCCAACCCTTCGCTCACGAAGTTGCTAAAGTAGTTATTCCCATCCTCGCTCGACGCGTAGGCTTGAATGGTATTATAATACGAGGAATACGAACAAATCATCGTCACCGGGAACGCGCTGCTGGAAAAACCATCTATTTCAAGCGTATCACTCTTGAAAATCCGCGCTTTGAAGCGGCAAATCACATTCTGGCGCGTGCCCATGTGGTTTCCGTTACCCGAATCAATCACGTTGATATAAACATCATTGTCCATCAAATAAAATTCATTCTCGGCAAACACGCCATCAGCTGGATACTCGTCCAACACCACAATTCCTTCTTCATCAATCAATCGCTCGATTGCATCCCGCTCATCTTCCAGCATTTCCGCATACGATTTGTTATCATCACATGCCGGAAAAGCCCATGCGGCACACAATAGCAATACCCATCCAACTATTTTCTTCATTGATTCTCTTATTATATTTAATGAATAATTCTGAGCGCAAATATACGGATTCTCGAAAAATCCTTGCACTTTATTCGTCGTATTCTTTTGTTAAACTTGGATTAAACGTTTCTAATGCGCGTTCGAATATCTGGACGGCTTCGTCCAAACGCCCGAAATATTCCCCGCCGGCGGCATTCTTATGCCCTCCGCCATTGAAGTAGGTCGAGGCAAACTCGTTGCAGGGGAAATCTCCCACCGAGCGGAGCGAAATCTTCACGTATTCTTTATCTTGGCGGATAAAGGCACTGAAGCAAATCCCTTCGATGCTAAGGGGCATGTTCACGAACCCTTCCGAATCGCCCGATTTGTAGTTGAAGCGCCACAATTCCTCCATCGAGAGGGTGATGAGCGCCGTGCGTTTCTCCGGGTAGAGCTTCATCTTGCGATAAAGGACATAACCTTGGAGGCGGAGCCGCGATTCGGGATATACCTGGAATACATTCCGGTAAATCTTGTCCTTGTCGATGCCTTTCTTGATCAGCTCGGAGATAATGGAATAAATCTCGGGCTTGTTCGAGTTGTACGTGAAGGCCCCCGTGTCCGTCATCATGCCCGTATAGATGCATGTGGCCGCTTCTTGCGTCATCAAGTCGAAAAAGCCTATCCGGCAGATGAAACGGAAGATCATCTCGCTCGTCGAGGAGATCTCGGGATGCGAAATCGTCAGCCGGCAGAAGTCCGCCGGGTGCAAATGGTGGTCTATCAATACCCTCCTTCCCGGGGCCGCCAGGAGTGCGTCGGCCATCTTCTCGACCCGTTTCGGTTCGTTGAGGTCGAGGCAAAAGATCACGTCCGCCTCTTGGAGCAGACGGTCGGCAAACTCTTTATACTTCTCATATATGATAATGTCTTTCGCCCCCGGCATCCATTTGTAGAATTTCGGGAAATCGTTGGGGACAATGACCGAAACGCGCTCCTTCTCGCACGCGTTCAGGAAGTGGTACAACCCAAGCGACGAGCCAATTGCATCGCCATCGGGCGAAACGTGGGAGACGATCACAAACCGTTCCCCCTTTTCCACATATTTCTTCGCTTTCTGAATCTTTTCTTCCGGAATGATTTTCGTAATCATGTTAATCTTTCTTGTTCGGGCGCAAAGATACGCTTTTTTCTTGAAACAAGAGGGGGAAACTCCGGTAAGCCTGTGGAAAACCTGCTGATATACGACAAAAGAGTATGAAGTAATCTACAAAGCGGCGTGATTGCGTGATGGAACGATATTTATCCCAGCTTCAATGCTTCCCTCAACATCCGCAACGTCTCTGCCAAATCCCCCGCCAGCCCAATGGACTTTTTGGCTATTTCCTCAGGAATATAAAGCTCTTGTGTCAGGTTCAACGTGATATACACGGCTTGCGATTCACGTGCTGCCAGTTGCATCAACGGCAGCTTTATCAGGCGATTGCGGCTGCCTATGCCCAATTCGAGAATAATGAGTCGCTTATTATGATAATGGTCGAGGAAGGTGTTTGCTTCGCGGCTCTTGTCTTTCGGTGGGCGGTTCATCAGTATATCTTCAAACGTCCCTTCTATTTCGAATACTTTATCGGAAGCGAAGCCGGACAATTCCAAATGGGTATCGCCGTTGGAAGTTAAGATGAAATAATCCTTGTTACCCACAAGGGCAAGCAGGTCTTTCATCACCAGTGAGGGGCGATAATCCGTTATCCAATACTGTATCAGCCGATGCAAGAACTCTTGGCGGTCTTTCTCACGGGGATAATGAAAAAAACATCCTTCTATGACATTCCGTATGCCGAAACGTAGCCAATAGTCGCAGAACTGGCGGTGGAACATTTCATTATGAGCGAATATATGATAGCCCTCGGCAATGGAAAGTCCGTTGCTTGCGCCGATGAGCAAGGCATCTGCCTGCTGGATAGCTTCAGCGGCTCTTTGTATGTTCTCCATATCAATATATTCTTGAGGGATTAAACGCTTCTTTTGCATGAAAGGCCTTTATGCCTGCCGTAGATTTACCCAACAGTTGTTTCAGCGTAACGGCAATATCATCGCTAATGGCAAGGCTTTTCCGTGCAATCTCTTTCGGGATGATGGCGTGTTGCGGATTGACGGTGGCATAGAAAGCATTCGGGAACTGATAGGTCATATTCATAAACGGCTCCTTGA
>CALUZR010000087.1 GCA_944325335.1 uncultured Parabacteroides sp. | reverse complement strand
CGCTCGGCAGGACGATTCCTTCAGAGGAAGTGCCGTCGGCATCGGTGTTCAAGGTAAGCGTGGCAGGTGTATTCGTGCCCACGACAACCTCACCATCGGGCTGCGTCACGTCGAAGAGGGCTTTGGGCTGCTGGTTGGTCAGTTGCACCTTCATTCCGGCAAGTTCGCTTTCTTCCATGGCATCGCCGGCCTTGAAGTTGAAGACAACCTTCGACAGCTTGTGCTCGAAGTTGAACGCCACCGTATTCTTGATGCGATTGGCAGACAGTTTGCTTGCCGCCATGAGGTCGATATCTTTTTGGATGGATTGGTTGGTCACGTCCACTGCGTAAATTCCATCGGCTGTCAGAGACGTGGTGTGCGGATAGTAAGCCACGAAGTCCAAATACGAGTCGTCTGTGGGCAAATAGATAGTAGTGCCGTCAGGGGTGAACGTGCCGTTGCCGCCCGTGGTCACATACCGTACATTGGTGTATACCTGTGCGGGAGCATCTCCTTGCGTGAAGCCGAAGATGCCGATGTCATCCTTTTCTTCCCATTGGTCGTCATAGGCGCGTGTCTGGATGCCGCTGGTCACCTGCAGGGCGACACGGGCGTCGTCCATGTGTATCTCTTCATTGCTACAGGCAGAAAGGCTTAATCCGCCTATCAGGAGCGACAAGGCTCCAAACTGTTGTAAACTATGCTTATTCATCTTGTTTCTTTTTATGATTAGTAAATATCTATATTGTCTTCTTCTACAATGACCCAATTATCGATTGTCCCGGTTGCATCTGTAGGAGTATTCGGACGATGCGGCGGCCGGTAAGGCGGATCTTCCGGTTCGGGCTCAGGCTCCGGTGTGGGTTCGGGTTCAGGCTCGGGAGTAGGTTCCGGCTCGGGTTCGGGTTCGGGTTCCGGTTTTTCCGGTTTCGCCGTATCGAGCTTATTCTCCAAGGCGATAGGGGCGAGGTGGGCGAAGTCATCTAAAAGACCCGTGAGGTCGGACTCGAACGTGAGCACGCGGCCATCCGCTAAAGTGATGGTCACCTTTAAGATTTGGGATGCTTCCTTTACTATACCGAAAGTACGGAGCAGGAGGCGGATACCCTTGTCTTCGGGCAAGGCTTCATACGCCATCCGTGCCGTGCTTCCACCCGTAGAGCGAAGCGCGTTGTCGCCCGTAGGCGTTCCATCAGGCAAGTGGATGGAGGCGATTAACCCCGTCAAGGTTGCCTCTACATTGGCTACCTTAGCGGTATCAGAGAAGTTTAATGTCAATGTAATCGGGGAGAGAAGGCGGCGCATCTGAAGAGAAACGAGTGCTGTATCGCCCACCTCTACACTAACGGTCGTATCGCCCGCAAAGAGATAGCCGGGAAGGGCTGCCAAAAGACCGCCCTCATCGGTGGAAATGACGGCGTCGTTCCCGGAAATGACAACGTCATTCGGTTCGTTGTAAGCGATGATTTCGTAGGGTTCCGCCGAGGTGGAATCCGTATACATTATATTATAGAGCGCATCAGCCTTGATGGCCGTATCGCCAATAAATACATGATAGGTAGTGGGAATATCTGCTTCAGATAACGCGTCGGACCAATCGGCCACGATATGCAAGCATTTTGTCTTGACGGTATCCGTCGGGGTGGGTTCCGGCGTGGGCTCCGGTTCCGGTTCGGGCTGTGGGGTGGGAGTCGGTTCGGGTATCGGCTCGTCTTCACAGGCAGTGGGAAAGAGGAGCGTAACACCTATTAAGAATATATAGAATATAGTGTTATGGAATGTTAATCGGGGGGTAAATGCAGGCCTTCCGATTCGTCCCGGAAGAGCCTTCACCCGCGAGGGAACTGAGGTATGTATTTCGTTTATCCATCGTACCTTTTTATTTTGCTGCCAAAAGTAGGGAAAGGATTTGAAACCCGCAAGCGTTTCGGTACTTTTTTACAGAGTGTGGTAAGAATTTGCAGATTTTATGTACCTTTGCCTCCATGAATACAGATCGGATGAAGAATTGGATACGGGAAAGTTTGTGCATGCTCGGGGCCATCCTTTGGCTCGGAGGATGCCAGACTACCAAATACGTGCCAGACAGCCAATACCTTTTAGACAAGGTAGAGATTGAGTCGGAAGGGACGGAGGTATTCAAGCCGTCGGAACTGAGGGAATATCTTCACCAACGCCCCAACTTCAAAGTCTTTGGCCTGATGAAGTGGCAGCTGTATGTGTATAACTGGTCTGGCAAGAACGACAAACGGTGGATAAACAAACAACTGCGACGGATGGGAGAGGCTCCCGTCATTATGGACACGACGTTGATCGCCGAATCGGAAGCCGAGTTGCAGCGTTTCTTAATCAATAAGGGTTACATCAATGCGGAGGTGTCGCACCGGATTGATACCAGCCGGGCGAAGAAGGCGGTGGTCACGTATGTGGTGAAAGCGAACGAACCGTACCGTATCCGGAATTACCGGATGAACCTGTACGACGAACGTATCGACCGGATTGCACGCATCCAACCCCGGAAGCGCTCCTGGCTCTCGGCAGCCTTCCATACGGCTTCAGACGATTATGTATCCCTGATTGATTCCGGCATCCTGTTCGACCGGGACGTGCTGGACAGCGAGCGGGAACGCATCACCTCCTTGGTGCGCCGCCGGGGCTTTTATGCCTTCAATAAAGAGAATCTTACTTATGTGGCCGATAGTGCGTTCCAGGCGAATGTGGTCGATTTGGAAATGCTCCTCAAGCCGCATCGGAAGCTGAATGCGGACGGGAGCATCACCGAAGAGCCGCACCGCCCTTACTATTTGAACAAGATAACGGTAGTCCCGGATTATGATCCGCTCCGCTCGGAGGCAGAGAATGGGCGTCTGCTTACAGATACCCTCCATGCGGGCAATATCGATGTCGTTTACGGGCCTACGGGACACTTTATCCGTCCCTCTGTCTTGGCCAAGAGCGTCTACCTCCAGCCAGGGCGTTTGTATAATGAGCGGACGGTGGAGCAGACCTATTCCTCCTTCGCCAGGCTCCGTGCCTTGAAAAACATCAACATGCGCTTTTACGAGTTTGAAGAGAATGATACCCTAAAGCTGGATTGCGTCCTTTTGGCAGCCCCTACCAAGTTGCAGAGCTTCGGTGTGGATTTGGAGGGGACGAACTCGGCGGGCGACTTGGGCATTGCTTCGAGCGTCACCTACCAGCACCGCAACCTGTTTAAAGGCTCGGAGGCTTTTTCTATTAAAGTGAGAGGCGCTTACGAGGCTTTGGGCTCGGGCGAGAACAGCATCGATGGGGACTATTGGGAGATTGGGGCCGAGACGGGCATCACCTTTCCCCGCTTCGTCTTTCCCTTCCTGAACGATTCGTTTACACGCCGCCTCCGGGCTACGACGGAATTCAAGATCGGGTATAGTTGGCAAACGCGCCCGGAGTACCAGCGGGCTATCTTGTCGGGCGGGTGGAGTTACACGTGGCAGGACCGGTTCAATACGCAAGCACGGCATACGTTTAAGCTGTTGGATATCGACTATGTGCATCTCCCCGAGATTGATGCGGATTTCGAGGCATCCCTTCCGGAGTCGACCCGCCAATACAACTTCACCGACCAGTTCGTGCTGGGGACGGGTTACACCTACTCCTTTAATAATTATGTATCTCAAAATAAGTTGAGGAATACCCATTCGCTCCGTGTCTCCCTGGAGATGGCCGGGAACTTGCTCTATGGCATTTCGAAATTGACCGGGGCCGGGAAGAATGCGAACGGGAACTATGAGCTCTTCGGCCTCCCGTATGCCCAATTCACCAAAGTAGATGTGGATTTCTCGAAGAGCATAGCGATAGATGCACGGAACCGGGTAGCTTATCATATAGGTATCGGCGTGGGTTACCCCTATGGGAACATGTCGAAGCTCCCGTTTGAAAGGAGCTACTTCTCGGGAGGAGCCAACAGTGTGCGTGGCTGGGCGGTGCGTTCCCTGGGGCCGGGCAGCATGGGGCTTGAGTATGCCACTTCGTTTGCCGACCAGGTGGGCGACATCCGTCTGGACCTGAATCTGGAATATCGCACGAAGCTGTTCTGGAAGTTCGAGCTGGCTGCCTTTGTCGATGCGGGGAACATCTGGATTTTCCATGAAGACCCGGCCCATCCAAGGGCTAACTTCGATTTCTCCCGCTTCTATAAAGAGATAGCTGTATCGTATGGTTTAGGCCTTCGCCTGGACTTCGATTTCTTCCTCCTCCGTTTCGATACCGGTATGAAGGCATACGACCCGCAGATGCCGGGAGGGAAACGGTGGGCCATCAAGAATCCGAATTTCAATTCCCGCAACGGGAACTTCGCTTGGCACTTTGCGGTGGGTTATCCCTTCTGAACAAATTTCCCTTGTCTCTTGCATACCTATTGTATATATTGTATCTTCGCGCGAATTTTGAATGAGAAAGATTATGGAGTTTAGTAATAAGCATATTTGGAAGATTACGTTCCCGGTATTGGTGAGCCTCTTGATGGAGCATGCGATTTCGCTTACCGATACGGCTTATCTGGGACGGGTAGGTGAGGTGGAATTAGGCGCTTCGGCTTTGGCGGGCGTGTTTTATCTGGTACTTTACATGCTGGGCTTCGGCTTCAGTGTCGGTGCCCAAGTGATGATTGCCCGAAGGAACGGAGAAGGGGCGCACGACCGGATTGGCGCTATATTCATGCAAGGTTGCTTGTTCCTTTTCCTTTTGGCAGGTATCCTTTTCACGCTTTCCCATCTTTATGCGCCTCTGTTGTTAAGAGGGCTGATCGAGTCGGATGCTGTTTTTCAGGCGACGATTGACTACATTGATTGGCGGGTGTATGGGTTCTTCTTCTCCTTCATCTCCGCCATGTTCCGCGCCTTCTATGTCGGGACGACCCATACGAAGATACTCACGGCCAATTCCCTCGTGATGGTAGGGACCAATGTAGTATTGAACTATTTCCTGATATTCGGAAAGTGCGGTTTCCCGGAGCTGGGAATCAAAGGTGCCGCCATCGCCTCGTCTATCTCTGAGTTGGTATCGCTCCTCTTCTTCATTATTTATACCTTGAAGCGGGTGGATTACCAGAAGTACAGATTGTTTAGCGACCGGCGGTTCGAGTGGCATACGTTGAAGCCCATCCTCAGTGTCTCCATCTGGATTATGATTCAAAACGGATTGGCATTCTGTAGCTGGTTCATCTTTTTCATTGCGATGGAGCATCATGGCGAGCGGCCGTTGGCGGTCACGAACGTGGTACGGAGCATCTCCTCGTTCCTCTTCCTCTTCGTGCAGTCTTTTGCCTCGACCAGCAGTTCGTTGGTAAGCAATCTGATTGGGATGGGAGAGGGTGACCGCGTCTTGCCCCTTTGCCGGAGGATGATCCGGCTGAGTTATGCCATTGTCCTTCCCTTGGCTGGATTGATTGCCCTTTTCCCTGAAATCGTCCTCCGCATTTATACGGACAACGAGGAACTGATCGCCGCCTCGGTGCCATCCCTCTGGGTGATGCTTTCCTCTTACCTCCTGGCCGTGCCTGGGTTCATCTTCTTCATGAGTGTGTCCGGGACAGGCAATACGAACGTAGCCCTTCGTTTCGAGATCTGCAGCATCTCGGTCTATACGGCCTACGTCCTTTGGCTGGTTTGGTTCCGCGAGGCCGATGTCGCTATTTGTTGGACCTCCGAACTGGTCTACGACGCGATGATCCTCCTGACCTATTTCTACCTGAAGCGCGGCACGTGGAAGTTAAAGCGCATCTAACCAGAAGCGCCATGCGCAGCAGCAGGTGGGGTCGGTCACGTCGGGGAAGCAACTCACGCAGGCCGTGGCGATGCGTGCATCGATGGTACGGGCAAATCCTGCATATTCGATTTCACCGACCGGCTTGCAGGGATGAAAGGGCATTCCTTTCCGTTCACGAGCCCGTTGTACCCGGCATTCCCGTGTGCGGTAGGTCAGTTCCGTCCGGTCTGCGTTCCAAAGCAAATCCGCCTCGTTCAGGTTCGCATAAAAGCGGAGTTGGAGCGCGGCGGCCAATCCTTCCAATCCCGGCTTCTCGTCCAATCCCAGGAACGCCTTGATGCGTTTCGCCTCGATGACCGTAAAACGGCGCCAAGCCTCCGCATCGTGATACATGGCTTCGTCCATGCCCCGTGTGCGCTCAATGGATTGGAACCAGACGCCATCCATTGCCAACCAATTTTTCGCGTAATCTTCAATCAGTTCAATCAGCCGCTCTTTGGAAAGCGACTGCAACAGTTCATTCTTAGCCATGCTTTAACTTCTTCCTTTTTAGTTTGCGGGGGCAAAAGTAGGGCAAAATCCGCAGATTTGAAAGCATGGGCAAGAAGAATCCGGAATGCCTCGACCTAAGTCCATCGCAAAATTTTGTGCTTTCCCTTTGCATATAAGAAAAACATATCGTACCTTTGGCGCATCAACAACAAAATAAGCATGACAAGCACTTGCAAAACATATCGCGCATTAACATCTTTTACCGGGAATTTCTTGGTGAAAGGCGATAATATGTTAGCAAGCATTAGACTATAAGCAAATAATTCACGACGCGAAAGGCCCGTGTGCGGAGCGACAGCTCTGTGCACGGGCTTTTTGCGTCTTATTGTATAACTTTTAACCCCATTATCTTATGGAATTAGCACTCAAGGCCTGGTTGGTGGATAATGCCGTGACCACCGACGATAAGACAGACCAAATTCTTCAGTTAGAATCGGCAGGTAAGGTGGACATCGAGGCCATCTACAAGGAAATGTTTAACAAGACCACGGGCATCCAGCCGGAAACGATTATGCACGTGGTGCAGCTCTATCACCGTACGGTAACGGACTTTCTCTTAACGGGTTGTACCGTGAATACGGGTCTCTTTTACGCTTCTCCTTCGTTCCAAGGCATCTACAAAGACGTGTGGGATCCGGAGAAGAATTCGATTGTGGTGAACTTCCAGACCGGTAAGGAGTTGCGCGAGTCTATCGCCCAGACCAAGGTGGTCATCTTGGGGCAGAAGGCAAGCGCGATGCAGATCGACCACATCATCAACCTTAAGACCAAGGCCGAAGACGGACAGGCGCCCCGTGGCGGTGGTATCCGTGTGGAAGGTCGCGAGCTGAAGGTGGTGGGCGATGCCGAGGAGGTAGGCGTTTATCTCGAGAACGGCGTAGGCCTGGCGGAGAAGTTGCGCGACGAGGCGATCTTCACGAACAAGCCCTCCGAGCTGGTGCTCCTCGTGCCGAACGACCTGGCAGAAGGCGCTTATACCTTGCGTATTACGACGCAGTATAGCAGCGGTGGTACTCATTTATTGAAGACCCCACGCAGCATAGAAGTGCCGATCACATTGGTATAATCGGGCTGTGAGGCTGCCTAATACTGGGCCGAGTCTCTGCCTAATGTTGGGCAGGCATTCGGCCTAACGTTAGGCAGGGGTTCAGCCCAGTACTGGGCAGCCGGTCTGCCTAAAATTAAAGATTTAATTAACCGAAACCCGGGCGTGAAGGCGGTCTTTGAAAGGATGAAGGTGTTGGAAATACGGAACGGAATCCGTAACTTTGTGGTCGAAATATGTAATACGAACCATTAAAATAAAAGACTATGAAGTTTCCTTGGAAAGAAACCCCGGTATTGTACGGGGAAGACGCTATCCGGTTTGAAGAAGAGATGAAGCGGGTAGATGCAATGAGCGACGAAGAGCGTCAGGCGAATTGGGACGCATTGTGCAAACGGGTAGATGCTGCCTGCAAAAGATGGAATATAAAAATTGAAATCTGAGTGCTATGCGTTTGATTGAACTGACCTCCGACTATGAAATGAAGCCATTCGATTGCGGAGATGCTGCGTTGAATGGCTTTTTGTGCGATGAAGCCAAGTTGTTCTTGGATTTACAATTGGCAAGGACCTATCTGCTATGCGACGGAGAAGAGATTGCGGGTTACTTTTCTTTGCTGAACGACAAACTGTCGAAACAGGATGTGGCAAACAGTGCTTGGCGTAAAGTCAAGAAGTTGTTTCCTCATACAAAGCATTTTGGCAGTTATCCGGCAGTGAAGATTGGGCGCTTTGCGATTTCTACCCGGTATCACGGTAGTGGATTGGGCCGGGAATTGATGGATATCCTCAAACGTTTGTTGAAGCAAGACCGAGGCTATTCCATGTTCCGTTTCTTAACCGTGGATGCCTATCTGACGGCTATTCCTTTCTACGAAAAGAATGAATTTAAGCCGTTAGCACCAGCGGGCGGTCAGGGCGATACGCAAGCGATGTATTTCGATATGAAGTTGTTGCCCAGACCGTAATCCCCACACCTTCCACCTTTCAATCTTCCTCTTCCCTCTTCCGGGTTTCATCATGTCAAATGATTTAAACTTAGAAGATAGATGAGGAAGAT
>CALUZR010000086.1 GCA_944325335.1 uncultured Parabacteroides sp. | reverse complement strand
GTATAAAACGGATTCATTCATGCGACAAAGGTACAACTTTTACTCGTCTTATCCACATAAATTTTCCGCTGACCCAAGAAATTATATCGTTACTCAAGCAGATGTTAGGACGGTACCAATAAAAAAGCGCCCCGACGAATCGGAGCGCCCACACATTATGAAAGGGGAAATTGAAAAAAATTACTTGTCTTATCTTTTTCGATTGCAAAGGTAACGAGGTTTTCGTTTGCGGATAGCTTCCAGCTGTTAATTTTTGTGGAGCTCGGATAGGTTTTGACCCAGGTCAAAGTTGCTTTCTTATTACCTTACTGCAGGTTTAATAATATCAAATTTGAGGCCGAGTGCATCTATAATCCGCAAAAACAAACCTACACTTGGATCCACAACTCCATTTTCTATTTTAGATATATAGGACTTGTTGGTTCCGACCCTTTTAGCCAGCTCGCTCTGAGTCACCTTTTCCTCTTTTCGGGCATCGCAAATCATCTGCCCCACGCAATAAGCATAAGCCTCTTGGTGGAATGCCTCGCGTTCAGGTGTCCCTTCCTTTCCATATTTCTCATCAAGAATAGCGTCAAAGCTACCAATGTCATTTCTTTCCTGCATAATATTCTTGTTTAAGTTTCAATGCTTTAGCAATTTCCGATTCGGGCGTTTTTTGCGTCTTCTTCTGGAATCCATGGAAAAGCATCACAATATTTCCCTCGTCGAATATGAAAAAAGCGCGGTAGATATTTCCATTGTGAGATGCTCTTATCTCATAAATGCCATCACGGATAAATTTCACAAACCGTTCATTTACTCGCTCTTGCATCTTAAGCATAGCCAATACATAATCTATTTTCTTTTGTGCTCCTACATCCAAGCTACGATAAAAAGAGACAAAGTAATCTTTATAATACAATATCTTCCGTTCCGTTTTCATGCCACAAAGGTATCACAAGTTTCACTATTCAGCAACTTTCCAGCAAGATATTTTCTTTCTATCCACCTTTCAGATTTAGTTCCTATCCATTTTATTACGTACCTTTGCCGGCGAAACAAACGAAAGGATGAAATAGTGATGATAAAGGAAATGATCGCGATATTCGTGGGCGGAGGCGTGGGAAGCCTGGTGCGCTATGCGGTGCAGGCGGCGTTGCACGAGCGGATCCGGCCGTATGATTTCCCGTGGGCGACGCTGAGTGTGAACCTCGTAGGGAGTTTCTTGATTGGGTTGTTTTATGCGTGGTCTGCCCGATGGCATTTATCCGTCGAGGTGCGCCTTTTGCTCACCACGGGGTTGTGCGGCGGTTTCACCACCTTCTCGACCTTTAGCCACGATTGCCTCCAGATGGTGCGGCAAGGCTATTATGCTCCTTTCCTGCTTTACGCTTTTATCAGCCTCGCGTTCGGTGTCTTAGCCGTATGGGCCGGTACGCTTTGTGGGAAAAATTAAAGGAAGCATTTGATTAGGTCGCTGGCGTTGCGTATCTTTGCACGTCAAAAAAACACAGAGGCACAAACTAAATAAGATCTGTATTTATGGTAAGTTTTCTTCAAGTAGACGGACTGACGAAGAGTTTCGGGGATTTGATGCTCTTCGAGGATATCACTTTTGGCGTGGCGCAAGGGCAAAAGATTGGCCTGATTGCCAAGAATGGAAGCGGGAAGACGACGCTGCTGAACATCATCGCGGGAAAGGAGGATTACGATAGCGGCTCGGTGGTGTTCCGCAATGATTTGCGCGTGGGCTATTTGGAACAATCGCCTACCTATCCGGCCGGATTGAGCGTCTTGCAGGCTTGCTTCTATTCGCAAAACGAGACGGTGCGTCTGTTGGCGGAATATGAACAGGCGTTGATGGATAATGATACGGACAAGCTGAACGCCTTGCTGGAGCGGATGGACGGTCTAAAGGCTTGGGATTACGAGCAACGCGCCAAGCAAATCCTCGGTGAATTGAAAATCCATAACTTCGACCAGAAGGTAGAGAGCCTTTCGGGCGGACAATTGAAGCGCGTGGCGTTGGCGAATGTCCTTATTACCGAACCGGAGCTGATTATCCTCGACGAGCCGACCAACCACCTGGATTTGGAAATGACCGAATGGCTGGAGGATTACCTGAGCCGTTCGACTATCAGCATCCTCATGGTCACGCACGACCGTTACTTCCTCGATCGCGTCTGTTCGGAGATTATCGAAATCGACCGCAAGCAACTCTATCAATACAAAGGCAATTACAGTTATTACTTGGAGAAGCGCCAGGAACGCATCGACGCGCAAAACGCCGAAGTGGAACGCGCCAACAACCTCCTCCGTAAGGAATTGGATTGGATGCGCCGCCAGCCTCAAGCCCGTGGTACGAAGGCAAAATACCGCATCGACGCCTTTTATGAATTGGAAAAGAAAGCCAAGCAAACGCGCGAGCAGGGCAAGGTAAACCTCGATGTGAAGGCGTCTTACATCGGTTCGAAGATATTCGAGGCAAAGGATGTCACCAAGAGCTTCGGCGATTTGAAGATAACCGACCATTTCAACTATACTTTCGCCCGCTATGAAAAGATGGGCATCGTGGGCAATAACGGCACAGGCAAATCTACTTTTATCAAGATGTTGATGGGCGAAGTAACACCGGATAGCGGGCATTTCGACGTGGGCGAGACGGTTCGCTTCGGTTATTATAGCCAGGAGGGATTGCAGTTCGACGAGCAGATGAAGGTCATCGACGTGGTGCAGAAGATTGCCGAATACATCGACCTTGGTGACGGGCGGAAACTGGGCGTGTCGCAATTCCTGAATTACTTCCTCTTCACGCCCGACAAGCAGCACAATTACGTCTATAAGCTGAGTGGCGGGGAGAAGCGGCGGCTTTACCTCTGCACCGTCCTCATGCGCAATCCGAACTTCCTTGTATTGGACGAGCCGACCAACGACCTCGATATCATCACCCTCAACGTATTGGAAGAGTATTTGCGGAGCTTCAAAGGATGCCTTATCGTGGTCTCGCACGACCGTTACTTTATGGATAAGGTCGTAGACCACCTCTTGGTGTTTCATGGCAATGCGGATATTCAGGATTTCCCTGGCAATTATACCCAATACCGCGCCTGGAAAGAGGAGCGCGACGCCCTGAAGAAGCAGGAAGAGGCCGCCTTGCAAACCAAAAAGAATCCGGCACCCGAAAAGCCCCGTCGGCAAGAGACGGAAGCGAAACGCCGCCTCACGTTCAAAGAGCGGAAGGAATTTGAAGCGTTGGATGCCGAGATTCCGCAACTGGAAGCCGAGAAGGCGGAATTGGAACAGGCCATGAGCAGCGGCACACTCTCGACCGACGAGCTCCTCGCCAAGTCCCAACGCATCACGCAATTAATGGAAGAGCTGGACGAGAAGACGATGCGCTGGCTCGAATTGAGCGAATATGCCTGACGATACTCATTGGATTTGTTCGAAAACATAGTTATAATCGATTCGGAACATAGTTATAAATGGATAAGGACATAATTGTAAATGGGTAGGTACATAATTGAAAATGGATAGGTACATAATTGGAAATGGAAAGGGATAGAATGGCAACTCCGAAGCTTTGGAACCGTAATTTCATCGCGTGCGGCATCTCCTATTTCTGGATGAACTTCGCGTTTTACCTGCTGATGCCGACCTTGCCCGTCTTTTTGGCCGAGGAACTGAAGATCAGCAACTCGGAAGTGGGGCTGGCATTGTCGAGCTATACGATAGGCGTCCTTTGCGTGCGGCCCTTTTCCGGTTACCTGGTGGATTGCTTCTCGCGCAAACGGCTTTACTTCATCGCCTTCCTCGTGTTCGGGCTCTTCTTTTTCGGATACCTTTGGGCGGCTACGTTGGCCAGCTTGATGTGCATCCGCTTCCTCCAAGGAGGCTTTATGGGCTTGACTTCGGTAGCAGGAAACACGATTACCATCGATGTGATTCCCTCCGAACGGCGGGGCGAAGGGATGGGCTTTTATGGCCTGACGATCAACCTCGCCATGTCGCTCGCCCCCTTGATCGCCGTCGGGCTCTATGCACGGGCCGGTTTCCATGCGAACGTATGGGTGAGCATTGCCGTTTCCTTGCTGGGCATTCTTTCCGTCCTCTTCATCCGATACCCGAAACGGGAGACCCAGAAAAGGCCGCCCTTCTCGCTCGACCGGTTCATCCTCCTGACGGCCCTACCCGCGGCCTGGGCCTATATCCTGATTGCGATCCCTTACGGTATGCTCCTCTCGTTTGTAGTTCTTTACGGACGCGAGATTGCCGTGCCGAATCCGGGGTATTTCTTCATCTACATGGCGATAGGCGTGGGCGTATCGAGGCTCATCTCCGGGCGGATGGTCGACCATGGGCGGATCCACCAAGTGGCCATCGCCTCGACCCTTTGCCTGATCGCCTCCTTCTTGCTCTTCGCTACGGTGCACCATCCGCTGGTGTTCTTCGGGGCGGGCTTATGCTTGGGCATCGGATTTGGTACGGGTGTCCCGGCCTACCAATGCCTGTTTGTCAATGTCGCGCCGCACCAGCTCCGGGGAACAGCCACTTCGACCTACCTGACCTCGTTCGACGTGGGCGCGGGCATCGGGATGCTTTCGGCGGGTTTCATCTCGAACCAGTCCAATCTCTCGACGGCTTACCTCGTCGGAGCCCTTAGTTGCGTGCTTTCGCTTCTGGTCTATTTGCGCTGGACGAAAGCCTCTTACGAGCGGCATAAGCTCGTAGGGGAATAAATTCCCATGAAATTTCATCTCCATATATTTGGATGTTACGTAAAACAAAGTTATTTTTGCCTAAAAATTTAATTCTAACCTCTCTAAAAAAATAGTACGCCATGCTGACTATTATCTTACTTGTGTTCTTGGTGGGCTACGCAATGATTGCCCTCGAACATCCGTTGAAAATCAATAAAGCAGGTACGGCTTTGTTGACCGCTATGATCCTTTGGGTGCTGTATATTATCGGCGCGCCCACTATCTCTTACTTGGTTTCGGGCGATGCGTTCCGCGCCTTCGTGCAAAACGCGCCTCTCGCCGATGAAAACTTGGCTAAAATGACCAGCGAGTACATCGTCTCGCACCAAATCGTGGAGAGCATTGGCGAGATTTGCCAGACGCTCATCTTCCTCGTCGGGGCGATGCTGATTGTGGAACTCATCGATGTACACGCCGGTTTCGAGTTCATTACCAACCGCATCCAGACGCGCGACACGCGGAAACTCTTCATGCTCATCGCGACCATCACCTTCTTCATGTCCGCCGTATTGGATAACCTTACGACTTCCATCGTGATGATCATGCTCATCCGCAAGCTCATCGACGATGCCAAAACGCGCTGGATATTCGGCAGCATGATTATCATCGCGGCCAATAGCGGCGGCGCCTGGTCGCCCATCGGAGACGTGACGACCATCATGCTTTGGGTGAACGGCCACATCTCGACGGGCGCTACGATTCCGAACCTCATCCTCCCGAGCCTCGTCTCCTCGCTCGTCCCGATGCTCTTGTTGCTCCGCGGGTTGAAGGGGGAAGTCACGCCGCCCTCTTTCGTGCACACCTCGGCGGGCGGCGCGGGGCGGAACCTCTCGTCGGGCGAACGGTTGGCGATTTTCCTCCTGGGCGTCTTCTGCCTCCTCTTCGTGCCGGTGTTCAAGACGTTGACGCACCTGCCTCCCTTCATGGGCGTATTGCTTGGCGTGGGCGCCTTGTGGATCATCACCGAACTGATGTATGCCCGGAAAAAGGACATGGACGAAAGCCTGAAAATGCGCCTGGACAAGGTGGTGCACCGCATCGACGGGGCTACGCTGCTCTTCTTCCTCGGTATCCTCTTGGCGGTAGATGTCTTGCGCTACGTGGGCATCTTGAATAGCTTCTCGACCTGGCTGGATACGGAAGTGGGGAATGTGTATATCGTGAACCTCGTGATTGGTACGCTCTCCGCTATCGTTGATAATGTGCCGCTCGTGGCCGGCGCGATGGGCATGTACCCGATTGCCACGGAAGCCATGATGGCCAATAGCGCGTCGGCGGGTTATCTGATGAATTTCATGCAAGACGGTATTTTCTGGCAATTCCTCGCCTATTGCGCGGGCGTGGGCGGCAGCATGTTGATTATCGGTTCGGCGGCCGGCGTTGTGGTGATGGGTTTGGAAGGCATCAACTTCATTTGGTACCTGAAGCGCATCTCGTGGGTCGCGCTGGCAGGCTATCTGGCCGGGGCCCTCGTCTACATCGGGCAAAACATGTTGATTGGATAGAAAAGGGAAAATGCAAGAAAGGAGCCCCATAGATAGGTATTTGCGGCGCGCGGACCGGTTTGGAAGAAGAACGGCCGGCCGTTCTTATCCAGCAACCCACTCCGGAAGAAGAACGGGTGGCCGTTCTTATCCAGCAACCTATTCCGGAAGAAGAACGGATGGCCGTTCTTATCCAGCAACCCGCTCCGGAAGAAGAACGGATGGCCGTTCTTATCCAGCAACCCGCTCCGGAAGAAGAACGGATGGCCGTTCTTATCCAGCAACCCGCTCCGGAAGAAGAACGGGTAGCCGTTCTTCTTCTACAACCCCTTGCGCGGGCTCCATACCTATATATTCATTCTTTTTTAAAAGAAAGGAGGCGGCATGATACTGATAGCCGATAGCGGTTCGACCCAGACGAAGTGGGCGATGGTGGCGGGCGAGGCGACGCACCTTTTCCGCACGCCGGGCATGAACCCGTATTACCAGACGGAGACGGAAATGGAGGAGACGATCCGGCGCGACCTCCTCCCCCAGTTGCCCCCCGAGGCGCACGTCGAGGCGGTCTATTTCTATGGGGCAGGATGCGCGTTCCCGGAAAAGAACCGGAGCGTGGAAAGGGCGATACGGGCGAACATCCCCGCGCGGGTCATGGTGCGGAGCGACCTCTGGGCGGCAGCCCATGCGCTTTGCGGGACGGAGGCGGGCATTCCCTGCATCCTCGGGACTGGCTCGAACTCTTGCCTTTACGACGGGCAGCAGATCCGCGAACAAGTATCGCCTCTGGGCTTTATCTTGGGCGACGAAGGGAGCGGGGCGGTCCTGGGGCGGCGGCTCGTGGGCGACTGCTTGAAGCGCCAAATGCCCGCACGGCTTGCCCAAACCCTCCTCGAGGCATACGACTTGACGCCCGAACGCATCTTGGAAAAGGTCTACCGCCAGCCCTTCCCGAACCGCTTCTTGGCGAGCCTCGTCCCCTTCATCCGGGCGCATATCGACGAGGAGGCGATGCAGCGGTTGGTCGACGAAGAATTCTCGCGCTTCTTCCGGCGCAACGTCATGATGTACACGGGATACGAACGGTTGCCGGTCCATTTCGCCGGGTCGGTGGCTTACCATTTCAGGGACATCCTGCAGGCCGTAGCCCAGCGCCTATCCTTGCAGCTCGGGCGCGTGGAGGCTTCCCCGTTAGACGGCCTGGTGGAATTTTATAGGCGTATCCATCGGCCTTTATAGGCATATTCCTCCGTATTTATTTGTATCTTTGCAGGCAAATTTAAGCATAAAAATAAGCATGAGTTTTTTATCGAAGTTATTTAAGAAAAATACGCCGGTCGAAGAGGAACCGGTGAAGGGATCGGTCGAGGAGTTTGTATCGCTGATTCGTGTCTATTATCAAGGAGCGATGGCCATGAACCTGGGCATCACGAATCTGAACATCCTGCCCGACTTGGCATTATTCAAGCGGATGTTGAAAATCCCCACCCAAAACAACCGCCTCGGCGTAGCGGAAAAGGCGCGTGTACGCAAAGTGTTGACACAAGACTATGGCCTTCAGGACTATTTCTTTAAGGAGATGGACGCGTCGGTCAAGAAATGTTGCCGCACGCAAAACGACATCAAGTCCTACTTCTTTATGTTTGCCGGGTTCAGCAACGATTTGTTCAGCCTCTTGGGGAACCTGATGCAGTGGAAGTTCCGCCTCGCCATGATATTCAAGAAACTGATTTATGGGCAGACGGTGAAGACGGTACATGAAATCCTGACCCGCTCGGAATGGACGGACGTCAGCGTGCAGAAGGCGGCCTGGAGCGTGCGCAAATCGGCCGAACACCTGGGATATTCCGAAAAATGGATTACGGATTTCGTCTACAACGTCGTCCTTATGGCACGCGAAGATTCGAAACGGCAAGCCAAAGAAGGAAAGAAGAAGAAAGATGCGTGAGGTCCACCCCTGGGGCTTCTTCCTGCCCGAACAGACGAAATTACTGATGATGGGAAGTTTCCCTCCTCCCCGCGCGCGGTGGTCGATGGACTTCTATTACCCCAATATCCAAAACGACATGTGGCGGATACTGGGGCTGCTCTTTTTTGCCGATAAAGACTATTTCCTGGAAGCGCCCCGCCGGTTTAGCGAGGCAAAGTGCAAGGCGTTCTGCCGTGAGGTCGGATTGGCGCTGGGCGATACGGCGATGGAGGTCGTCCGCCAACGGGGCAATGCCTCCGACAAATTCCTGGAGGTGACGCGCCCCCTCGACCTGGATGCCGTGCTCGCGGAAATCCCCACCTGCGGGGCCGTCTCCGTCACGGGACAAAAGGCGATGGACACATTGCTGGACGTCCTCCGGACACAGGCCGAGGTAGAAGAGCCGCCCGTCGGCAGTTCGTCTACATTCCACTGGGCCGGACGGGAAATCAAACTCTTTCGGATGCCCTCCTCCTCGCGGGCCTATCCGAAGCCCTTGACCGAGAAAGCAGCTGTCTATCAGCGCATGTTCGAATCCGTCGGGATGTTTCCACCGAAAAAATAAATATTTTCCAGAAAAAAATCGGCGAAAACGCTTGCAGATTCAAAAAAGAGTTGTACCTTTGCACCCGTAATCGAGAACGGAACACCGCAAACGGTTACAAAGACAAAAAAATCGGGATGTAGCACAGTTGGCTAGCGCGCCACGTTCGGGACGTGGAGGTCGGAAGTTCGAGTCTTCTCATC
>CALUZR010000085.1 GCA_944325335.1 uncultured Parabacteroides sp. | reverse complement strand
GCATTATGGACGAAAAATTCTTCCTCTACAGGCTTTCTATGATTTATGCCTACCCACATTGATTTTCCGCTGACCCAGAATTACTTCTTCTTTCGGCTTCGACTTGAACCAGCGGATTTTCCGGATGATTTTCGACCTTTTCCTGAGCCTTTCTTATGGCTGGCTGGATCGTAAGCCGGAATTTGTCCATATTGAGGGTCGATAGGAATTTTATATACTTGTTTCCCAAGGAATTTCTCGATACGGCTAAAGGCGGGTTGTTCTTCTGGACCGACAAAAGTGATGGCCAAGCCTTCACCATTTGTCCCGCGCGCTGTACGACCGATGCGATGCACGTAATCCTCTGGGTCGTGTGGAATGTCGAAGTTGACTACCAAGCGGATATCGTTGATGTCAATACCTCGTGCTACGACATCTGTGGCCACCAAGATATCAATCTTCCCGTTCTTGAAATCTCGCATTACTTCTTCTCGTTGACTTTGCTCAAGGTCAGAGTGCATAGCTGCCACATTGAATTTGAGACGCTGGAGTGTTTTTGCCAACTCCTTTACCTTTAGCTTGGAGGAAGAGAAGATGATGACGCGTTGAGGTCGGCTGGCGGCAAACAAATCTTCGAGAATCTTCAATTTTTGTGCATCGTAACAAATGTATGCCGTTTGCATAATAGACTCTGGTGGACGCGAGATGGCAATCTCAACTTCCACGGGATTCTTCAGGATGTTGCTTGCCAATGTGCGGATTTTCGGAGGCATGGTGGCCGAGAACATAATGGTTTGGCATGTGGATGGCAACTGCTTGTATATTTGCATGATGTCATCGTAGAAACCCATGTCGAGCATACGGTCAGCCTCGTCGAGTACGAAATAAGAAACCTGCGAAAGGTCTACGGCATCGAGCTTGATGTAAGATAATAATCGGCCGGGCGTAGCGATGACCAAGTCCGCCCCCATTTCCAATCCTCGGCGTTGTTGCTCCCAAGCTGTACCGTCCGTACCGCCATAGATAGCTACTGCAGAAATCGACACAAAGTATGAGAAACCCTCAATTTGCTGGTCAATTTGCTGAGCTAACTCGCGTGTAGGTGCCATGATAACCGCATTAACGGCGTTTTCTGGATAACCGCCTTTGCTTAATTCATTAATAATAGGCAATACATACGCTGCCGTTTTTCCTGTACCTGTTTGTGCACAGGCAATTACATCTTTACCTTCTAATATGACTGGAATGGTTTTCTCCTGTACCGGAGTTGCCTCTACAAAGTTCATGGCGTCCAAACCATCCAAAATAGCATCTTCTAATTGTAGTTCATCGAATCTCATAATCTCTTCTTGTAATAACGATGATAGATATCCGAATAGATACCTCTTTCCTTCAATTCTTTGAGCCATACATTAAGGCTATCGCGGAGAGCTGGTGAATTTCGGCGTGTAGCCCACGACTGTAGTTGAGTGAAACTGATATCGGTTTGGATGTCTATCTCAGGATATTGTTTATGCATTTGCTCAGCGTTCTGCTGGTCGCATACGGCGAAGTCGATATCGCGGTTTGCCACCATAGCGATCAGTTGCTCATCTGAGTATAAATCATTTTCTATTACGTAAATGGTGTCTCCTATTTCATGCTCTAGATTACGAATTCTGAGGAGAGCAGGTGAGTCTTTAGACACATAAAGCGTCATTCCGCCTAAAAGTAATTGATTGCGGATAGGTTTTATACCTTCGTTTGCTTTTTCTGTACGCTGAACAAGGACTTGCTTGTTTAGGAGAATCGGTTCTGTGAAGAGGAAATCTGTCTTATTTTCAGCTGTGATAGGAATGTTTCTTGCAATCACATCTACTTCTTGACTTTCTAAAGCAATAAAACTCTTTTCCAAATTCATTTCCAATAAGAGTTGCACTTCTAAACCGGAAATCTCTGCAATAGCTTGGCAAAGCTCGTATTGAAATCCTCGAATAGTGTCTCCTTCGATGAAGTATCCCGTCGGACTATATTCTGTGATGACCCGTAATACGCCTTCTTTATGAATTTCAGCGTAATCCCGAATAGATAGAGGTTGAGGACTTTTTTGGTGCCACAAGGAAGCCATCCAAGCAAGAACGATAGCTAAAAGTAAGATATATAGAATTAATAACTTCTTATGCTTCTTCATCTTCGTTAATTATTAAATCTGACAGCGACACCCATCTTTATCATCATTGGATTCAATGGATAGTGCGCCAACGAGAAATAATTCGGACGCACGAATTGGCTACTTAGGTTATAAGCCATCACGAAGAACCGTGCTTGCTTGAGGTTGAAGTTGACATAGGTATTGATAAGTGGATAATTACCTATCTTGACTTCATCTTGTACTTGGAATTGTTGCGTTGCCGCTTCGTAGTAAGGAGCATAATAAGCCGTATTATAGTGTAAATCTGCTCCGACTTGGACGCTCAAGACCTTAGCTAACTTAAATTTCAAGTAAAGGTTGGAATAAACGCTTAAGTCTGGAAGCGGCAAGACGTCTTGGTTGCTACTGATCTGATAGGCCACTTCGTTCTCCCAGCCCAAAGCCCGGTAATAAAAATTTTGTTTTAATCGAGCTGTGACGACTTGCAGATTTCCTCCATGTTGAACAGGCATTCCTTCTTTTCCAAAGTAGACATAATTCTGGATGCTCTCGACTCCTGCCGAAAGTTTTGTTTGGGTTGACTCTACATTCACCTCGCCACCGACATAAAATTGTTGGATCATGTTAAAATCATTATCCCACCAGAAATAACGCGAGTGATAATGCCGTTGGAAAAAAGCAGGAGTAACATTCTTGATATACGCATCTGCTTTTACGTACGCTTCTTTCTGAAAGAGGTTGAAGGTTGTACGAAGTTCTCCTGACGCACGGAACTCTCCCACATCGTCTCCTAAGATACAAAGTTCTCCACGTGCATTATAGGTAAATAACTTTCCTGTCCGTTTGGATAACTCTGCTCCGACATAGGTTGATAATTCATCATACGTGCGGATGGTAGAACCCTGAAAAGAGGGAGGAATAAAAGAATAGTCACGATCTGGAACTACTATCTCTGTAGACGCATCTCGTTTACCATCCTGCATGCGATAGCGTCGTTTCTCTATATTGATAAAGGCTGTCAGTCCGAATTTGACCCAATTCTGAAAACCTTCACGGAGTGAAAGTGCCACGGTATTCTTCATACTCCAATATGACATGACATCGTTAAGCTTATCGTCGTAGTTAAATGGTAATCCCTGGTTGAAAAGAGTATCAGTGGCTACGCTTGAACTCTCAGATGTAGTGAAACGACGTTGATTGTCTTCATAGTGGAATGTGTGGATGATGCTCGATACGGGAACGAACACCTCTTTAGCATAACCCTCTTCATCTGTTTCTTCTAATGTTCGGGTGAATCCTAAGTTGTAACGATGCGTTAAGAAATATTGTTTACCTTTTACTCGGTTGAATACATTGGTGTACAAGACGGGGTAGTCTGTCGATACCATATCTCTTCGACTATCCGAATAATCTTCCGGATGTGTCAGTACATTGTCATCGGCCAATCCTCCATTCTCGTGCAAGACGAAGTTATAATTACTTGCATACGCATTGAGCTCGTATCGATCTGAACGATAACTTCCAAATATTCGGTAACTAATCAATTTATTACCATTCGAAGAATAGAAACCTCGTCCATAGATATAGTCAAAATCTCCTCCAATATTAATCTTTTTCCCAAAGTTGATGCCTATCGTACCGGTGAGTTGTTCTTCTTTGCTGACACTACCTCCGGCGGTGGTGTACATTACATTGGTAAATGGTGTTTTGGTGTCATAGAATTTAGCATTTTCAGGCGTTGTGATATAATAGTCGAATGCATCGGCAAAGATAAAGTCCCGTGCTTCTTTCCTTTCCGTGAATATACGGGTTTGGGCTGGCGAACCGAGATTTGCCAAATATCCAATTGCTAATCCTTTTCCTTCGGTCAATGTCCGGTTGGCTGTATTGTATATGCTCGTATCCATGGGAGCGATATAGGCATCGCCCAGCAGGGGAGTCAATTGATAAGCTATGACCTTTTTGCTTTTCAATTCGGCGCTATCTACGACCAACAGGCTATCGGGAAGTTTGACATTACCTCCTGAAAGATTAGATAAAGAGAATCCACTTTTGCCCCCTCGCCGGGTTTGCGCAAAGAGACTGGTGGATATCATTAATGACATCAATATATAAAGCGTATATTTCATTGGCTGCAAAGATAACAAAAAGGCGTTTCTTACGGAACGAAACGCCTTATCTTTATCATTTTTTGTGGAGAAATCATACTTTCTGGATAATTTCCATGCCTTTTTGAATGGCTGCTTCGTTCATCGGAATTAAATTATGATGACGCGCAGGCAACGATTTCTTTAATCCCAGCAATACATTCTCCATTTTTACCATCGGAGCCACTTTAAGCAATCCTCCCAAAATTAGCATATTAAATGCTTTGGCATTTTGCATCTCTGCAGCTGCATCCATCGCATCTACCCGATATACTTGGATGTCTTTTCGTTTGATTTCTGAATGGATGCCATATCCATCGTAAATCAGGATGCCACCTGGCTTGACCTTGCTTTCGAACTTGTCCAACGAGGGCTGGTTCAATATCACTGCAATATCGTATTCATTCAATATAGGAGAACTGATCGGGTCGTCGCTCAAGATGACCGTGACATTCGCCGTTCCTCCGCGTTGTTCGGGACCGTAGGAGGGCATCCAGGTTACTTCTTTTCCTTCCATTAATCCGGAATAAGCCAAGATTTTACCCATTGAGAGCACGCCTTGGCCTCCAAATCCGGCAATAATTATTTCGTGTTTCATTGCTTCTTCGTTGTTTTTTATGATTCCACATTCTTTAAGTCGCCTAACGGGTAGAAGGGGAACATATTCTCTTCCATCCATTGGTTGGCTTGTTCGGGAGACATCTTCCAGCCCGACGAGCAAGTTGATACAAACTCTACGACCGACGTACCCTTTTGTGCCATCGAGTTTTCGAATGCTTTCCGCAAGGCTTTCTTCGCTTTTCGTACGGCGGCTGCGTTCTGTACGCTTTGGCGGGTCACATAACAAGTACCATCGAGTTGAGCCAAGATATTACCTATCTTAAGTGGGAAGCCGTTCAGGGCTACGTCTCTCCCGTAAGGGCAAGTCGAGGTCTTCATGCCGATCAACGTCGTAGGCGCCATTTGTCCACCAGTCATTCCGTAGATGGCATTGTTGACGAAGATAATAACGATATTCTCGCCTCGGTTGGCGGCATGGATTGTCTCGGCGGTTCCGATGGCGGCCAAGTCTCCATCACCCTGATAAGTGAACACCATCTTATTTGGATTCAATCGTTTGATAGCCGTGGCTAAAGCGGGTGCCCGTCCGTGGGCTGCTTCTTCCCAATCGATATCTATATAATTGTAGGCAAAGACGGCGCAACCTACGGGCGAAACGCCAATCGTCTCTTCTTCCATGCCCATATCGGCAATTACTTCGGCTATTAATTTGTGGATAACACCATGGCTGCATCCCGGGCAATAGTGCATGGCATTATCGTTCATCAACTTGGGCTTTTCGTACACCAAGTTCTCTGGCTTTATGATTTCATTTTCCATTTTCGAATGCTTTTAATTAAAATACCTGAGTGCATATTGGATAAGGCGAATCACAACCGCAATTCCACCGATGGAGAGCGTCACACTACGATCTACCGAACTGATGAAAAAACATACGATGGTAGCCGTTGCCAATAGCAAAAATACCAACGTCATGATTTCGTCTGCTTTACTTCCGCGTCTCATTGTATATGCTTGATTACTTTGTAGGGTTGATGATTAATCTCTTTAACGCATCCAGTACTTCGTCGGGGGTAAAGACAATTCCGCCCAAACGGCCGAAATGTTTCACCGGCACACGTCCTTCGACGGCTAATTGCACATCTTCGATCATCTGCCCTGCGTTCAGTTCGACTACGAGCATGCCTTTCACTTGGTATGCATATTGGGAAAGGATCTCGGATGGGAAAGGCCAGAGCGTGATAGGACGCAACAAACCCAGCATGATGCCTTCTGCACGGGCTATCTCGACTACTTTCTGGCAAATACGGGCCGACGAACCGAATGCCACCAACATGTATTCCGCATCTTCGCAATGATACTCTTCGTAGCGCACCTCATGTACTTCGATGTCTTTGTATTTGTCTTGGAAGCGATTGTTATTTACCTCCATGGCGGCGGGATCGAGTTCGAGCGAGGTGATGACGTTGCGCTTCCGTCCTGCCTTCTTTCCGCGGGCTGCCCACGGGCATTCCGCATCTACTTCGGCATCCGTGCGGCGCGGGTGGAAAGGAGGAAGGACGACCTTTTCCATCATCTGCCCGATAATACCGTCTGCCAAGATTACCGCCGGGTTCCGGTATTTGAATGCCAATTCAAATCCTAACCCTACGAAGTCTGCCATCTCTTGTACCGAAGCAGGCGCTAAGGTAATCAGTCGGTAATCGCCATGGCCTCCGCCCTTTACTGTCTGGAAATAATCTGCCTGGCTTGGCTGGATAGTGCCTAATCCGGGACCGCCACGCATGACGTTCACCACCAGGCAAGGCAATTCGGCACCTGCCATATACGAGATGCCTTCTTGCATCAAGCTCACGCCCGGACTCGACGATGAGGTCATCACGCGTTTCCCCGTGCCGGCTCCTCCATATATCATATTAATAGCCGCCACTTCGCTTTCCGCTTGGAGTACGACCATGCCGGTTGTCTCCCACGGCTTCTCGGCCATGAATGTTTCCAAGACTTCCGATTGTGGCGTGATTGGGTAACCGAAGTATCCATCCACACCGTAACGAATCGCCGCATGGGCGATGGCTTCGTTACCTTTCATTAGCTTTACTTCTTCTGCCATATCACTCTATTTTCATTTTATAAACCGTTAAACATCCGTCCGGACAAACCAATCCGCAGCTTGCGCAACCAATGCACGCGTCCGGAGACTTCATATACACATAATGATACCCTTTGTTGTTGACTTCCCGCGGGTGCAATTCCAATACATCCGACGGGCAGGCCACCACACACAGGTTACAACCTTTGCAACGCTCTGTATTCACTACAACGGCGCCTCTGAATTTTGCCATATCTTTCTATTTAATGTAACACTTTTATTTCCAATATTGCTTCCTATGATTTGTTTGAAATCTGCCAAAGGTACTAAAAATCTTTGGAAAACGTATCCCTTTTACGCCGTTTAATTATCTATATTTCTTTTTATCTCCTGTGTGATAGCGTGTTATGGCGATGGCTAAAACATATATTTCCTCCTTCAAAAGTAGGAAGGATAGGGGAGGAAACTTCGGAATCCGCTTGTCAATTCTATAAATATCGTCGATGTTTGTACAAATATCGACGATATTTGTGTATCTTTAGCCTAAAGATAAAGAAATATCGCCGATACGTGAAGAATTGCCCGTTGTTTTGGCAAGTTTTCACGCCCTGTTTGGAAGTTTTTTCGAAAGGTTTTCCCGACGTATGGGGCAGGTTTTGAGAAGGGAAAAAGGCGTAACAAAATTTTTTTTGAATATTCTTTCAAATAAATGTAGTTGCATTTGAAAAAAGCATTAACTTTGGGGCATTCAAACCATGGAAATAATTATATACATTATATATTATGGACACAAAAATTCAAGAGCTGACCGACAAGATTTATAAGGAAGGCGTAGAAAAAGGTAACGAAGAAGCTGCTCGCATCATCGCGGACGCGGAATCGCGCCAAAAAGCACTGCTGGCGGAAGCTGAGGCGAAAGCCCAGGAAATCGTAGCAGCGGCTGAAAAGAAGGCGGCAGAACTGAAGAAAAACACGGAAGCTGAGTTGCGGCTCTTTGCGGCCCAATCGGTAGAAGCGCTCAAGAGCGAAGTGGCGAACCTCATTACAGGGAAAGTCGTTTCAGACAATGTGAAGGCGGTTCTTACCGATGCGGCGTTCATGCAAAAGGCTATCTTGGAGCTGGTCAAAGGCTGGCAAGATGGAGGCGGGTTGATTATCCAGACCGCGAATGCCGAAGCACTCCGCTCGTATTTCCTCTCGAATGCAAAAAGCTATTTGGACAAAGGATTGAAGATTGAACAGGTGAATGGCAAAAAGACCTCTTTTGCGATCCTCCCGGCCGACGGTTCGTACAAGGTTTCGTTCGGAGAAGAGGAATTTGTTGAATTCTTCAAAGAGTTCTTACGCCCGCAATTGGTAGAGGCTCTTTTCTAAAACGAGACGCGCTATGAGTAAGTATTATTGCTTGATAGCAGGACTTCCCAACATCGCCCTCGACGATAGCAAACTTGCCTATACTGTATCCGGATTCCGGGAAGAGCTGGATGGCATATTGACCAGCAAGGATAAGCGGCTCATCGACCTCTTTTTCCTCAAGTTCGATAATGCCAACCTGATCCAATTCCTCAAGAATCCGGACGCGGAATCCGATGGGCGAGGAACGATATCCGTAGGGGATTATCGCGCGGCGCTCAGGGCTTTGCGGGATGAAGAGGCGATACCGAAGGTCGTAAGCAAGCGTTTGCCCGTCTATGTGGTGGATTTCTTGAAGCTCTACCTCCAGAGCGAAGAGAAGGGCGAGGCGATGGAAAACGTTTCGTGGGACGACCGCTTGGCTGCCCTCTATTATGCGTATGCCATGAAGTGTGGAAACCGATTCGTGGCCGACTGGTTCGAATTGAATTTGAACATCAATAACATGTTGACGGCAATAACCTGCCGGAAACATGGATTGGATAAGGCCGGTTATATCGTGGGCGAGAACGAGGTGGCCCATGCCTTGCGGACGTCGAATGCGCGTGATTTCGGATTGGGCGATACGGTGGAATATCTTCCCGACTTGCAACGCATCGCGGAAGAGACCGACCTGATGGCCCGGGAAAAGAAGATAGACCTTTTGAAGTGGGGATGGCTTGAAGAGAATACGTTCTTCAAGACGTTCGACATTGAGAGTGTCTTTGCCTATATGCTCAAACTGGAGATGATCGAACGCTGGGTAACCTTGGATAAGACGACCGGCGAAAAGACTTTCCGCGAAATTGTGGGCGCCATGAAGAAGGGTAGCGAGAATGCCCTGGATGAGTTTAAAAGAAATAATGAAAGATAAATAATATGGCTACA
>CALUZR010000084.1 GCA_944325335.1 uncultured Parabacteroides sp. | reverse complement strand
TGGATTCGAACCACCGAAGGCGTAAGCCAGCTGAGTTACAGTCAGCCCCATTTGGCCACTCTGGTAACTGCCCTTTTCGTTTCGAGCCTCTTGTCGGATTCGAACCAACGACCCCGAGATTACAAATCACGTGCTCTGGCCAACTGAGCTAAAGAGGCGTAGCTTCAAAATAACAGCCGTTTCGGTACTCTCATCGAAACGGCTGCAAATTTAGGCATTATTTCTTACATACCAAATTTTTCTACCGTATTTTTTATTTGGTTCTGCTTTTTTCTTTGAATTTAACCAATTGTTTTTCCAAAGCTTCTACACTTTCGTCGATTGCCTCTTCAAAAGTGTCTTTTGTTTTCTCTGCAAAGCAATCCCCATTTTTCACTTTCACTAAGATAGCAGCATTCTTGTTCATTGCCGTTTCCGGTTTTACAACCTTCAGAGTCACTTCAGCCAATATGATGCCATCGTAGTATTGTTCCAACTTGGATACTTTCTTCTGAATGAAAGCTTCTAACTGCTTCGTCGCATCAAAATGAATCGCCTGAATTCTAATTTCCATAATAACCTCCTTCTTTTTTCGCCCGAGGGTGGGCATGATACACTTTTTTTAATTCCTCAAAGGATGTATGCGTATATACGCTCGTAGAAGCCAAACTACTGTGTCCTAACAAATCTTTCACTGCATTCAGCTCTGCGCCGTTGTTTAGCATACTTGTCGCAAACGAATGCCGCAACACGTGCGGGCTACGCTTGGCCAATGTAGGCACTTCCGACAATCTTCCTTTTACTACTTTATAAACAATATAGGAAGAAATTTGTTCACCATTTGGGCAAATAAAAAAATATTCTGAAGCACCTATTTCTTGGTTACGTACCTGTATGTATTGCCACATCAAGTCTTTCAATCTCTCGGCAAACGGGATCAATCGTTGTTTGTTACGCTTTCCGGTTACCTTGATTTGCATCCGTTCGAAATCGACATCCGCATCGCGGAGGTTAATCAATTCCGCCCGTCGCATCCCGGTATCGTAAAGCATTTCCACAATCAAATTGTCGCGCATGCTTATAAAATCCTTCTCCCCATCGCCTTCATGCGAGTCGAGCAGCATTTCCATATCCTTATCTTTTACAAAATAAGGCAAAGGCTTTTTCGCTTTCGGCCCTGTCACGAGACGCATCGGGTCAGCAGAAATCCGTTTCTGCTTCATGAGATATTTAAAAAAAGATTTCAAAGAACTTAATTTCCGGTTGACGGAAGTCGCCTTGAATCCTTTGCCGTCTTTCCCTCCCTTTTCCATCAGAGAGAAAATCCAACGCCGGACCAAATCGGCATCTACATCTTCCGGAAAGGTTATGTTTTCGTCGGTTTCCTGCAAATACAATATGAACTGCAACAAATCCCTTCGGTAGGCATCGACCGTCAGAAGCGAATAATTACGCTCATATTGCAAATAGCTCAGAAACTCGTCGACCAGCATATTCGTTTACCAATCCTTTCTTGGGCACGAATATAGAAATTAGATTTCAAAGAACCAAATTTTTTCGCAGAATTATTCTTCCGCCTGATGCAATTGCTGTACGTAAATAGCACGCATCATTTGCTTTCTCTTTGTAACAGACGGCTTTTCGAAAGCTTGACGGTTTCTCAATTCTTTTACGATACCAGTCTTTTCAAATTTTCTCTTAAACTTCTTCAGCGCTTTTTCAATGTTTTCGCCTTCTTTCAATGGAACTACGATCATACTTTTTGAATTTATTATTTTGTTTAATTACTACTTCCTTTAAAATGGGCACAAAATTAGAGATAGTTTCGCTACTTGCCAAACTTTCTGCCCACAAATCTCATATTTTTCTTATTTTAATAGGTAAACGACCTCCTTTCCAGTCCTGATTCATTAAACATCTGATTAGTTCCTTTTTCGCGACCCGCCAGCATCCGCCTCCGAATCGACGCGCAAAGGTACGCTTTTTCTTTGTTTCTTGCAACATCTCCTAACTTTTTGTGTATCACAATAAGGGATAAAGGAGGAATTCATAACGAAGATCGTTTCGGTTTATGCCTATAATCCCGGGCGATTATAACGAGAATCGCCGGCGTTTATGCCTATACATTTTTCCGGCGATAGGACTTGCATTTGGAGAAAATTCCCTACTTTTGCCGGCGAGTTCCTATACATTATTATATACAACATCAAATATGGAAAAGAAGACGACAGAAGAAGAGGCGCTCGCCTATTTGTGGCATGGGGAAATGCTGGCGGCCGAAGGACGTTTGAAAGAGGCAGAAGCGGATTTCCGGCGTGTATTAGAATTAAATCCGCTCCATACGAAAGCGCTTGGTTATATGGGGGATTTGTTTGCCTACCAAAAGAAATGGGAGGAAGCTATCCAATTCTTTAGCGAAATGATTGTACAAACGCCCCTTTCCGCGAAAGCTTACTCCGAACGAGGGCGCGCCAAACATCTAAAAGGCGATGAAAAGGGAGCGTTCGAGGATTTGAAACGGGCCATTGAATTGAATCCTACAGGCGAAGAAGCTCAGCGCTTGGAAGGCATCCACCGTAATTTTGCAAGAAAATGAGCCTAACTTTTTGGTAATTCAAAAAAAGAACGTACCTTTGCAACCCGAATAAATAGGTGAATAAGAATAATAATAAAAATAAGTAAGATAGAAAATGAAAAGAACATTCCAACCATCCAATCGGAAGAGAAAGAACAAACACGGATTCCGTTCAAGAATGGCTACTCCTAATGGCCGTCGTGTATTAGCAGCTCGTCGAGCTAAAGGCAGAGCTAAACTGACCGTTTCTGACGAATACAACGGATAAAAATATCCGTTTCGTAGCAAACTTGACAAAGAAGTAAAGGTTTTTTTGAGGAAAGCCTTTACTTTTTTTGTTTTTATGTCTATCTTTGAACCTTGTATCAAAAAACAATGCACCATGAGTAATCATTTCGCAAAGATATGGAAGAATCCATTCGTCGTAAGCATTCTGCTTGTTGTCCTCATTACGTGGGGATTAATCTACGGAACATTGCTTTGGCTGGATAAGTATACACGCCATAACCAGGCGGTCGTCATACCGGATGTAAAAGGATTGACGGTAGAAAGTGCTGAACCGTTATTAGCCGAAAGGGGCATCCGATACAACATCATCGATTCGGTATTCTCGAAAGATGTGCCGCCAGGGGCAATTGTCGAATTAGTGCCCGAACCCGGTTCGAAGGTAAAAGAAGGGCGGATCGTATTTGTGACCATCAATGCCAAGACATCCCAAATGGCCGCCATGCCCGAAGTGCAAGATTTGTCTTTCCGGCAAGCCTACGCCCTGCTCCGCTCATTGGGTTTCACTTCGGTCGAAGTAAAATACATACCCGCTGAATATACTAACCTGGCCATCGGGGTAGAAATGAACGAACGCCCCGTCGAGAAAGGGCAACACGTCCCCCTCAATGCCCCTTTAGTGCTCATCGTAGGAAGCCAGGAGATGGAACAAGATTCGTTGGCATTGGATAGTTTGAACAATCTTCCCATCGAAAAATTGGATAGCGAAGTTGAAAATTGGTTTTGACATGGCAGACTTTATAGATGAAATAGAAGAAATCGAAAAGAACCAAGCGAACGACTTCTTGATGGAGGACGATGACGAATGCGCGGCCATCATCACCTCGCCCGAAGTCTCGCCCGGACTATACGAACACTTCAAGATTACGGCCGACAAGGGGCAATCGCTCCTGCGTGTCGATAAATTCTTGGTGGCACGCCTCGTCGGAGCCACACGCAATCGCATCCAGCAAGCCGCCGAAGCGGGATGTATTTGGGTAAACGGGCAAGCCGTTAAGAGCAATTACCGCGTCAAGCCGGCTGATGTCGTGCAAATTGTCATGGACCGTCCACGGCGCGAGACGGAAATCATCCCGCAAGACATACCATTAAATATTGTATATGAAGATGCCGACCTCATGGTGGTCAACAAACCAGCCGGCATGGTCGTGCATCCGGGGCATGGGAATTACTCAGGCACGCTATTGAATGCGATCGCCTATTACTTGCAGGACGACCAGCATTTCGATGCCTCCGACCCTCGGCTGGGCTTAGTGCACCGCATCGATAAAGACACCTCCGGCCTGTTGGTAATCGCCAAAACGCCGGAAGCCAAAAGCCACTTGGGACTTCAATTCTACCACCATACTACGAAACGGCATTACCGGGCCGTCGTATGGGGACAATTCCAGGAGACAGAGGGGCGCATCGAAGGGAATATCGCCCGAAGTATGAAAGACCGGCTCCAAATGACGGTCTATCCGGACGGAAGCCAAGGGAAACATGCCGTCACCCATTACCGGGTATTAGAAAAATTGGGCTATGTGACATTGGTGGAATGCCGCCTGGAAACCGGACGCACGCATCAAATCCGCGTGCACATGAAATATATCGGCCATACTTTGTTCAACGACGAGCGATATGGCGGACATGAAATTCTGAAAGGGACTACGTCCTCAAAATATAAACAATTTGTACAAAACTGCTTTGCCATTTGTCCACGTCAGGCTTTGCACGCCAAAACATTGGGATTCGTACATCCTTCCACGGGTGAAGAGATGTTTTTCGACTCCGAATTGCCAGACGACATGCAACGCCTCATCGAGAAATGGCGCATCTATTCAACTTCTAAAGATATTGAATTATGAATACGAAAAAGAACATTGCAATTGTAGCCGGTGGAGATTCTTCCGAAATCGTCATTTCGCTCAAAAGTGCAGAAGGAATCTATTCGTTTATAGACAAAGACAAATATAATTTATATATTGCCATCGTAAAACATGACCAATGGGCGGTAAAACTCCCGAATGGCGATTACACTCCAATCGATAAGAACGATTTCAGTTTCGAAATGGACGGACGGAAAGTACGGTTTGATTTCGCCTACATCACCATCCACGGAACACCGGGCGAAGATGGCCGCCTGCAGGCCTATTTCGATTTGATTGGCTTGCCCTACTCTTCCTGTGGCATGTTGGTGAGCGCGCTTACCTTTAATAAATATGTATGCAACCAATACCTCAGCCATTTTGGTATACGCATTGCGAAATCAATCCGGGTGCGGAAAGGCGAAAGCGTATCGGCCGAGGAAGTAGAAACACGCTTGGGCTGGCCTGTATTCGTCAAACCAGACGATGGGGGCAGCAGCTTCGGCATCACCAAAGTGAAAGAAGCCGCCCAGCTCCAGCCGGCTATCGATAAAGCTTTTGCTGAAGGGGGCGAAGTCATCATCGAAAGCTTTATCGAAGGGACGGAAATCAGTTGTGGATGCTATAAGGTGAAAGGGAAAGAGGTCGTACTGCCTATCACGGAGGTAGTCACGAGCAACGAGTTCTTCGACTTCGATGCGAAATACAACGGGCAAGTACAGGAAATCACTCCTGCCCGCATTTCGCCCGAACTGACCGAGCGCGTGCAACGGGAGATTTCCCGTATTTATGATATCCTTGGCGCGAAGGGTTTGATTCGTGTGGATTACATCATCCCGTCGGACGGCATCCCTTGCCTCTTGGAAATCAACACGACGCCGGGCATGACAGCTACCAGCTTCATCCCGCAACAGGTGCGCGCCGCCGGATTGAACATCACCGATGTAATGAATGATATTATTGAAAACGAGATAAACTAAATAGATATGGCACAAGATACTGTTCCTTTAAATTTTGAGGATATTCGTCCGCTGAACCCGAACGAGGTCCATGCTGCTATCGAAGAATTGCTAACCTCCGACGAGTTTAAAAAAGCCATCCTCTCTGTAAAGCCGGATTTGGATTGGGACCAATTCGCGGCTACCATGCGGGCTTGCAAGACAAAAGAAGAGTTTAAAACTACGTTCGGATACGACGCGGTGATGACCGTAGCGAAGAAAACCACTTTCTCGCTCACCGTCTCGGGGCGGAGCCGCCTTCCGCAAGGCAAACCCGCCTGCACGTTCATCTCCAACCATCGGGACATCGTGCTCGACGCTTCGTTCCTGAACGTCATCCTCTACGACGTGGGATACGGGCTGACCCAAATCGCCATCGGCGACAACCTCCTCATCCGTCCTTGGATCGAGACCTTCGTACGGCTCAGCAACTGCTTCATCGTCAAGCGGGGCGTCTCCGTCCGGCAAATGCTCGAGGCAAGCAACCAGCTCTCGGCCTACATCAACCATACCATCAAAGAAACGCACGAGTCGATCTGGATAGCCCAACGCGAAGGCCGCGCCAAGGATTCGAACGACCGCACGCAGCCCAGCGTCCTCAAGATGCTCAACATGGCGGGCGGACAGGACATCATCAGCAACCTCACGGCGCTGAACATCGTCCCGATTTCCATCTCTTACGAATACGATCCCTGCGATTACCTGAAGGCACAAGAGTTCCAGCTCAAGCGCGACAATCCCGACTACCAGAAAACAAAGCACGACGACCTCCTCAATATGGAAACCGGTATCTTAGGGAACAAAGGGCGCGTACACTTCACCATCGGCAACCTCATCAACGACCAGCTCCAGCAGCTCGACCCCGCGATGGACAAGAACGCCCTCTTTGCGGCCGTGGCGTCGATTATCGACCGCGAAATCTATACCCACTACCGCTTCTATCCCTGCAATTACGTGGCGTACGACCTCCTCAGCGGCACCCGCTGCTTCTCCAGCCACTACGGGCCGAAAGACAAGAAAGACTTCGAAACCTACCTGCAAGGGCAATTGGACAAAATCCAAATCCCGAACAAAGACGAAGCCTTCCTCCGTCATAAAATCTTGGAAATGTACACCAATCCGCTGAAGAATTTCTTGGCATTACAGGGATAAACCCGCATTAAAACAGATTAAACACAGAGGCGCAGAGACACGGAGCTTTTCATGGTGAATGGCCCCCTGTCGCCGCGCCTTTCGTATTTAGTTCCAAGAATATTATTCCAATAGCGCATAATAATAGTCTAATGCCTCTTTGGCGGGTTTCTTCAAACAGATAATCGGGTCGACGAAGTAAAGTTTCTTTCCGTCGTACAGCACATTATCACCCATCGGGGAAACGTCCGTGATAGCCAGATAGTCGTTTCCATAGAAATAACGGCTTTCAGGCTTCAAGCCCAATCCCCCCACCAAATAATCCTCAATAAGTTTTTTATCTGGAAGTATAAACTGGTCAGAAATATAAGGTTGAGACAAAATAATACGCACGCCGTCCACCTCTTCACTAATCCCCACAAATCGGTAACGCGTATCAGGAAAAAGGATGTTGTGAAACAGATGTTCATAAATCAGATCCCCCGCGCGCAGATGCTTGATGGCCGATTTCGCAAACGGATCCCGTACTTTGATTACCTGCTTGCGCGAGTAATCCAAATACACAATGCTTTCGCCCGAAGGGACGCGCTTCCGTTCCCCAAACGTTTCCCATTCATATTTAGGAATATACAATCCATTTGCTTTGGCAATAGCGACTAATTGCGCCGCAACCTTTTCCGCAACAATTCGCGTGCCTTGCTGGTGATCTCCATATTGTTGAGCGGATAGCCCAATCTCAAACACTCGAATATCGCTTCGGTCGCGATCGGCCTCACATCTGGATTCAAACTTTGCACGTACCGAAGTGCGTTTTGCCCGTCCCGCAAATAGAGCCTCGATAATTTTTCTTCCATAATTCCAACCCATTCTTGTTGTTTTAGGAGGCAAAGGTACGCATTCCCTCCTTAAAAAACAAAATCCCTGCCGCGGGTTGGAGAGCTTTGGGCAGGGATTTTAGGCGAATGATTGTCTAATTAGATTTCTTCGTAGGTGCAGGAGATAGATGTTGTACCATATTCATTACTTATTGTAATAGTCGTTGGATAGTTTTCTTCATCTAATTGGTAAGTAAAATTCCAACTACCTTCTTGATTGTCTGTCACGCTTTGCGGAAGACATATTGGGGATTTCCCTGCTAAGTTTGCCCAATATAATTCATAATATTCAAATGTGTCAAAAATGTCACTTGCATTTGAATAATGGAAGAAGAGATTAGCCAGGTTTGGAATCTCCGTATATTCCACTGCATCCCAGTCGTAAGGTAAAATTAATCCATCTGCTATGATTTGATTCTTCTCTCCTTCGTAGTTGCTATCTGAGAATGTTTCAGTTGCAAGTGTTAGATAATTATCTGTATAGCTGAATTTGTATTGACACACAGGTCCATCTGAAGAACGAGTCTTTGTACCTGAAATTGCATATCCATCATCATTCAACACATAAGTAGAAGTTTCATGTTCTTCTCCATCATACGTCATAGTTATAGTCACTTCATTCCCACTATAGGAATAGGTGTAAATATTGGTCCAAGTATTTCCATTCTTATGATGGTCGTATGTTGTAGCCATTTGGGAAACTCTCCCTTCATCATCATATTGGAATGTCGTTTCATTATTTGTATCTCCATGAGGACATTGCACGAATATCTTCGTCAACCTCTTCGTAGCATCTCCCGAAGCAGAACCGCCACCGCCATTCGGTTCATCGTCATCGCTACATGCCGTAAAATTAAAACTCAACGCCGCAGCCATCATAGCTGCCAATAAACTCTTTGTTTTCATATTTGTAAATGTTTTTCACTCCTGTTCCCTCCAGAGTGGTTCATAAATAAAAAAGGTGTGGGAACTGTATCTGCTTTATCCTAAAGTCTGGCCTTCGCATTGCCAATTGGAATGGATAAAACAACAGCAACCCACACCGATAAGATATGCCTGTCCTTCTCAGGATTAGAACAATATCAAATGATGCGGGTGCCATTGAGTTATCTTCATTCCAATAATCAAAGTTGCGAAGTTTGACTTTAGAAGATAATCTCAATAACACCTTACGTAAATAAATGTGTGACCCTTGGCAAGCCCAACACGATGGGACTCATGGGTCACGGTGCAAAGGTACGAAACATTATTCTAACAATTGCAAATTTTCCAGGAAGAATTTCACATTTATCTCAATGGGAAACACGAAGCGGACAGTGAAGCCGTCCAACCATGCTTAACCGAGGGTGATGCGAAGCGTCACCTTCGGTAGCTGAACCTTCTCTCTCACGCGACCTCGAAGGGGTCGAACAAGTGCATTACGAAGAGGTTCGACCCCTTCGAGGTCGTGACCCTGGGGCGGACTTTGACCGCAGGTGCCGCTTCGCGTCACGCAGCCGGTTAAGCATGGTTAGACCTCTTGCGAGGTCTCCCGCGCCCGCAACCTATATATAAGGTAAGGCGCATCCGAAAGCTATCTTTTATGTGACAAATAGGAAGAGCTGGCGGCTCCAGCATGTTGTCACGTGACAAGCAGGAAGAGCTGGCGGCTCCAGCGCGTTGTCGCGTGACAAGTAGGAAAAGCCGGCGGCTCCAGCGCGTTGTCGCGTGACAAGCAGGAAGAGCCGGCGGCTCCAGCGCGTTGTCGCGTGACAAGCAGGAAGAGC
>CALUZR010000083.1 GCA_944325335.1 uncultured Parabacteroides sp. | reverse complement strand
GCGGTAAACCGAGTTCAGGGCAAGCCGGAGAAGCCTGTGGAACAGTTATCATCCTTGCCACAGGAAATGTAACAGTTACTGGAGGAGATGGCCAGGGCTCAACCTCTGACGGATTAGACATCGGTGGCGGTTTAGGAACAACTGACGGCGATAACGGCCAGGGCATCCGCCCCGTGTCTGGCCAAGAGAATACCTATACGGTTTGGGGCGAACTGAAACTCCCCTGCGATATCACCATCCCGGAGGGAGCCACGGTAATAATCCCTGAAGGTGCAAGCCTCGATACGGACAGTCATACCTTGACGAATAATGGGACAATTAGGGTCGAAGGTACGTTAGAAGGAGAGGTAAGCGGAACGGTACAAAAGAAATTAACCGCAGAAATGGTTACGGTAGCGGAAGGTCCTTATACCTATACGGGGCAGGAGATAAAGCCCGAGGTGACGGTAACAGGTTGCACAGCCGAAACAGATTACACTCTTTCATATAGCGATAATACGAATGCTGGAGAGGCGACAATTACTGTTACGCCAACCGAAACAGGAAAGCTGTTTGGAAGTGCGGTGACGGTAAACTTCACTATCTCACAAGCAACGAATGAATGGACTACAGAACCAAGCATTCAGGGATGGACTTATAATGGAACGGCAAATACACCAACCGGAGCAGCGAAATTTGGAGAAGTTTCATTTACGTATGCTTCTAAAGTTTCGGAAACGTATAGCAAAACAGCACCTACAGCGGCGGGTGATTATGTATTGAAAGCAACGGTCGCAGCTACTGATAATTATACAGGATTGGAAGCAACGGTAGAGTTTACGATTGCTCCCATTACTGCTACGCTGGGATATGCGGAGACAGAAATAAAGAAGCAAGTCGGTGATGAGGCCTTTACCAACGAACTGACGAATAAATTGAGCATTCAGGTTAATTATAGCAGTAGTGACGAAACGGTAGCGACTGTTGATGAGAATGGTGAAGTAATTATCCTTGCCGCAGGAACAACAACCATCACAGCAACGGATAATGATCCGAATTACGAAGCGGAAGCAGCATCCTATACATTGGTTGTAGATCCGATTACGTTGGAAGAAGGAAGCGGAATTAGTATAACTGGTGGACAACAAGAAGTTGAGTTCGATGGCACGAATACGACTATGACATTGACTGCTACAGTAACGGTAAGCGATGGTTTAGGTACTGATGGTCAATGGACATGGATAAGTAGCAATACGGATATTGCAACTGTACCTGAACATGGAGATGAAGCAGTGGCTATGTTGCTGGAAAATAATGCAACAGAAAGCAGTACAGCAACTGTTACTATTAAGGGAGCTGGTGAAGCGACAATTACAGCAACTTATACTGACAGCAAATACACCGGCGAAGTGATGTTTAATCTGAAAGTAACGGAGAAGAAAGAAGAACCAGCTCCTGATCCCGAACCTACTCCAGACCCCACACCAACACCCGACCCAACCCCCATCTACTACAACATCCAATTCGAGGATATTTGCGAAGGCGTAGACGCTTCCTTGAGCAAAAGTGTAGTAAAGGCGGGCAGCCAAGTGAGTGTCTACATCGAAGTAGAAGAGGGTTATGATGCAGAGAACCTGAAGGTGATGTGTAAGCGCAGCCTCTATGGCTATTGGGAAGAGATCGAAGAAGGTGTGCAGCCGGGTGAGTATATTATTTACAATGTCTATGATGATATCTACGTCAAAGTAGAAGGTGTGGAGAAAATAGAGGAGGAGCCGACGGGCATGTCCGATATCGAATCTACAAAAGTCTACACACAGAATGGTAACTTATATATCTATACTTCACAACCGCAAGAGGTGATGATTATCACGATGAGCGGTACCGTCCTCAAGCGTGAACGGCAGGAGGGATTGCGGTCGTATTCCTTACCGAAGGGCGTATATATAATATGTATAGGCGAGGAGACTTTCAAAGTGCGGAATTAAAAGGATGCAACATTTAGGAGGATAGTTGAAAATTCAAATGGATAAGCACAACAAAGGCACGGGACTTTTATGGTTCCGTGCCTTTATGTTCTTTTCTATTCCTTATGCCTCATCCATCTCTGCCTCCTCTTCTTCATCGGGCGGTGCCGGTTTGACGAAGAAGGCGCTTAGTTCGTATAACCCATAGAGCGGGAAGAATACGATACCGAGCGTGAAGGGATCGCTACTGGGCGTAATGAAGGCGGCCGCTATGAGCAATGCCACGATCGCATGGCGCCGGTATTTGTGGAAGAAGGAGCGGTTCAACACGCCTACTTGCGAAAGCAACCACGATACGAGCGGCATCTCGAACACGACGCCCATCACGAAAATCAGCATCAGGAAGTTGTCCATGTAGGAATCCAACGATACTTGGTCTTCGATGGCGGAACTCAGTTGGTAGGTCGCCAAGAAACGGAGCGTCATCGGGAATACCAAAAAGTATCCAACGAGGCATCCCACGAAAAACATCAACGTACCGCACACAAACACCCAGCGGACGTTCCGCTTTTCGTTCTCGTAGAGCGCCGGACTGACGAACTTCCAAATCTCATACATCATATAAGGGAAGGTCAAGAGCAACGCCAACCAGAAGGAGGTGGTCATGTGGGTAAAGAATTGCGACGCCAATTTGATGTTCACAATCTTTACCTGGAACGCATCGTTACAGAAATCAGGGAGGAAAGAGAAGTAAGAACTAATCTTGCACATCCACTGATACGTCACGAAGCCAGATGAGCAAGGCGCCGTCACTACATGGTCGAACAACCACGGCATGAACGAGAACCCGGCAATCGCAAAGATAAAAAGCGCAAGGATGATACGGAATAAAGTCCAACGAAGTTCTTCCAGGTGGTCCCAGAACGACATTTCTTCTTGTTGTTCTTCCATCGTGCCTCAGCGCTTATTTCTTGGTGTTGTTCGCGTTCGTCGTATCCGTATCGTCTATCTTGATATCGTCTTCGATGCCTTTCACGCCATCTTTGAAATTCTTTACGCCTTTTCCCAAGCCTTTCATCAGTTCGGGAATCTTCTTGCCACCAAAAAGCAACAATACGATAATCGCGATGATAATAATCTCACCAGTGCCTAAGTTTCCAATAAATAGTAAATTGTCCATGATATGTAAATGTTTTTGTCTGTTTATGCTTATTTCGACGGGCACAAAGATACAATTTGAAATGAATTGTACGTACAATCCTTCGAAAATTATTACCTTTGCACCGTCTTAAAAAAGTAAAATTAGAAAAACAATAGAACAATGAAAGCGTATGTATTCCCCGGTCAGGGCGCGCAATTTGTCGGTATGGGCAAGGACTTGTACGACAATAATCCTCTTGCAAAAGAGATGTTTGAGAAAGCAAATGATATTTTAGGTTTCCGCATTACCGACCTCATGTTTGCCGGTACGGACGAGGACTTGAAGCAGACAAAGGTGACACAACCGGCCATCTTCCTCCACTCTGTGATCCTCGCCAAGACGTTGGGCGAAGAATTCCAGCCGGATATGACGGCCGGACACTCGTTGGGCGAGTTTTCCGCCCTCGTAGCCGCCGGCGCCCTTTCGTTTGAAGACGGTTTGGTATTGGTATCAAAGCGTGCGATGGCGATGCAGAAGGCTTGCGAACTGAATCCTTCGACGATGGCCGCCGTATTGGCGCTCCCGAACGAAAAGGTAGAGGAAATCTGTGCTACGGTGAAGGATGAAATCGTGGTATGCGCGAACTATAATTGCCCGGGTCAGGTGGTTATCTCCGGTACAATCCCTGGCATCGACGAGGCATGCGAGAAGATGCTGGCGGCAGGTGCCAAGCGTGCGTTGAAATTAAAGGTAGGTGGCGCGTTCCACTCTCCGCTCATGGAACCGGCCCGTGCCGAATTGGCCGCTGCCATCGAAGGCACTACTTTCAGCAAGCCTATCTGCCCGATTTACCAGAACGTAAGCACCGTGGCCGAGACTTGCCCCGATACAATCAAAAAGAACCTGATCGCCCAACTCACCGCACCGGTACGTTGGACGCAATCCGTACAGAACATGATTGCCGACGGTGCCGACCATTTCATCGAACTCGGTCCGGGTGCTGTGCTTCAGGGCTTGATTAAGAAGATCAATAAAGAAGTAACGACGGAAGGAAAGCAATAAAAACGCCTCCGTTGATAGTTATCTTTGCCGGCAAACATAACTATATTTCGTTTGGAACATAACTATGTTTCGATTGGAATATAGTTATGTTTCCGGGCAAAGATAATTTAGCCAAAGAAAACGAATAAGGACTTATCGATGAAATACCCGTCCGCATTATTGGAAAATGCAGTGAACGAGCTGGCTACGCTCCCCGGCGTAGGGCGGAAGACAGCCCTTCGTCTGGCCTTGCATATGCTTCGGCGCGACCCTTCGTATACGGAGAGCTTCGCCCGTGCCCTGGTAGAGCTTCGCCGGGATGTGAAGTATTGCCGCGTGTGCCATAATATTTGCGATGAGGATATGTGCTCTATTTGCGCCAATCCGAACCGGGACCATTCGCTGGTGTGTGTGGTCGAGAACATCAAAGAGGTGATGGCCATCGAGAATACGGGGCAATTCAAAGGCGTTTACCACGTATTGGGCGGTATCATTTCACCGATGGACGGTATCGGTCCGAACGATTTGGAAATCGATAGCTTAGTTGAACGCGTGGCAAACGGAGAGATAAAGGAGGTCATCCTCGCCTTGAGCACCACGATGGAAGGCGATACGACCAACTTCTTCATCTACCGTAAGCTCTCGCCCTATTCCATCAAGATAAGCGTCATCGCCCGAGGTGTCTCGATTGGCGATGAAATTGAATACGCCGACGAGGTCACGCTGGGACGTTCCATATTGAACCGCACCAGCTTCAATGATTCCATTAAATTATAAAAAGGATGCCATACGACACGCAATTATCCATCGTTATCGTCAATGACAATGCAAAGCGCTTTTTGGAGCAATGCCTTTACTCCGTACGGGCTGCTACGCAGGGCATGGAGACCGATATCTATGTGGTAGACAAGGGTTCGACCGATGGCTCCATCGCTCACCTTCGTCCACTTTTCCCGGAAGTAACCTTTGTGGAGAATAAGGAGAACGTGGAATTTGCCAAGGCGAACCACCAAGCATTCCGTATGTGTCGAGGCGAGTATGTCCTGATGCTTCAGCCGAATACGGCCGTAGGCGAGGAGTCGCTCCGTTCGCTTTGTTGCTTTATGGACGAACATCCGGAAGCAGGAGCCTTAGGATTGAAGATGCTCAATGGAAATGGCGTATTCTTGACAGAGAGCAAACCGTCTTCGTGTTGGATGTCGTTTTGTAAACTTATCGGATTAGCTAAATTATTTCCGAATACAGCTCAATCACCCAAGAATCCATTACCCAATGGACCGCAAGAGGTAGAAACACTCAGCGATACATTCAGGCTTATGCGGCATGACGCGTTGGATAAAATCAATCTCTCAGACGAAGAGGAATTGAATCTCTCTTCCCGTTTCCTGCAAGCCGGCTATAAAAATTATTACATGCCCGAACGAATGCTTCATTACGAAGGAGAGAAGATAAAAAAAGGAAAAAAAGCGCGGCGTGTGTTGGTCGTAGGAAGGAAAGCCTCGTTTGGCGCCACACGGAAATGCCTTGCGACTTCATTCCCTAAATGCGAATTTATCAATCTTTGGAATCTTGACGAAGAACGTATCACTTCGGCGGTATGCCGCAAGAACCAGATGAAACGCTTCACCGACATTGTGTTCGTCTATCCGGACGCGCGGTTCGAGCAAATGTTCCTCCTCATGGACCTTATGCCCAACAAGCAATTGGTCTATCACATTTACCATCGTATTCCGAATCTTTTAATCTCTCCTGAAAAGTAAATGGCATTCCTTTGTAACGACGACTTGCGTCTCCGTCCGCTTGAGCCGGAGGATTTAGACACGCTTTATAAATGGGAAAACAATCCCGACCTTTGGGAGCAAGGCAACACGCTGGCGCCCTATTCCCGCTTTGTGCTCCGCGAATACATTGCCAATGCACATCGCGACCTCTACGAGTTGCGCCAACTCCGCCTCTTGATTGAACGGAAAGAAGATAAAGTAGTAGTAGGGATTGCCGACCTTTTCGATTTCGAACCGCATGACCGTCGGGCGGCGATGGGGCTTTACATAGACACGCCGTTCCAACATCTGGGTATCGGACGGGCAGCGCTTCAACTGATGGTAGATTATGCGTTTTCTTTCTTACGGCTTCATCAGCTTTATGTACACATCCAAACGGACAATACACCGTGCCTCACGCTCTTCCGTAAGTTTGGATTCTCGTCGGCAGGAATTCTCCGCGAATGGGCACAAACTCCCGATGGATTTAAGGATGTAGAAATACTCCAGCTCCTTAATTCAGGTAAGGGTCTTTAGGAAATTGGATCCATTGGCGATACTTTCTGCCTAAATTGACTACCGAATGTTTCCAATAAGCTTCGCCATTATCGCCGAGGACATGTTCGTCGTCGTCCAGCCCGACGGCCCATGAATTGGATATAATTTCGTTCTTCAGCTGTCCTTTCTCCCAACCGGAATAACCTAAGAAAAACTTCACCCGGTCGGTTATCCGATGTCCGTTCAAGATGTATGCTTTCAACACATCGAAGTCGCCGTCGAAATACAGGTTCGCATTAATCGCTACCGAATTAGGAATAATGTCGCCCAATGCATGCACAAAGAACAACCGATTGGAGGCCACTGGTCCTCCCAGATAAATAGGAATATCCGGCAGATCCTGAAAATCCGGGAACACAGCGTTTACCGTCAGTTCCGTCTTTTTGTTTAAGATGAAACCCATCGACCCTGTATCCCCGGAATGTTCTATTAACAACACGACCGCCCGCTGGAAGTAGGCATCGCGTAAGAATGGCTCGGAAATCAACAACCGTCCGGGCTGTGGCAACACGTCATTGTGCCGAATTTGGAAAATGTTTTTATAGATTGCCATCTTGTCCTCCTTTGTTTTTACTTCGAGCCTCTAAATTAGTGTTAATAAAACAGAAGTGCAAATTTTTTAGCCTCTTTTTTATCAAAGAGGGTGATTTTCTTCGAAGATAGCCAGCCGACGGTCTAAAAGCTCATATTGGTTGTCCTTAATAAAGGAGGTGCAGGCACGAAGTCCCTCCTGTCGGCTACCTGTAGTCGAGAGCGAGATCGCACTGACTCCGTAGTATATCAATTCCTGCATAAGTTGGCTTCCCGTCATCCCCGGATATCCGATGGTGAAATAGAATCCATCGCCAATCGGTTCGTCGAGGTCGTGGTCGTAGACGATATGGAATCCATGGCGGGTGAAGATCTCTTTCAAGCGATGCGCACGCCGGCCATATTCTTGTACTTCGGATACGAAATCAAACGTCCCGTCGGCAGCTGCCTTAAACATAGCCGCCAAGGCATATTGGGCAGAATGGCTGGTACCAGACGAAAGGGCATAGAGCACGCGGTGGATGTAGACCGTCCCGAACGTCCCGCCTCCGTATCGCTGGGTCAATCCTGGATAAGCTCGGTGGTAGAGCTTGTCCGAAATCGCCGTGATGCCAATCCGTTGCCCGGCATAGCTGAATGCCTTCGAACCGGAAATCTGCAGGATATAGTTATCGGTATAGCGCGCGATGGTCGGCTGGTAGGGTGGTTCGAAGGGTTTGCCCAGCGATTTGCGGAAGTCCATTGCAAAATAAGCCAGGTCTTCAATCACAATGACGTCGTACTTCCGCGCCATCTCGGCGATGATCTGGAGCTCTTCGTCCGTCAGGCAAATCCACGACGGGTTGTTGGGATTCGAGTAGATAAGGGCTGCCACTTCGCCACTTTCCAGCATCTCCTCCAGCTTGTCGCGCAACTTTTCGCCACGATAATCGTATGCGTCGAAGGTGACGTATCGATAACCCATGACCGTGACCTGTTGCTTCTGTACCGGGAATCCAGGGTCGATAAAGAGAATCGTATCGCGTCCCTCCGTGCATTGCCCTGCCGTCAAGAACGAAGCGAACGTCCCCTGCATGGAGCCCGTCACTGGCACACATCCTTCAGGTGCGATATCAATATTAATAAATGCCTTGATAAAGCGGGACGCTTGTTCCTTCAGCTCTGGCAGTCCGTTGATATTTGGGTAAATGGAGGCAATGCCCTTTTGGAGCGCGGCAATCTCGGCCTCGACGCCTACCTGCGCCGGTTGCAATCCCGGCACGCCCATTTCCATGTGTATAAACTCCGTCCCTGTCCGGTTTTCCAGTTCAGAGGCAATAGCGACCACTTCGCGAATCGTGGCCTTGCCGAAATCGGGCAAGTGATATTGCCCGATCACCTCTTGCGCGATGGCATAATCTATCGGTGTTTCTTTCATTTTTCTTTTCTTTTTACATTAATGAATGCAAAGGTAGCAAGAAAAAGAGAGAATGCCAATGTTTTCCCTTTATTCCCGCTCTTGGGTGATAAAATGCAAGAAGGATTAAAATTAATAGAGAAAAGGCTTGGTGGTTTTCATCCCATTTCCTATCTTTGCCCCTAAATAAGATAATTTATGATTCCGTTTAGAAAGATATACAATAGAAGCTTGGGTATGTGTGGATTAATTTTAAACACACACACACACACACACACACACACACACACAATCTTTCATATAATCTAATTCCCTGGCTCTTGGGGGCTTTCTTGTGGGTGGGAACGTCGTGTGATGAAGACCCTGTAATCCCCGAACCTACCCCGACACCACAACCTGAGCCAGAACCCGAACCGACTCCGGAACCCACGCCGACAGATACCGTCAAGACGAAATGCTTGCATATCGTAGCCGATTGGTCTGACGCTTTATCGAAAGAAGATATTCCCAGCAGATATAATTTATTCGTAGATGATACACTAATCGTCGCCGAATCCCTATATAATATAATGTATACGGATTCCACCTCGGCGGAACCCTACGAAATCATCGCTTATAACGAACCGAATGACGTTGTCATTTCTGGGAACGACGCCGTCATTTCCATGGATGAGGACGGTCTTTTAGCAGCTCTGCCGGACTACCTCTTTGCAGGCGATACGACCGTTAGTGTAGAGGCGGGCGATACAGCCATCGTTTCTCTTCAGATGCGCCGCCTTCTCTCTCCGATTACATTGACATTAAACTTTTCTGATACCGCTAAGGTAGCCGATGTGGATGCGACCTTGACGGGGTTAATCTCCTCTATCCATCTACCCGATGGCACACCTACGGGCGACAACTCGCTTCGCTCTACGGGTGGAAGCACAGCACGGATGGCGTACGAAGCCCTGCCCGAAGACAAGGGTATCCGTCTCCTGCTCCGTACTTTCGGTATAGTAAAGGAAGCATCCCAAATCTTGAAGGTGACCATCACTTTGGCGGATGGCCGCGTGCTCACGTTCGAGTCCGACCTCACGGGGCTTTTAGATGACTTCGCCCATCTCGCCCCTATCGCCTTGGAGAATAAGCTCGATACGGCGAAACCGGAAGAACCGGAACCCGAACCCGAGCCGACTCCCGAGCCTACACCGGTGCCAGAGCCCGAACCGGAAGATCCGCCATATCATCCTGATTGGCCGTCTTATAATCCTGATCCGGAACCGGAGCCACAGGTACCCATAGATGTGTCTGAGGATATTGAAGATTGGATATCAGTCTCAGAAAGTAATACAGAAGCAAACATGTAACCATTCAAATAATATAAAAATGAAGACAAAGTTTATTGCAATAAGTTTATTGGCATACACATGCATAGCATGTACAAACAATGAGGACCTTCAAATAGACAACAAAATGGAAGCCCGTGTGTCGGCAAGCATCGGCAGCATGGCCACCCGCGCCAGCGGAACACAGTGGGACAACGGCGATGCCATCGGCATTACCGGCGGAATATATACTGACAT
>CALUZR010000082.1 GCA_944325335.1 uncultured Parabacteroides sp. | reverse complement strand
GCCACTTCAACCAAAACCCTTGTAACTCAATTCTATCACTATATCTTTCCGCATTTCACTTTTTTGTAGTAACTTTGTATCTCAAAATTAAAACACAATGGAAACCGCATACCTGCAAAAGGAACAAGCGCTTATCAGAGAATTGAAGAGGCACTCGCGGAAGGCGTTCGACGAAATATATCGTCTTTACGCCAGGCGCTTGCTGGCTTATTGCAAACAATATACGAAAAACATGGAGGATGCGGAGGAAATCGTACAAGATGTATTCGTACAGTTGTGGAACAACCGGGTGTCCATCCGGAAAGAAGAGACGCTTCGCTCGTTGCTATTCCTGATGTCAAAGCACCGGCTTATCGATGCGTATCGAAGCCATCTGAATGCCCCGGTATACGAAGATTACGTGGATTACCAATCCTCCTTCGCGATCGAGGACACGACTTACCATCTGGAGTACGAAGAATTCCGCAAAGAATTGCAACAAGCCTTGGCTACTTTGCCCACGACGCAAAGGCATGTCATCGAACTTTCCCGCCTACGGGAATTGTCGAACAAGGAAATTGCCGAGAAACTTTCGCTGAGCGAACAAACCGTTAAGAACCAGTTATCGCTCGGATTGAAAGCCTTACGCGGCAAACTAAAGCATGTATTTCCGCTTGGAATCCTATATTTTTTATGGTTAATTAAATAAAGAAATCGGTACTTTCCGCACAAGATTCCGTCTTACAATGAATAAAGAAGAAGAGATGAAAGATATAGATCAGAAATATAGAAAAGACTGTTTGTCGAAAGAAGAACTGCTCGCCTGGCGGGAAAAGGTGAATGCCATGCCGGACGAAGATTTAGCACAAACCATGCGACAAGCGTGGATGGATGAAGATTTCGATACTTCCGCCATCAGCGACGCCCAACTGGACAGGCTGAAAGGAAGAATCGATGCCCAAATTGAAGAGGCACATCCCAAGGTAACGTGGCGAAACTTATCGCTCACCCAACGCGTCCTAAGCATGGCGGCGGCTATTCTTTTGCCTGTCTTTGCCATCCTTACGTTTTATTTCTATCAGGAAAATGTCCGCACTACTTCCGATGAGATGATTGTCTCGACCGGGGTAGGCGAACGGGCGAACATTACCTTGCCCGATGGAACCACCGTCACCCTGAATGCCGAATCCGCCCTGACCTATCAACCGAACCGGTTTAATAAAGAAGAACGACAGATTCATTTCGATGGAGAGGGTTATTTCCAAGTGGCACGAAACGAAGATTGCCCTTTCCGGATTGATGCTACTGGATTGAAAGTCGAAGTATTAGGAACTACTTTCAACCTGGATGCACACCGCGAAGCCACTACCGCCGAACTGAGTTTAGAGGAAGGAAGCGTCAGTTTCCTATCGACCAAGACAGGAGAAAGCGTCATCGTGGAACCCAACCAACAAGTTATCCTCAACCAAAAAGATGGACTTCTAACGGTCATTAAACCAGAAAACATACAATACGCCTCAGCTTGGAAACGCGGAGAATTTACCTTCGAAGATACAACTTTCGAAGAGGTCATTCAAACCATGGAGGAGAACTACCATGTCGATATCGAAATAGATTCCGCTTTACAAAACTTAGACCTATTTACAGGTACACTCCCTGTAACCGATTTACATGAAGCTCTCCTAATCATTGGGAAAGTTTATGGACTAAATGCACATATCGACGGTAATCGCATTACTCTTTCAGCGGCTTTTTAAGATTATAACGGCGTAGAATGAGTCTTTTCGCCTTCTACGTCGTTGCCCTTTTTCTTCAATATTATTTTCGATTACCAAAAAATCTCTCCAAAACATGCTCTACAACATAAAAAATAATCGGTACGTTTGCTAAACGCCTACGTCTTTACAGTCAGAATTAAGAATAATAACAACAAAAGACTAAACAACCATGAACAAAAAGAGTTTATTATGTGCTTGTCTGTTATTCTGCTGCGGCGGTCTATATGCGCAATCACAACAGGTAACGCTACATTTGCAGAATGCTTCCCTAAAAGAGGTATTCCAAGCCATTGAAGAGCAAACAACGTATCGCTTTTCGTACCGAAACACCGTGGTCAACGAAGAGAAGGACATCAACGTCTCGGCTGAAAACACAGATGTAAACGAAGTACTCCAACAAGCTTTGGAAGGGAAAAATCTCGATTACGACATCGTATCGCCTAAATCCATTGTGATCTTCCCAGAGAACGAAAACAATCCAACCCCTGACGGGAAGCGGAAGAAGGTAAGCGGCGTCATTACCGATGCGCAAGGTATTCCGATCATCGGTGCGAACATTATGGAAAAGGGAACTACTAATGGAACCATTACAGATTTGGACGGTAAGTTCAGCCTGGAAATGGCGTCGACCGGAAAGTTACACATTTCCTATATCGGATACAAGGACCAAGAACTGGCCGTAAACGAACAGAGCGAGTTCAACATTACCTTGAAAGAAGATTCCGAGCAACTGCAGGAAGTGGTCGTCACAGGATATATGAGCGAAAAGAAAGCCAGTTTGACGGGTTCGGTAGCGGTTGTGAAAATGGCCGACGTGGCCGACATCCCAACAGGAAACATCATGTCGAGCTTGCAAGGACGTGTATCAGGTATGAATATTACGACCGATGGAACGCCAGGCGGTATGAATACCTCTACCTTAGTACGCGGTACGACGACCATTAATAACAGTTCGCCGCTCTACGTCATCGATGGAGTACAAACACGCGATAATATTGCTTCTATCCTTTCCTCCAATGATGTCGAGTCTATCCAAGTATTGAAAGATGCAGCCTCGGCCGCTATCTATGGAGCTCAAGCCGCCAACGGCGTCATCATTATTACGACCAAGCGAGCGAAAGAAGGAGACATCAAAGTAAACTTCGACATGTCGCTGACCGCCCAAACCTTTGCCACCGGTTTCGATATGCTGAATACGCAAGAGTTTGGCGAAGTCTATTGGCAAGCCTATCAGAATTCCTATGGAACACATCCGAACAGCGTAGTCTATGGTAATGGAGACCGCCCGCAAATCCAAGAGTACTATTTCGACCAGGACGGGACTCGCATCCGGACCGCCAATACGGATTGGGCCAAAGAGATATACAGCACCGCCTTGATGCAAAACTACAACCTTTCGCTCTCGAAAGGATTTAAAGACGGGAATGCCGCATTGACCATGAATTATATGGATCAAGACGGACTGGTACGCAATTCGGATTTCCAACGTTTCAATACCCGCTTGACTTCTAACTTCCATTTCCTGGACAACAACATCCGGGTGGGTGAAAGCTTCGCTATCAACCGCTGGACACAACACCTAAGTCCGAGCGGTATCGAAGAGAATGTCATCGCACAGCATCCGGCTATCCCTGTCTATGATGAAGAGGGCGGTTATGCAGGCGGCTATGTAGATATCTTAGGCGATAAGCCGAACCTCATCCGATTGACAGACAACGAAGCCAACAACCGGCACGAATACTGGCGCGTATTCGGCAATGCGTACTTGGAAATCGAACCGATCAAGCAATTGGTATTCCGTTCCAATTTCGGCGTGAACTATTATACGGAAAACAGTTCGACCTTCGTACCTAAATGGAAAGAAGCCAGCCGAAGCGTCGATACCAACGAATTGAACGTCGTCCACAACCACAACCTGAATTGGGTTTGGTCAAATACGTTAAACTACTCATTCGATATCAACCAGCATTCCGTCACCGCCCTGATCGGTATGGAAGCCAAGAAAGAAACCCAAGAGACACTGACTGGCTATGGAAAAGACCTGGCCATCGAAGACCCGAACTATCTTTACTTGGATGGCGTCACATCTGGGCAAGTCGTCGGTAATAACGCCCAAAAGTATGCCATGGTTTCTTACTTTGCCAAGGCAAACTATAATTACGATGAACGTTACCTGCTCTCCGCTACCGTCCGCCGCGATGCTTCTTCCCGCTTCGGAGCTTCCCATAATTCAGCCGTATTCCCTTCCGCTTCTATCGGATGGCGATTATCTCGCGAAGCCTTTATGGAAAAGACGACGGATTGGTTGAGCGATTTGAAACTCCGTGTTTCATGGGGTATCAATGGTAACGATATGATCGACAACGACGCAACGTATGCCAAATACTTGGTGAGCCTAAAGGATGCTTCTTACAATATGACGGGAGACGGCTCCTTGTTAGCACCGGGCGCTTACAAGACCATGTCGGCTAATGCCAACCTGAAATGGGAAGAGACGGAGCAGTTCAACGTCGGAGTGGATGCCTCTTTCCTCAATAGCCGGTTGGGCGTGACGTTGGATTACTTCAACAAAGAGACTTCCGACATGTTGATCCGCCGGGATTACATCGCCGTCATGGGCGAAGGCGGTTACTTCTGGTACAACGGAATCTCGATGAACAACAAAGGTATCGAAGCGACTTTCACCTGGCGAGACCAAGTAAAGGACTTCAGCTACGACGTATCGCTGAACCTTTCGTACTATAAGAACAAGATTACCGACCTGCCTGCCGACATTTATTATACGTATGGCGGAGGCGACGGTGTACGGCAAAGCATCGTCGGGCAACCTTTCGGCTCCTGGATGGGCTACAAGACCCACGGCGTCTTCCAAACCCAGGCGGAAGTAGATGAATACTTGGCGGAGTATGACGTGCAACTGGGCGCTCCGGGCGTGGGCCGCATCCGTTATGAAGATATCAACGGGGATGGCGTCATCAATACATCCGACCAAACCTGGCTCGGTTCGGACCAACCAAAAGTGATTGCCGGCTTGAACTTGGGCGCTTCATACAAAGGTTTCGACTTGAGCCTGTTCTTCAACGGGATGATTCGGGACGCGTATAACAACTCCAAATACTACACCGACCTGTTCCAATGCTGGAACGGGAACCACTCGACCCGCCTGTTGGATGCGATGAACGCGTGGAACGCTTACCAGCAAACCGGCGTCTATGATTGCGAAACGCCGGCGTTGGTGGCCGTGAACAACAATAACGAAGACCGCGTCTCGGAGTTCTATATCGAAGATGGCTCTTACCTCAAGCTAAAGACTTTGACGCTGGGCTATACGTTCCCCAAAAAGATCTTGGACAAACTCCACGTCGGGAACCTGCGGCTCTATTTGCAAGCGCAGAACCTCTTTACGATTACGGGATATACCGGTGCAGACCCGGAAGGTTTGGGATACACTTATCCGCAACCCCGTTCGTATACGTTTGGACTCTCAGTAGGACTTTAATCACCCGTTTGTTTTACCTTTTAATATGTTAGCATCATGAATTTCAAATATATCATTTTAGCATTGGGTTTCGCTTCGTTGGCGGTTAGTTGCAATGAAGATAAATTCCTGGATATAAAACCCCAAGGTTCGTTGAACGACGAGAACTTGAGTAACGCGGAAGGCGTACAGTATTTGGTCACGGCGGCTTATGCGGCATTAGGCGGTCCGGCCGGACAAACCAATAGTTGTTGGAACATCCCCATGACCAATTGGAGTTATGGCGAAGTACGGGCAGATAATGCCTATAAAGGAGGCGGTGGCGTAGGCGATGTCGGCGATATCCACCGTATCGAGACCATGGACGTGGACGCTACGATTGCCAACTTGGACCAGAAGTGGTTCCAATTGTATTGTTGCGTGCAACGTTGCAACTCGACTTTACGCGTCTTGAACCAATGTTCCGAAGCAGATGTACCGAACTTGGAAATCCAGAAGGCGGAAATGCGCGTCTTGCGGGCTCATTTCTATTTCGAGTTGAGCCGTCTGTTCAACAAAATTCCTTACTTTGACGAAAATGTGGATGAAGAAGCATACGTCAACATCCCGAACAACCAATATACGCGGGACGAGATTTTAGGCATGATTGCCCAAGAATTGACGGATGCCGCCGAGATTCTCCCGGAAACGCAGACGGAAATCGGACGGGTAAACAAGTATGTAGCGTATGCCTACGAAGCCAAAGTCAAGCTATACCAGGCATACGAGCAAGACGAAACGACGCATGCCGTCGTGAACATCAATAAAGATCTCTTGCGAGAAGTGGTGGATTTATGTAATCAATTGGAAGGACGCTACAACCTCTTGGACGATTTCCAGCAATTGGACCTCTTGGCCTACGAGAATGGGAAGGAATCGGTCTTTGCCGTCCAATACTCGATGAACGACGGTTCGCCCGACGCCGGACGCATCAACTGGAGCAACCTGCTGAACGCTCCGCAGGGTCCGTATAGCGGCGATGGCTTCTTCCTTCCAAGCCAGAACCTGATCAATGCCTATCAGACGGACGAAAACGGGTTGCCGCTCTTCGATGCGTATGCCGACCAGGATTACGACGTGATTGTGTTCGACGAAGCGGGCAATGCGGTCAATACGCAAGTAGACAACAACGTCGACCCGCGCTTGGACTTCATCGTCGGCCGCCCGAACATTACATGGAAGACCTACACCGAGACGCCGTGCCTGAACTCCTGGGTGCGCGACCAAGGGACCTACGGCTACCATTGTTGCAAGCGTTTCTTCCTTTCTCCTGAAAGCCCGGACATGTTTAAAGGTTGGCCTTGGGGCGCTTCCGGGTTGAACTGGCAGATTATCCGTTACGCCAACGTCCTGCTTTGGAAGGCCGAGGCATTGATCGAGATTGGCGAAGGCGCCGGATTGGAAGAAGCGCGTACGATTATCAACCGCATCCGCACGCGCGCCAAGAACAGCGCATACGTCAAAGATTTCCACGACGCCAGCCAGGATGCCGCCCATTACCTGATCGGCCTTTACCCGCAAGCCGGCTGGACACAAGCATACGCCCGCGAGGCGTTACGCTTCGAAACCCGCTTGGAGACGGCCATGGAGGGCGAACGCTTCTTCGACCTCGTACGCTGGGGCATTGCCAAAGAGGTGATGAACCAATACTTTGCCCACGAGAAAGAGGCGCGCGTCTATTACGTGAACTCGACCTTCATCTCCGGCAAAAACGAATACATGCCGATCCCCCGTTCGCAATACAGTTTCTCGGGCGGCTTGTATGTACAAAATCCGGGCTACGGCGACTTCTAACCTGCCGGGAGAAAACCTCCATGCCCCCAGGAAAAAGTAGCGATGTCCCGTCCTAAAACGGAAAACATCCGAGGAAATCTTTATCTTTAGGCTAAAGATACATATCTGCAGGTTAAAGATACATATCTTCAAGCTAAAGATACGTATCTGCAGCCTAAAGATAGAGAAGATCCCGGCAGGAAAGAAGTTTTCCGACGGGGCTACGCAAGTTTATCCTCCGGGATTCCGATTTTATCTCAAGCATTAAGTTTCATTTTAACAACAGATTCACCATGAATAATTGGATTAAAAACTATAAGAACACGACAAGAATCATCTGCATAAGCCTGCTTATGGGCGCATCTTGCTGGGCAAACGCCCAAGAGACGAAGCTCGACGTACGGCATTTGGCCAGCGAGCAAAACATTGTTTCCATCCGCGAAGCGAAGAAATACCTGTTGATGCCAGTAGAAGACCAGGCACCGGAAAGCCGCGTATATGTCATAAAAGGAAACGACCGCATCGGTACGGTGAAGAACATCCGCCTGGCGCGCCAGCATGTAGACTATTACGTGCCGCTCGACCTCTCGGATTTCGCGGGCGAAGCGGTGTCGCTCGACATCCAAGGACTGTCCGAATCGGCCGTATGTTGGAAGCATCTCAAACCCTCGGAGACATTCGACCTGAAGAACCGCGAGAAGTTCCGCCCCCTTTACCACCATACGCCTGCGTATGGATGGATGAACGACCCGAACGGGATGTTCTACCAAGACGGCACCTACCACCTTTATTTCCAACACAACCCTTACGGCTCGACGTGGGGCAACTTGGCGTGGGGACACTCCACGAGCACCGACCTCGTCCACTGGACGTATGAAGGCGATGCGGTGATGCCAGATGCGTGGGGCATGATATTCAGCGGTTCGAGCGTAGTCGATAAGGAAAACAGGGCAGGCTTTGGCGAAGGGGCGGTCATCGCCTTTTACACGTCGGCCAAGCCCTCGCCTTGGGGCGATTGCCAGACGCAAAGCTTGGCGTATAGCCTCGACAAGGGGAAGACATTCATTAAATATGAAAAGAACCCGATTCTGGTATCGAAGGAACGCGACTTCCGCGACCCGAAAGTATTCTGGTACGCACCTGGGAAGCATTGGGTCATGCTCCTGGCCGTGGGGCAAGAGATGCAGATTTTCTCTTCCAAGAACCTGAAAGAATGGAAGAAGGAGAGCAGCTTCGGCGCCAAGCAGGGTGCGCATGGCGGCGTATGGGAATGCCCTGACTTGGTAGAGCTCCCGGTCGAAGGGACGAAGGAAAAGAAATGGGTATTGATCTGTAATATCAACCCGGGCGGACCGTTCGGAGGAAGCGCGACCCAGTATTTCGTCGGGACGTTCGATGGAAAGAAGTTCACCAACGAATCGCCCACGCAAACTAAATGGATGGACTGGGGAAAAGACAATTACGCGACCGTGACGTGGAACAATGCGCCCGACGACCGGTGCATCGCCCTCGGTTGGATGAGCAACTGGCAATACCAAACGCTTCTCCCGACGTCGCAATACCGAGGTGCCAATACGATTGCACGGGACTTGACCCTCTATCTGGCAGATGGAGACTATTTCCTACAATCCGCTCCTTCGCCCGAAATCGAGCAAGCCCGCGGAGAGAAGAAGAGTTTCCCGAAGTTTAAGGTGCGCGACACGTACGAAATCGAAAGCCTCTTGCCGGAAAACAAGGGCGCCTACGAAATGGTCATATCAATCCAAAACGCCGGTGCTTCGAAGATCGAATTAACCTTGTCGAACACAAAGGGCGAGAAAATCTATATGTATTATAATGTGCCGAGGAAGCAATTCGTCATGGACCGGAGCGAAAGCGGACTGGTGAACTTTAGCCAAGACTTTCCAGCCGTTACGGTGGCACCGATCCACGATACGGACGATATCCAACTCCGTCTCTTCCTCGACCGTTCGAGCATCGAAGCCTTTGGCGAAGGCGGGAAGTATGTGATGACCAACCGCGTCTTCCCATCCGAAGCCTACAATCGCTTGTCGTTTACGTCCAGCCGAGGTAGCTTTACCGTGAAATCCTTAGATATTTATCCTTTAAAATAACACACACATGGAAAAACAACTTCATTATAGACAACTCATCCCGGTGATGCTTTGCTTCTTCGCCATGGGATTTGTAGACTTAGTCGGCATCGCGTCGAACTATGTCAAAGAAGATTTGGGATTGAGCGATGCGGAAGCCAACATCTTCCCGTCGTTGGTATTCTTCTGGTTCTTGATATTCTCTGTCCCAACAGGTATTTTAATGAACCGTATCGGACGAAGGAAGACCGTTTTGCTGAGCTTGATCGTGACCTTTGCCTCCTTGTTCATACCGATCTTCGATGATGGTTATGCGGTCATGCTCCTTTCCTTCTCGCTTTTAGGCATTGGAAATGCGTTGATGCAAACCTCGCTGAACCCGTTGCTGAGCAATATTATTACGGGGAATCAACTGGCAAGTGCCTTGACGTTTGGCCAATTCATCAAAGCCATTGCCTCGTTCCTGGCTCCTTATATTGCCATGTGGGGCGCGATGGAAACGGTTCCGACGTTCGGACTCGGCTGGCGTGTGCTATTCCCTATCTATATGTTGATAGCAGTATTGGCCATTCTCCTGCTCGGTTCAACCCGCATTGAAGAGGAACGGCCGGACAAAGCTTCTGGGTTTGTGGCTTGCTTCTCCTTGTTAAAGAAGCCTTTCATCCTCTTATCGTTTATTGGCATCATGTGTCATGTCGGCATCGACGTAGGTACCAATACTACAGCTCCGAAGATCTTGATGGAACGCTTGGAGATGACCTTGGCAGAGGCCGGATTCGCCACAAGCCTTTACTTTATCTTCCGTACGATTGGGTGTTTCCTGGGGGCTTTCATCTTGCGGAAAGTATCGGCCAAGTCGTTCTTTGCCTTGAGCGTAGTGATGATGTTAGCGGCAATGGGCGGTTTGTTCCTCTTCCATTCGAAAGAAATTATCTACCTTTGTATTGCCCTGATCGGATTCGGTAATTCCAATGTCTTCTCCATTGTTTTCTCGCAAGCCTTGTTGGCTTTACCGGACAAGAAGAACGAGGTATCGGGATTGATGATCATGGGTTTGTTCGGCGGGACCGTTTTCCCGTTGGCTATGGGCTTGGCCAGTGATGCGATCGGACAAAACGGAGCCATCGCCGTTATGACTTTAGGCGTAATTTATCTATTAACTTATACATTTAAAATACAACAACAATGAGCGTAAATAATATCATCGTAGGAATGGGCGAAGCACTTTGGGATGTGCTTCCAGATGGAAAGAAAATAGGCGGCGCTCCGGCTAACTTTGCTTACCATGTGTCGCAATTCGGATTGGAAAGTCGTGTGGTCAGTGCTGTAGGCGACGATAAATTAGGAAACGAAATCTTACAAAACTTCGACGAAAAGAAGCTGCATTACCTGATTGAGAAAGTTCCCTATCCGACCGGCACTGTGCAGGTCGAACTGGACGAAGCGGGTGTGCCCCGTTATGAAATCAAAGAGAACGTAGCCTGGGATAACATTCCCTTTACGCCAGCTTTAGAGGATTTGGCCAAACACACGCGGGCCGTTTGTTTCGGTTCGTTGGCACAACGGAGCATCGTCTCCCGCGATACCATCAATAGTTTCCTGAAAGCCATGCCCGATGGCGAAGGGCAATACAAGATATTCGACGTAAACCTTCGCCAGAATTTCTATACCAAAGAAATCCTGTGCAACGCCATGCAGCAATGCAACGTACTTAAAATTAACGACGAAGAACTGGTAACTATCAGCCGGATGTTCGGCTATCCGGGCATCGACCTGCAAGACAAATGCTGGATTCTATTGGCCAAATACAACCTAAAGATGCTCATCCTGACATGTG
>CALUZR010000081.1 GCA_944325335.1 uncultured Parabacteroides sp. | reverse complement strand
ATCAGGTTCACATGGCTTTCCTTACGGTATCTGTCCCAAGTGTCCTGCATCAGGCTGTATATTTCCGGATTGATATAATAGAACTCCTGAAATTCATCGATGAGCAGATTGAATTGCATCCGCTTTCCCAAATCCATCAGAAAGCGGAACATTTCGCTGAAACTCGTAAAGTCCGGTACATACACATCCAATGACTGGCGCACCTCGGCGGTGAAGCGCATGCAAAGGTCGGCTTCATTGCTCCGGCTAACAAACAGATAAACGGTCGGCATCCCTTCGCAGCTTTTGAAAATCAGACTGGTTTTCCCAATCCGTCGTCTGCCGGTCAGTACGGTCATTTGCGAATGATTGGAAAAAGCTGTCTGGCGGACTTTTTCCAATGCGGCAAGCTCTTTTTCCCTGTTGTAAAACTTCATCTTTTCTATCTTGACTTTAGTATGAACTTTATATTGGTAAACTTTACTGTGGTAAACTTTACGATGGTCACAAATATACGAATTTCTCGATAAAAAGAGAAAGGTAAGGGAGAAAAACTTCCAAAGACGGCGTAAATTCTTCCTTTCTTCGTTATCTTTTCTTCGCGTATCGACGATATTTCTTTATCTTTAGGCTAAAGATATACAAATATCGACGATACGTGTACAAATATCGTCGATATTTATAGAAATTCCAGCTAACAAAGAAAGTTTTCTCGGCGGGAAAGAAAGTTTTCTTCGGGGGAAGATGGGTTTTGTCCGGTTTATCGTCCGGGAGGAGGGGGCGCGCCGAATCCTCTTGTCCGCATGGGGCGGGGCGGACGGTCGCGGTCGGGCGTGCTGCTTCCGCCTCCTTTGAAGATGTTGAAGCGGTAGATGAAGTGGAACATAAAGTAACTGTTCAGCGTGTTGGTTTCCGAATCGCGTATGCTGCTGGAAGTTATGGTACGCGAGATGTTGCTTCGTTGCTGGAGGATGTCGTAAATCTTGAAACGGAGCGTGCCTTGGTTGTTTTTCAGGAATGATTTGGAGAGGGAAGCGTTCCAAAGGATGGCTTTCTCCTCGTAGCCAGCGGCATAGCCGGAATTGGTCGACCAGGAAATGTCGCTTTCCACTTTGATGTCCCAAGGCAAATAGAGGGTCGTATAGCCGCCCACGCCATAATTGAACGTATTGAGGTCGTTTTGTCCTTGGAGTGTATTGCGTGTCGAACCGTAACGGAAGTTGCCATTTACGCCGATGTCCAGGTAAGAGGAGCGGAAATCGATACCTGCCCGTTCGGTGGCATTCAGGCTTTTGCTCCGGTTCTTTTCGCCATTGACAAAGCTATTCGTATTGCCAAACGAGACCATGCTGCTGCTATTCACCGTAAACTTCTTGTTTCGCAGGGGCATATTGACCATGAGACGGCCGTTGAGGTTGTAGTTCCCATTCACATTCTCGTAAGTGGTGCGCCGTCCGCCGGTGGTGCCGTCGTAGATAGTCTTGCTTACGATGTCGTTGAGCGTGAAGCTTCCGCCCACCATGGCCATCAACGCGCGTTGTTGCTGGGGATTGAATTGGTTGAAATGGATGTTCATGTTGTTGGTGTAGCGCGGCTTCAGGTCAGGATTACCTACGATAATATTCAGCGGGTCGGAGTTATCTACGACGGGTTGGAGCTGCGTCATGCTGGGTTGGCTTGTCCGTCCGTTGTAATCGATGCGAAGATTCGTTTGTTTGTTGAAACGATAGTTGAAGCGTAGCATCGGCGATACGTTTACGACCGAACGGCTTAGGTCTGAAAGCGTCGTATCGCCCACGAAATTCTCGCTTCGGGAATACGAAGGGTCGAGGTTCACGCCGATGGTGTAGTTATACTTCTCCCGTTGTGCCTTGAAGCTCAAGCTGGCACGTTGGTTGATATAATTGTTTCGGTAATTGCGGCTATAGGTGGTGTCGAGCACGGTGTATTCTCCGGTGTTCGCGTCGGGCGCGTAAGCGTTTTTCAGCGATTCCTGCTTTTGTTGAGAGATGCTATAAGTGGCTTGCAGGAAGTTATTGTTTCCTAAAGGTTCGACCCACGAGATGTAAGCCCGGTAGTTGAAGCTCCGGTTGTCGTAGCGGATGTGTTGGTCGATGAGCTCCGAGCGGTTTTCCTGCAAATATTCCGTGTTGGAGTAGTTTACTTCATTATTATAAGAATCGCTGACGCCGCCTGAGAGTGATACGCTCAGCACGCGTCCCCGGTCGTTCAGTTTGCGGCTAAACTCCAAGCGGGCGCTCACGTCGTAGCCTGCCCCGTCGGAAAAGACATCCGAGGCGCTCGTGTTCAGCGTGTCGTTGTTCATGCGGGTGTTCGTAAATTGCGTTTGGGCAGAATGGCTCCGGCTGTATCCGAAGTCGGGCGTGAAGAAGATTTGCGTCAGCGTGTCCGGTTTCCAATCGAGGCGGAAATTGACGCCCACGTTGTCGCTCCGGTTGTTGGAAACCGTCCGGTTGTCGGAATAGGAGATGCTATCGCCCGGCAGGAATGTTTGCTCGCTGCTGGTCCGTTCCGCATTATTGTCGGAGTGCGAATAGCGCGTATTGCCACCGAGCGTCACTTTCTCGTTGAATTCTTTACTGAAATTCACGCCGCCGTTGCCCGACGAAGTGATGCCCGAACCCGCGCCGCCGCCTCGGAGCCCGCCCCGCATACCCGAGAACATCGACGAGGCCATGTCCGAGAAACCCATATTATTGGTATTGTTGGCGCCGCCCATGAAGGTGATTTGGTCATTATTATAGAAGCGGTTCACCATAGCGTTGGCTTCGTAGCGGTCGTGACTTCCATAACCGGCGTACGCATTGCCGAACCAACCCTGCTTCATACCTGGTTTGACGGTCAGGTTCAGGATGGTTTCTTCTTCGCCATCGTCGAAACCCGTCATTTGGGCCATGTCGCTTTTCTTATCCAATACTTGTACCTTGTCGATCATCTTGGCTGGGAGATTCTTGGAGGCAATCTTCGGATCGTCGGAGAAAAACTCTTTCCCGTCGACCATAATCTTCTTGATCTCTTTCCCGTTTACGGTGACGTTGCCCTCGTTGTCTACTTCCACGCCGGGCATTTTCTTCAATAGGTCTTCCAAGACAGAGCCTTCGGTTACTTTAAAGGAATCGGCATTGTATTCGGTGGTATCGTTGCGGACGACAATCTCTGGTGCTTTTCCCGTAATGACCGCCGTCGCTAATTGGATACCATCCTGAAGCATCAAAGTACCTAAACGAATGGGCTTTCCTTTTACTTGGATATCCCGATATAAGGGTTCATAACCAATATAGGTGATGTTTAGGATGTATTTCCCGTCCGGCACGCTCACTAAGCGGAACGATCCGTCGCGGTTGCTTGCCACGCCGCCCCACATGCTGCTATCTTTCGGAAGAAGCAGACGGACACTGGCTTGCTCGATAGCCGTTTTTGTCGCTTCTTCCTGTACTTTCCCGGTTATTTCCACGCCGCGTTGTTGAGCAAACATCGGATACACTCCGAACAGGAGCATAATTCCTATTAATTTCATCATCTTCATTTTCATCCGCTATAAGTGCTATGTTTTTTATCGGTCTTGAAAAGATAGACCGCAAACCGCGTGCGATGTTCAAATCCTTCGGGCGCTATTTTGCATTAATTAGCGATCCTTTTCCACATGTTTCTTGACCAATTCTCCCATTGCCTGGTAAAAATGGGTGTTGTTGTGTTCGATAAATATTTGTCTTTCCGGATTTACCAACCGGTCGAGCAGTTGTCTCCGTTCGAAGTTGCTCGTCCGTTCGCCCTTGGGTTTCCCATATAAAAGCAAATCGGTATATTTCTGGAAGAGCTTGCTTCGGTTGTGTTGGATTTGCTCGTCGCTCTCCATCGCCTGGACATACTCCACCATTGAATCCCATTTCCTGCCAAAATGCTGGATAATCTGGTCCAGTACATGCGCATTGTCCGGAAAAGCCACTTTTTCCCGTTTGAAGAAATCGAGCAACAACTCCTTGGCATTGGGTATTTGGATCAGCTCTTTTACGATGGCATATCGCTGGATAGGTGCAAATTGGTCTTTGGGGTGCACGGATAAATCGATATACTTTCGGAATAGTTCGGTCACTCTTTCCGATTGGTAGATATGCGCTTTATATTCGGTGAGGCAAGTTTCGTCGAGGAAGGTGATAAACAACGGGAAATCATCTTTGAGCCAACGCAAGACAAACAAGCCATGCTTGCAATAGAACACGCATTTATTCTCTTTGTCCTCTTCCGTCCAGTTTTTTGGATAATAGCTGACCGATTGTCCGCTTCCGTTTTTCAGGAAGAAATAGGCTTGGAGGGACATGCCACCGATATTCACATGGTTCGGCTCGATGTATCGTTCGCGATAACGTTGCAAGAAGTGTGCAGACATAAGCATCGGAATGAAATTGTCCGGAGTTGCCAATAAAGCATAGTGCGTTTTCCCGGCTCGGTCGATGTAGCGCGTATAACTGATGAATAGAATGGAAAGGTCGTGATTCTTGTTATAGCTGATGATTTGCCACTCGATCGTCCATGTATTTTTATTCTTCCGCGTGGTATAGGTCTTCTTTGCGCCAGTCGGCGGGATGAAATGATATCGTCCCTTCAGTGTTTTATGGTCTCGAATGCACTTCTCGGCAATGTTTATCATGATGTTGCGGAGTTCCCAGTAATCTTCCCGGAGCTCTTTGTATATTTCGTCGTTTGTCATTGTGGATATCAACATATCGTTTTTCTATTTTTAGATTTAACATTAATAATAACACGTGCTTGCAAATGTACGAAATATTTTCAGACAAAAAATGTATCTTTGCCGCCTGTTATCCATCAAGAGTTATTTTGTATGAAAGATTTCCTACGCATCTTGCGGCGCTTTGTCCCGCCTTATAAGAAATATTTGGTGTGGAACGTCGTGTTCAACATCCTGTCGGCCATTCTGAATCTCTTCTCGTTTGCGCTGATTATCCCGATTCTCCAGATCCTTTTTAAAATCGACCAAGATATCTATACCTATACGCCTATCGTATGGGATTTCGGAAACTGGGAGGCGATGAAAGAAATCCCCGCACAGCTGAAGGACAATTTCTTTTGGTTCGTAAGTGATTTGATTGCCCGGCGGGGCGGCTCGTTTACGCTGATTGTCTTGGGGCTTTTCCTGGTGGTGATGACTTTCCTGAAGGTGGCGACCATGTATTTGGCGTTCTATTTCATGATTCCGATCCGGACGGGCGTAGTGCGCGATATCCGTAACCAGATCAACCGGAAAATCACCCAACTGCCGCTGGGCTTCTTCTCGGAAGAGCGGAAGGGCGATATCTTGGCGCGCGTCTCGGGCGATGTGAATGAAATCGAGGCCTCGATCATGAGTTCGTTGGATATGCTCTTCAAGAACCCGATTCTGATTTCGATTTATTTGATTGGAATGATTGCAATCAGTTGGCAACTGACGCTCTTCGTCTTCATCCTGCTCCCGTTTGCGGGTTACGTCATGGGGCAAGTGGGCAAGAAGCTGAAGCGGAAATCGCTGGAAGGACAGCAGCAATGGGGCGGATTGATGAGCCAAATCGAAGAGACGCTGGGCGGATTGCGCATCGTGAAGGCGTTTAATGCTGAACGGAAAATTCAAGAACGTTTCGAACGGGCGAACGAACAGTTCCGCCAGACCATCACCCGTGTCTATCGCCGGCAGCAGATGGCACATCCGATGAGCGAGTTCCTCGGGACGGCTACGATTGCAATCGTACTTTGGTATGGCGGTTCGCTGATTTTGGCCAACAATAGTACGATCGACGCGCCTACTTTCATCTATTATCTGGTCATTTTCTATAGCATCATCAATCCGGCCAAAGATTTGAGCAAGGCCGCCTATGCCATCCAGAAGGGATTGGCCTCGATGACGCGCATCGACAAGATCCTGATGGCGAAATCCGATATCAACGACCCGGCCTCGCCGCGCCCTGTCCGTTTTGAGCAGGCTATACATTATAATAAGGTATGGTTCCGCTACCAGAACGATTGGGTGCTGAAGAACATCGACCTCGAAATCCCGAAAGGCAAGACGATCGCACTCGTCGGGCAATCCGGTTCGGGGAAGAGCACGCTCGTCGACCTCTTGCCGCGTTTCTACGACGTGACGCAAGGGGCGGTTACGATCGACGGCACGGATATCCGTGATGTCCGCCTCGTCGACCTCCGCGGCTTGATGGGCAATGTGAACCAGGAGGCCATCCTCTTCAACGATACTTTTTTCAACAACATAGCCTTCGGCGTGGAGGGTGCGACCCGCGCGCAGGTCGAAGAAGCGGCACGTATCGCCAATGCCCACGATTTCATCATGGCCACCGAGCAGGGGTATGATACGAACATTGGAGACCGAGGCGGTAAACTCTCCGGCGGGCAACGGCAGCGTATCAGCATCGCCCGGGCTATCCTGAAGAACCCGCCGATCCTGATCCTCGACGAAGCTACCTCCGCGCTCGATACGGAATCCGAACATCTCGTGCAGGAAGCTTTGGAGAATTTGATGCACGGCCGCACGACCATTGTCATTGCCCACCGTCTTTCCACCATCCGCAATGCCGATGAAATCTGCGTCATGCACGAAGGCGAAATCGTGGAACGCGGCACCCACGACGACCTGCTGCGCCTCAACGGCTATTACAAACGGCTTTGTGATATGCAAAGTTTCTAATCCGGATTTACGCGTTCTTGCAAGGCACCGGATTTTCCAAATTTTGCGTTTCGAAGCTTGCGGAGCGTAAGATTTCTCAAATTTTGCGTTTCGAAGCTTGCAGAGTGTAAGGTTTTCCAAATCTTTGCGTTTTGTAGCTTGCAGAGCACAAGATTTCCCAAATTTTATGTTTTGCAACTTTCAGAGCGCAAGATTCCCTAAATTTTACGTTTTGAAACTTTCGGAGCGTAAGAATTTCCAAATCTTGCACTTTGCAGCGTAAGAAAAAAGGGAAATAAAAAATAGAGGCACAAAAACGTGTGGAAAAACGACGTCTTTGTGCCTCTTATTGATAGGAAGCGGTTCGAAGGACTACTTATTGTAATTTTCCCACCGCACATTGTGCATATCACCGCTCGTGGCAAACTCTTCGTGGAAAGCGAAGCAGCACTTCAGATTCTGCGGCGTATGGCCCTTGATGCCCATCTGCAGGTATTCGTTCAGCAGCGGGCGGTAGTCTGGATGCACGCAGTTGTCGATGATGCACCGGGCGCGCTGTACGGGCGATTTTCCGCGCAAGTCGGCCACGCCATATTCCGTAATGATGACTTTCACCGAATGCTCGCTGTGGTCGAGGTGCGAAACCATCGGGACGAACGAACTGATTTTCCCATCCTTTGCCGTCGAGGGCGTGGTAAAGATGGAGAGCATGGCCGCACGGGTAAAGTCGCCCGAACCACCGATACCGTTCATCATCTTCGTGCCCAACACATGCGTCGAGTTCACATTGCCAAAGATATCCGCCTCCAAGGCCGTGTTCATCGCAATCAGACCCAAACGGCGGGCTACTTCGGGATTGTTGGAAATCTCTTGCGGGCGGAGCAGGATTTTGTCCTTAAAGAAATCGAGGTGCGAGTAGATATCGTGGATGACCTCGTTGCTGACCGAAAGCGAGCAACCGCTGGCGAATTTCACGCGTCCTTCCTTCATGAGCTTGATGACCGCGTCTTGGATAACTTCCGTATAGACGTCGAACGCCGGGATGGCTTCGTTCTCGCCCATGCAGCCCAATACGGCATTGGCCACGTTGCCCACACCGCTTTGTACCGGGACGAACTCTTTCGGCAGACGGCCTGCTTGGATTTCGTGTACCAAGAAGTCGGCCACATTCTTACCGATGGCGAGCGTGACGTCGTCCAGCGGGGCGAAAGGTTTGTTTTCGTTCGGTTCGCTGGTACGGACAATGCCCACAATCTTCGCCGGGTCTACCTTTACGCAAGGCGATCCGATGCGGTCTGATGCTTTATAGATAGGAATTTCCCGGCGGTAAGGCGGGTCGGCGGGCTCATAGATGTCGTGCATGCCGCGGATTTCTTTCGGGTGCTGGTCGTTCAGCTCGATGATGATCCGGTCAGCCATGCGGCAAATCGTCGGAAGGATACCCACGCCGCAAGTCGGGACGATTTCGCCCTCTTCTGTGACGTCGGCCGCCTCTACGATCGCTACATCCACTTTCCCTAAAAAGCCATAACGCAGATCTTGCGCCAGTTCCGAGAGATGCAGGTCGAAATACTGCGCGTCGTGTGCGTTCAACGCCGCGCGCAAGTCCTTGTTCGATTGGTAAGGCGTGCGGAAAAGGATCGCATGGGCACGGGCCAATTCGCCATCCAATTTATCGCCGGTCGAAGCGCCGGTAAACATGCCGATCTGGAAAGGATTTCCTTTTGCGTGTTCTTCTATTGCCCGTTTGGCAATCGCGCCGGGTACCACTTTGGGGCATCCGGAAGGCGTAAATCCACTAAAACCTACATGGTCGTTGTGGTGAACGTAAGTAGCAGCTTCTTCTGCTGTGATGAATTTTAAAGCCATGATATTATATTTTTAAGTAATACTTACTATGTATGATGTTTTAATCGTATTTCCGATGCAATATTTCCGAATAGATGACGGCCCTTCTCAAATCGTCAGGATTTCCGAAGAGCGTTTCTTCTTTGTTTTCTGCTATAGCTTGAATATCTTTTGCTTGAATAGGATCGGCAGGCGAAATCGGTTGGTGCGCCTTTCGCTTGTTCTTCCGTTTGGCCGGTTGGGGAGCTGGCGCGATTTCGATTTCCTGAGGTTCGGGAATCTCCCTGGCCGGTGCCGTTTGCGGTTGCTGACGAGGGTCGAAAGGAGGAAGAATTTCACCCTCTTGGGCTTTCGACCGACGGAAAACGCCCCATAATCCGTTGAAGATTATAGCGGCTATGATAATTATATAAATGAAACTACTTAGATTATCCATAACTTTGCTTACATTTGCATCCCAAATGTAGTAATTAATTCCGAATTAAATGCAATTGGCAAGGTAATAATGAACGAAAAGGTGAAAAAAGGAAGCTTACATAAAAAAATAAGGGTAACTTCCCAGCCACCCTTATTCAAAAAACCAAAACCTTAACTATGAAAAAATTTACGTTTTTCGTGCTGCAAATATAAAAGAGCTTTTTTATTTGGGCAAGTGAAATGCGGATTATTTCGCGAGTTAAGTGTTTTTTAACGATTAAAATAGATTGAAAATGATTTTAGAAGAAAAGGATGTAGACTTAAAATCTACTTTCCCGGAAGAGGAAACGAACAAGAAATTGTTCATCGAAACGTATGGTTGCCAAATGAACGTGGCCGATAGCGAAGTGGTAGCGTCGGTAATGCAAATGGCGGGTTATGAGCTGACGGAGCATATCGAGGAGGCCGATGCTATCTTTGTGAATACCTGCTCGGTACGCGATAATGCAGAGCAAAAGATTTATGGACGTCTGCAATATTTCAATTCGTTGCGGAAGAAAAAGAAATCGCTACTGGTGGGCGTCTTAGGATGCATGGCCGAACGGGTAAAAGACGATTTGATACAAAACCACCATGTGAATTTGGTGGCTGGCCCGGATTCTTACATGGATTTGCCCAATTTGATCGGGGCGGCCGAGCAGGGCGAGAAGGTAATGAACGTGGAATTGTCGACGCAAGAGACGTATAAAGATGTGATGCCCTTGAAGTTGCCGGGCGTGCATATTTCAGGGTTCGTTTCCATCATGCGTGGATGCAATAATTTTTGCACGTATTGCATAGTTCCTTATACGAGAGGACGCGAAAGAAGTCGGGATATTGATAGCATTTTGAACGAGATCCGCGATATGGATGCAAATGGTTTCAAGGAAGTTACGTTATTAGGACAAAATGTGAACTCTTATTTGTTCGAGAAGGAGGGCGAACGGATAAACTTTTCCATGTTGTTGGAAAAAGTGGCGCAAGAAGTACCCAATATGCGCGTTCGTTTCGTGACTTCGCATCCAAAAGACATGAGCGATGAGACATTGCACGTAATTGCCCGGTATCCCAACATTTGCCGTTATATTCATCTCCCTGCCCAATCCGGAAGTTCACGTATTTTGAAGATAATGAACCGCAAATATACGCGCGAATGGTATTTGGATCGCATTGCCGCTATTCGTCGGATTCTCCCGGATTGCGCGATATCGACCGATCTTTTCTGTGGTTTCCATTCTGAAACAGAGGAAGATTACCAAGAAACGCTTTCGTTGATGCGCGAAGTGGGTTATGATAGCGCGTATCTTTTTAAGTATTCAGAGCGGCCGGGTACGTATGCGGCCAAACATTTGGCGGATGATGTGCCAGAAGAGGTAAAGGTCAGACGTTTGCAAGGATTGATTGATTTGCAGAATAAACTTTCGGAAGAGAGCAATTTACGTGATATCGGGAAAACGTTTGAAGTATTGGTGGAAGGATTTTCGAAGCGTTCGCGCGAACAATTATTTGGGCGGACGAGCCAAAACAAGGTGGTTATTTTCGATAAAAAGAATTTCCATGTCGGACAATTCATACAAGTGAAAATCACCGGAGCTTCCTCCGCTACGCTTTTTGGCGAACCTATAGCGTAAATTATTTTCATTCACATTTGCGCCTTCCCTTTATATTAATGTATAAATAGGGCGTAAATGTGATGATGCCTACTTTCTCTTCTGCTAAAGTAAACGAGAATCGAAAAGAAACATAGTTATAATCGGAAACGATTATAACTATAAACGAAAAGGAACATAGTTATAATTGGAGGGAATTATAGTTATAAAAAAGTGTCTTCATAACTATCTAAGAATGAAGCGAGATTAAAATTTCTCGCAAAAAAGTTGGGAAAACATTTGGTGGGTAACTGAAAAGTGTCTACCTTTGCACCCGCAATCGAGAGAGATGCGGTGCTGACATGGTGAAGCGGTCCTTTGTAGGAGGGAAGGTGAGGTTGGAGAATCCAAGCGAAATCCGGAACAAAACGAGGAAATCAAAAAAACTTCCAAGAAAATTTGGAGGGAATGAGGAAAAAGCATTACCTTTGCACCACGTTTTCGAAAAATCGAGAAGCGAAGAAGTTCTTTGAAAGAAATTGCATAAACG
>CALUZR010000080.1 GCA_944325335.1 uncultured Parabacteroides sp. | reverse complement strand
CAATTCCTTAATACTTGTACTACTTATTAGGTCGTTTATGCAATTTCTTTCAAAGAACTTCTTCGCTTTCGTTTTTTGCGAAACGTGGTGCAAAGGTAATGCTTTTTCTTTATTCCTTCCAAATTTTCTTGGAAGTTTTTTTGACCTCCTCGTTTTGTTCCGGATTTCACTTGGATTCTCCAACCTCACCTTCCCTCCTACAAAGGACCGCTTCACCATGTCAGCACCGCATCTCTCTCGATTGCGGGTGCAAAGGTAGACACTTTCCTTTTACCCACCAAATGTTTTTCCAACTTTTTTACAAGAAATTTTAATCTCGCTTCATTCTTAGATAGTTATGAAGACACTTTTTTATAACTATAATCCTCTCCATTCATAACTATCTTCCTTTTCATTTATAACTATCTTCGCTTTCGATTATAACTATGTTCCTTTTCGATTCTCGTTGGATTTATTTCTCACCATCGCTTAGTTCTTCCAGCCATTTCAAATTAAAGCAATAATACAGGCGGCTACTTAGGAGATGGATTAAATTGTCGGGGGTTTGCGTGGCGGCCATATATCCGCGCGGTTCGGCATGATTTTCGTCCATGATGAAATGCTTTGTCCACGCACCGCCATCGAGGAAGCGCTCTTTGCCGTCCGTAAGGAGGCGTTTTACCGGCCATGTCTTTCCTTCGTCGTACGAGAGCGCGGCATACAAGCCATATCCTTTATGCGTATTCCCAGCTTTATTCGTAAAATCCATGCCTCGTTCGGCTTCCGGTGTGCGAAGCGGATGGTCGGTAAAAGAGATCAAAAGCAAAGGTCCTTCGTTCAAACGCAGGAGAACCAAGCGTTGGCCTCCATCGATAGGCGGAAACTCCGAGGCGGAATAAGTCCACGTTTTGCCCCAATCCGTCGAGCGGCTCATGGGCATACGCAGGCGTCCCGACGCATCCTTTATACTATTTCCACGCCCCAATGCCATCAAACTTCCATCTTTTAATTGCACGATTCCCGCATGGATACCCGCAATCGTAGAACCTTTCGCCCCATCCTCAAAAGAGGGAAGCGGGGCACCATCCCAAGGGTCGCTCCACGTTTGGCCTCCATCCCGGCTGATATGAATCGCCGCTCCGTCATGACTTCCCGGTCCGGCATCGCACGCTTGCACCAAATAACCCTCTCGCGTCCGGATGGTTCCGGCTATTACCTGGTGGCGCTTCGTATGCTCTGGGGCAATCAAGCGCGGAGGGCTCCATGTCTGTCCGTTATCTTGGCTTGTCCGCATGGCCATGGCCAGGTTTTGCCAATCGCCAGCCGCCTCAACTCCATTTATATGGTACAACGTCCCATGGCCATCGTTCAGCAGGGAGGAGCCGGTCATGTTCCGGTCGGGTACCTTGAAGAAAAGCGAAGCCTTGTCCCAAACGCCCGTTCCAGCACGCATCCGGGAGGCCAGGACGACCATGCCCCGCCCATTCTCTTCATTGGCCGAGAACCATATCGCCAACAAATCGCCATTATCGCACCAGGTGATAGCCGGCTGGTGGTTGTGGGCAAAGAAAGGCTCGCCGCTCCCAGCTTCCGGTTTCAATACATACGGGACGGGGGCACGGAACAGGGGCTCGTCCACCACCGTCCAGGTCCATTTCGTTTGGTTCACCTCTTGCTGGTTATAAGGAGGAAGCGCGGGGGGGGTGAGGGCTTGCGGCGTAAACTCCGACTCCACAATCCGGAACCCGGTGAAGGCGTGCTTGTCTTCCGGGATCATCGCCATCCGGTTGGCCGAGCGCAGGTATTTGTCCGGCGTATTGTGGCTCCCGCCGCGCGTCACGCGGTATTCGCCCGCCGTTCGTCCTGCCGGGTCGGTTTGCTCGCCGGGCAGATAAGGACCGTACCAATCGAGGCACCACTCTTCCACATTCCCATGCATATCGTACAGACCAAAGGCATTCGGCTCGGATTGCCCTACGCGGAGCGAGACGGGCGCCAGGTCGCGTACCACCTGTTGGTGCTTCCGCATCTTCTCGGTCAGGCCGTCTCCTACATTATATATATAATAGGTACCGGCGCGGCAGGCATACTCCCACTCGGCCTCGGTGGGGAGGCGATACGTTTTCCCCTCCTTCGCGCTCAGCCATTCGCAAAAAGCCACGGCGTCGGCGTAGCTCACATACACGACCGCCTCGTCGTCTTCCCGCGATACGCCATCCTTCCCGCGCAAGGCCCGGTGCTCCGGACGGAACGCTTCGTATTGGGCATTCGTGATTTCAGTCGCGCTCATCCGGAAGGGATGCGTGATGCGCACTTTATGGATGGGAAGCTCGTCGTAGTCCTCGCCCATGCCTTCGCCGCCCATATAGAACGTGCCGGCCGGGATATCGACCATCTGGATGTCTTGCGCTTGCAACATGCCCCCCAACCCGAGGCACGCCAAGAGCCACGCGGCGCGTCTTCCTTGTTTTCTCATTTCCTTTTCCTCCTATTCTTTAAGGGTTATACAAATCTTTATGGTAAAAATCCAAGATAGACATCAGCATCTCGTGGGCTTTCCGCGCCGGGCTTTCCGGGTTGCGCGCCATGGCTTCCAGGTAATTGTTCAACGCCAAGCGGTTGTCGCCCTTCTTGCGCCAGGCGTTGCCCCGGAGGTAATACGCCTCGTCATCGTCGGGGTTCGCCTCAAGATGTGCATCCAATAGGCGGATGGCCTCATCTACCTGGCCTTCATAGATCAATTCTTTTATCTTTTCCATTTCCTATTTTATCCAAATTCCCTACAAATATACGCTTTTCGCGCGAACTTCCGCCCTTCCGGGAGGGTAAAAAGGCCGATGTTCGCGAACATAGCCCGTCCGCGGGCGCGGAAACCACGATGTTCACGAACGTAGCCACTTCCGCGAGCGCGGAAGCCCGATGTTCATGAACATAGCCACTTCCGCAGGCGCGGAAACCCCTATGTTCGCAAACATAGCCCCTTCCGCGGGCACGGAAACCCCTATGTTCGCGAACATAGTCCCTTCCGCGGGCGCGGACAACTCTATGTTCGCGAACATAGCGCCTACAAAAGGAAAGAAGGGCGCGAAGCGTGCCATCGCCTTGCTTTTCTTACGCGCGGGGCGCAAAGAATCAATTTTTTGTATACCTTTGCACCCGATTTCCAATCTGAAACAAACAAGTATGCAAAAGAATTTGGTAATAGTAGAGTCTCCGGCGAAGGCCAAAACGATCGAGAAGTTCCTCGGGAAGGAGTATAAGGTATTGTCGAGTTACGGGCATATCCGCGACCTGAAAACGAAGGAGTTCAGTATCGATATCGAACATAATTACGCGCCTGAATACGAGATTCCGGCAGACAAGCGGAAGCTGGTCTCCGAACTGAAAGCGGAAGCGAAAAACGCCCAAGTCGTTTGGCTCGCATCCGATGAAGACCGCGAGGGGGAAGCCATCTCGTGGCATCTGTACGAGGTGTTGGGCTTGCAACCGGACACGACGCGGCGCATCGTGTTCCATGAAATTACCAAAACGGCCATCCTCCACGCCATCGAAACGCCGCGCGACATCGACATGAACCTGGTGAACGCCCAGCAGGCACGGCGCGTGTTGGACCGCATCGTGGGATTCCAGCTCTCTCCCATCCTTTGGCGGAAAGTGAAACCGGCGCTCTCGGCTGGGCGCGTGCAATCGGTAGCGGTACGGCTGATAGTCGAACGGGAACGTGAAATCAACGACTTCGTGAGCGAATCGGCCTATCGCGTCATTGCCCAGTTTGTCTTGCCCGACGGGAAAACGCTCCTCAAAGCCGAGCTGAACCGGCGGCTCAAGACGAAAGAAGAGGTGATGGATTTCCTCTCGCTCTGCCAAAAGGCCACGTTTACCATCGACGACATCACAAAGAAACCTGTGCGGAAATCACCCGCCCCGCCCTTCACCACCTCTACGCTCCAGCAAGAGGCGGCACGGAAGTTGGGTTATTCCGTCTCGCAGACCATGATGATCGCGCAACGGCTTTACGAATCGGGATTGATTACCTACATGCGTACCGATTCGGTCAACCTGAGCGACTTGGCATTGGGCACAGCCAAAGAGGCGATTCTGAATACATACGGTAAGGAATACTACAAATTCCGCCAATACCATACCAAAAGCAAAGGGGCGCAAGAGGCACACGAAGCCATCCGCCCGACCTACATCGCCAATGCGGAAATCAGCGGCTCGGCGCAAGAGAAAAAACTGTACGACCTGATCCGCAAACGTACGATTGCCAGCCAGATGGCCGACGCGGAATTGGAGCGTACCACCATATCGGTGAGCATCAACCAGGCGGAGGGTAAGTTTGTAGCCGTGGGCGAAGTCGTGACATTCGATGGCTTCTTGCAAGTCTACCACGAAAGCTCTGACGACGAAAACGAGAATGAAGCCGAAGGCAACCTCTTGCCACGCGTCCAAACCGGCGAAGTATTAACCTGGAAAGACATTACCGCGACCGAGCGCTTCTCACAACGCCCGCCGCGCTATACGGAAGCCAGCCTGGTGCGTCGCCTCGAAGAGTTAGGCATCGGCCGTCCTTCGACTTATGCGCCAACAATCCAGACTATCCAGAACCGCGAATACGTGGTGAAGGGCGATAAGGAAGGCGCCGAGCGGACCTACGCCGTTTGTACGCTTACCCCCAAAGGTATCAAAGAGACTGAAAAAAAGGAATTGTTTGGCGCAGACCGGGGCAAGCTCATCCCAACGGATATCGGCACCGTGGTCAACGATTTCCTCATGCAATACTTCCAGCTCGTGATGGATTACAATTTCACGGCCAATGTTGAAAAGGAATTCGACTCCATCGCTGAAGGAGAAGCGGAATGGACAAAGGTCATCGACCAATTCTATAAAATGTTCCACCCGATTGTAGAACAGGCCACCGCTATCCGCACCGAACACAAGGTGGGCGAACGGTTATTGGGCACTGACCCGAAGAGCGGCAAACCGGTGTTCGTGAAAATCGGACGCTTCGGCCCGATGGTGCAAATCGGCGAGTCGAAATCGGAGAAAGACGATGAGAAACCGCACTTCGCCACGCTCATGAAGGGGCAATCCATCGAGACCATCACCCTCGACGAGGCACTGAAACTCTTCGAATTGCCACGTACCGTGGGTGAATTTGAAGGGAAAACCGTCACCGCCGCCGTGGGACGCTTTGGTCCGTTCCTCCGCCATGATGGGAAATTCGTTTCCATCCCGAAGAGCCTCAATCCCCTCAGCATCACGCTCGACGAAGCCGTCGCCCTTATCCAAGCCAAACGCGAGAAAGACGCCCAGAGCTTTATCAAGCGTTTCGACGAGGAGCCGGAAATGGAAATCCGCAACGGACGGTTCGGCCCCTACATCGCCTATCAAGGAAAGAACTACAAGATACCGAAGGACGTAGCCCCGGCAGACATGACGCGCGACGATTGTCTCGCCCTCATCCAAGCCGCCTCCGAGAAACCTGCGACCAAGAAGCGGACGACCCGCAAGAAAGCATAACATATACACAGATTACAAATATAAAAGCCTCTCTCCTAACCAAGGGAAGAGGCTTTTATGTATATTTGCTATTTACATTTCCACATACTTTCTTCTTCCCAATCTTCTGTAAATCCCATCTCGGGCAACGGAACCACCTTCTTATATTTCTTTAAAAGTTTATGCAACAAAGGAGAAAGCTCATAATCTGATCCGATCCTCTGCAAAATATAATTCAAAAGACATAATCGGTAATAAATGCTATTGCTCCTTACTGCCGGACTTTTCAACCAATCATAATAAAGAGGATAACGCAAACAATAACGGATTTCTTTGTACCTCTTCGCCCACATTGGATTCAAATGGGAATAAAAGTTCCGTAGTTCTTCAATCGCATACATGCTGGATTCAAAAGTAGCCACATGAGGAATACCTAATGCTTCAGCAATGCGCTCTTTTGCCGGGCAAGGCCTTAGGCAAGTATACATATGGAACATTTGCCGGAAATTGATCTTGAACATAATGTAACGGAAAGGATATTCTCCTTGTTGCTTGAAATACACGCCCGTGAACTTTTGAATTTCCAGATAAGCGCTATGAGTAGCTTTTCGACCGTCTTGGAGATTCTTCTCACAAGGCGCTTTAAACAAATTTTCGTCGTAATGCCAATAGCTACCAAACGCTTGTTCCATTTGATAAGCGACTTGTTCCCGGAAAGCCATTTCCACCCTGTCGCCTGCTGTTTTGAGCAAGCCAATGAATTTCTCATTAAACTCGAATAATTGGCATATATCCTTCCAACTAGCAGATTTTAAATGTTTTCCTTCTTCATCTGTCTGCCAAAAATGGAGGAAATAATCCATCAGTGCGGTTGAACCAACTTCCTTTAGCTGTTGCTCCATTTTTTTTGTGATCAAAGATCATTAACCCTGATTTAATTAAAATCTCTTTCTGTTCGTCATAAGAAAGAGCACCCTCAAAGAACTGCTTACTCCAATCTTCTGCAGTTCTGAAAATTGTTGTATTTACATTCATGATAATATGTTTAAAATTAATAAAACCGCAAGATACAACAAAAAAATCAACACCTGTAAGGGCACAGGCCTCAAAATGATCAAATATTCATTATAAGACACTTTTTGCATCAAATAGACCACAAAAAAGTACAAACAGAGGTTTTGAGCGCCCTCAAATGAAGCTTTTGAGGAGAAGCAAGCGATGCCCTTGCAACTCGGCAAGGGCATCGCTTGCCGAGCGGCAAAAACCAACTTTGGGAAAGCACCTTTCCTGTATAAGGGAAGGCATCCTTTCTGTATAAGGGAAGACATGTTTCCCTTATCGGGGAAGACACCCTTCCCGCAGACGGAAAGACAGCCTTTCCAACATACAGAAAAAGCCCCTTCCCAGCCGAAGCCGGAAAGAGGCTCTTAAGAGTTTCACGCTCCGTTCTTCCCAGAAGGGAGCGATAATTAGAATAGAACTTTTTATTATACTAATTTATTTACATTGAGGCTGCGGCGACTCTCGCGAGGGGCACGATGCAGCTAACTATTTAATTTATTAAACAACTAAATTTATGTTATGAACTTTAGTTCTACTTACTTAACTACGACCTTGAACGATTCGCCGTCAACTGAAACCACTGCGATACCTGCCGGTACTGCGATTGTTTCGTTGTCGCTGTTAACTGTTTCGTTAACTACGACCTTACCAAGGATTGTAGCGATTACTACGTTCTTGCCTTCTGCGCCCTTGATTACTACGGCACCGTCAACTGCTGTTACGCTTACTGCACCTTCGGCTGCGATGGTTTCATTCGCTGTCGGATCGCTTTCTTCTGCTGCCAGGTTGAATTCTTCGCCCTTCGCATAGCCTTCCGTGATAACTACTACACCGTTGATAGTCTTCAAGAAACCATCGTTGCTTTCGTAGATTTCGCCTTCGCCCTTAATAGCGTCGTCGTAGCTGATGTAGCGAGTCTGGATCTTGAACGAACCGTTCGGATCGTTGCTTGCCGCGTTCGTGTAACGGAATGCGAACTTAGCTTCGTTGAAGTCGCGGTTGCCAAGAGCAATCTTCTTCAAGACTTTACTATATGTATTGTCTTCTGTCAGATAGAGCGCATCGCCTGTGCGATAACCCCAGTGGAAACCTACCTTCACGTACGTTTCGTCTGCTTCAGTATCGTTGATGAACTTGTTGTTGTGAATAGCACCATTAGCGTTAGCCCAAACAGCCGAGTCGATCATGTTGACCAAGAAGCGTCCGTAAGTTGTATCCGGATGTAATTCAGGATGACCTGGAATGTCGCAAGGTTCAGCCGGAACATACTTCGGATTAACTACGAGCAAGTACTGGTAACGGTTGTTCTTGCCGAACTCGTCCGTGCGGTTCACGAATGCTGTGTCAACATAGAGGGCCGGAGCCATATCTTTCACAGTTGCAATGTTGCCCAAGTTCAAGAACTGGCCGTTTTCGTACATCACGCTGTATTCGTCTTCTGCGCGGAAGATGCGAACCGTATCGCCACGGTCAACCAGCTTGTATTGCGGAGCGTCGATCTTCGCTACTTCGAACAAGTCGTTCGAGTTCACACGGTTGTAAGCACTTTCAACTTCTACTGCACCGTTCTTCTGCGTCGTTGCACCGTAGAGTTTCTTCGTCAAATCGATTGTACGATATTCCAAACCGCCCGTATGAACCGAGTTTACACCAATGATATTAGCTTTACCTTCCGGTTTCAGCTTAATAATGAAGCGGTAGTCGTTGTTCACTAACTTCATCGCTTCTTCTGCATCGTCAGCCTCTAACAAATAGTTTTCAGACTTTGGATCGCAAATCATTGACAATACGTCGTGAGTCTGCGGGTTTTCATACGTGATATATTCACCATTAGCTGTATTCTTCAATACGTAGCTGATCATAGCTAATGTATCTGTAGTCTGATACAACGCACCGTTGTTCCAGTATTGCGTATGCTTGATATTATAAACGGTATCTGTCGGAACTTCTAAGTAACCGTCCTTATCCAAGATACGAGTACCTGTCATCGGGATAATCTGCCAGTTCACTGCATCTTCAGCAGCTTCCGTGATACCCAGTAAGTGCTGTCCTGCATGGTTCTCAGATACGTAGTAGTCGCTCTGCGTAGACTTCACGATCAAGTTGTATTCCTGATCCAAGATATCGGCAGCCTTGTAGTTTGCATACGCACCGTCTTCCATGATTGTGCTGTTGTATGCATCTTTCGATACGTTCGCATTTTCGATGATCATCGTATCACGAGGTGCATTTGCAAAGTAAGAACCTTCTACTGCATACTTGTCGCCTTCAATCCAGTACATTCTATTCACTGTAAATGACTGGCCGCTTTCACGGTTTACAAATGTAAATTGAGTATTTGTACCTTTAACACTAGCACTATTGTCGACCTTACCATTAGCAGCTACTTTATCGTCAGCTACAGCACCATTCGTTGCCAATACAATCCATTGTCCTTCCGGAGCATCCAAGCGTACTTTGTCTGCAGCCTGAGGAGCAGGATAATTACCAGCTTCATTCATGCCCAATACCTTACCATTCATAGGTACAGAAGAAGAGTAACCACTTACAGTAGAATTGGATTTAATAGACTTGTGGTGTGCAAACTTAATCGTCACATAACGATCATTGAACGGGTTATTCTCAGCCGTAGCCACTGTAATAGCATACTTCGTACCAAAGGCAGCGCGAACCAAGTTCTGCTTGTCAGCATTAACCGTCAAGTAGTAGTTCTTGTTCGAGTTGTAAGATACGAGATAGTAAACATCTACGCCTTTCAAGTTCGTTACAGTGATGTCGGCAATGCTGCCCGCATCGATGTACTTCTGACCCGGAATGTGGTTAATACTGAACATGTATAACAAGTCACGTTCACCTTGCTTGCCATCGTTGTTCATGTTATGAATCAAGTTCTCTTTCTCGAAAGTAATAAACTTGTAACCACCATCTGCAATATAAGCACCTAATTGATCGCTTGTCCATTGCTGATCTCTATCTACAACGATGTATGTTTCTGTGCCAGCGATGTTCAACAAGTAAGATGCTTCGCTACCTTCAGCTTCCGTGAAATCATAAACATTACCTCTTGAATCTTTTAAGGCTTTCATCGGAACCAATGCCTTGCCATCGAACGGATTCTGGTTCATAGCCTTGTCGTCTTGCGCATCTGTCAAGTCTAACATAAAGCTTGTACCCTGATATTCGATCAATTGCTCAGCTGTGTAAGCGATAGATGCGGCTTGGTAGGCGCCGAAGACTGCAGCGTCATCTTTGGTTGTAGCAGTAGCTTTCAGCTCGCTTGAATCCCATTTTACATACTTCTTCGAGCCATTTTCCGTAATATAAAGGACAAAACCACGAACAGAACCTTCGATACCGAAGTCCGTATCATTACCAATCTTCAAGATATGGCTTTCTCCATTGACTGTAGCCACAAACGAATAAGTACCATCATCGTTCTTCTTTGTAGACCAGATGTAAGCCTCGTTCATCTTAGCAGCTTCATCTTCTGCATTTGCCACAGTTTCATAGCCGATAGCATCGTCATCCCATTTAACGAACTGGTTATCGCTACCCCCTAAGAATGCCATCAAATAGCCAGAAGCACTCTTGATATCGCCACTGATGAAATCATAATCTGTCAATTGCGGAGCATTGATTACATCTTGAGATTCTGAAGTCGAGATAGAAGTGAAGTCGGCTTTGTCTTCCGGTTCAAATCCATCAGTAATATTCACAACCTTAATGGCTGTTTTTGCCTGCTGAATCTGATAAAAGTCGTTGCCATCTGTATAACCATACAAGCCTTCATCTGCATTGCTTTCCCAAACTGTACCTTCCGACGCAAATTCAAAAGTTAAAGCCTTACCACTTTCTGTAGTAGCCACTTTTACTTGCTTATCACCCGTGATTTGCTCGCTTTGCGCATTCAAACGAGAACCTGTACCGATTGTCCAAACTACATTCTGCGGAGCAACTTTAGCAATAGCATTGTACTCGCTTTCATCTACCAAAACTGGTTTTGCCGACGCACCTTCAGAAGGACGGATAACCAAATACTTGTTTCCAAACTTGATAACCTGATCCTCTATCTTAACAGCGTCGTCGCCATCATTAATAGGTGTAGTTGCAGCATAGAAATACAATTTACTTCCAGTCGTACCAAATGAAGCAGAACCACTTGATACAGTCAACTTCTTATCAGAATCCTCAACCATTGAAATAACGCCAGTATTCTCATTATAGCTCAAAGCTGTATGATCCTTGGCATTTAAAATAATGGTTGAATTGTCTTCTGTATACAAATAACCATCTTTGTAAGTTTCCGTCTGTGTAGAAGGTTTATTTGTTTCTGCCGCAATATACAATGAAAAGCCATTATTCAATTCATTGTATTCCCAAAGAGTACTGAAGTTAGGTTCAAATTTACCTTCATTGTCCGAATCTTTCCAACCGCTAACGCCGTCTGCAGTAACATACAAATGCACAGCATCATCTGTAGCAACCACATAAGAGCGTCCGTCTTCCGGATTCGCAATCTTCACTACCCCAGCCTCTGCCGTCAGAGAATAACCGGCTGCCACGAAAGCAGCCAGCATTAGAGATAATTTTTTGTTCATAAAACTTGATTTTTAAGTTATTAATAAATAGATAAATAAAACTCAATCTCAAATTTTACGAAGGTTTTAAACAACGTCCCGGCTTTGATTACAGACATAAAGAAAGCGCGGGCTTACGTTGTCTATTATCTAGTTAGAGGCTCTGGTAAGCCTGTCTTACAATAATAGAACAACAGCCCGCGCTTATGCGATTATATCATTAGTTTCCCCGCACTGATACATATACTATTATAATATGCACGAATTATAGGAAACCTTACAATAGATAATCGATTCGAAGCGCAAGCATTTACTGTCCATTATCCCGTAAGACTAAAAATTTACCAGATTTCTAACTAGGAATAATCTTCGTAAAATGCTTGTCAATATTTTCGTTTGATTCCCTAAGATGGAACGCCCTCCATTGCGGAATCGATGCAAAGGTAAGGAGGAAAAATGAAATAGCAAGAGTTTTAAGCAAAAATTTTCGAGTTCTTATCCGAAAGCGGGGGATTAGAGTACGAAATCCCGGGGTTTGGAGGATGAAATCAAATAAAGGTCATATTTGCACTTTTACAACTTTTCCTCAATTTCCGCACAAAACAGATCTAAACTTCTATTTCTTTGTCGGCATATAGTTAAACTCTTTCTCTTGAGCTCCTTCCCGATATTCACGTAATTCAGATTTTTCTTAATCGTATCGGTATAACGATTTCGTCTCTTGCCATCCATTTTACGGATAAGATTATGTAAATGTTCTTTAGGCGTCGCAT
>CALUZR010000079.1 GCA_944325335.1 uncultured Parabacteroides sp. | reverse complement strand
CTTACGCTCTCCATAGCCAAAGCGAATGGGAATGCTGCCATTAAGGTATCGAAAGTAGAAGTAAAGAAAGTGACGATTGAAGAAACCATCCCCCTCGAATGGCTGCCCGCTCCAAAGATTGGATATTTTAATAACCAAGAGAATGTGACATCTATCGAATATACAGAAACGGCTGATGCAATTCCTGCCGTGTTGAATTTTTCCGGTTCGATGGATATTCAGGATGTGGAGTTCTCATTTGAATTTGGGGATAAGCAAGAACAGTTCCAAGCATTAAATAGTAAGACATTTACTTTCTCTACCTTGACAGAAGAAGATAAGACTCTTTTGGAAACGGCAAATGTAGAACTACCCTCTTTTAGTGGAAATACTGGAACGTGGAGTTTGAATGATATGACAGCCCATCTTCAAGTTGCTGAAGGTTCTTCGACGGAGAATAGGATAAAGTTGCGTGTAAAGGCAAATGACCGTTGGAGTAGTGAAGAGGGTAAACCTTCCGTTTATACGATTAAGACAGTGGCTCCAAAGATAACGGTAACGGCAAAAGAAGAGGATATTTGGTCTAAAACAATTACTATTAGTGGTGCTACCATAGAAACAGGTAATGAGGCTGTGATTAAAGATAATCTGAAATATCAATTCTATGAGAATGGCGAATGGAGAGATTGCCAGGATTTAGTTGCTGCAATGGAGAATCATCCTTCAGATGCCAAGATGCAAATCCGCGCCGTTTATCGCAACGTGATAGAATGTGAACCTACTACGTTTGATTTGGAAACTCCGGCACAAGTTCCAAATGCAAACATGGATGCATGGACTACCTCTACAAGATATGATCAGCCTTATTATCAACCCTGGGATAATAATATTGAACAGTGGTGGGATACGAATAATAATGAGACTATGCCTAATTCTTATTGGGCATATCCTAATTACAAATGTTTTCCAACGACAACTTATACAAATTCGAGTACCTCTGGCAAAGCTGCAGAAATAAGAAGTGTAGCTATAAATGGCGCAAATTCTGAAATAATGGGAATAGGTTCAACAAGAGGTGTATTATATGCTGGTATAACAGATAATAATGGAAATATGACGGAAGGCAGGGATTGGAACTCCAGACCTTCAAAAGTGGCATTTATGTATAAATACGACAGTCAAGACAATGAGCATTTTGGTGCATATTTTGAATTGTTAGCAGAGGATGGTACTTCTATTGTTTCTGGTAATTTCCTTTCAGAAAATGGCCAAGATGTATCTACTTATACAAAAGCAGAAATACCATTACAATATTCGAATACCCAATTGAAAGCAGCTACAATAAAAATTCGTTTTGTCTCTGTTGCTGATGGAGAATCAGTATATACAAGAAAACAAGATATAACTATTCCTGCCGGTAATTATAAAATATATGGTGGCAGCGTCCTTACCATCGACGACATCCAATTAATCTACGACAAATAATAAAATATGAAACATACATTATTATATATAGCAACAACCCTCCTGTTGGCTGGCTGCGGACAGGAGGAGCTTCCGCTGGGCGAGCAAGCACTGGGTTATTTATCCCTCTCGGCGGTCGAGGTCGAGGCCAGCGATGTGCAACTTATCTCCACGCGGGCGGGCGAGACGGACGATTTGATTGTAGCCCTGACTCCTACAGGCGAGGGGACGGCGAAGGAATATGAGTATGCCGAAACGATTTCCTGTCCGCCGGGTACTTATACACTCAAAATCTACAATCAGGCTTATAAGGATAAAGCCGATGCCGCCCAACATTATTATAAGCACACGGAACAGGTCGTGATTGAGGAAGGTAAAACGACAACAATTGAAGAACAAGACCAAGAACAACCTATCCAAGTCCCGATGATAAACTTCGGCGTCCAGCTCAAGTTGCCGGAAGAGTTTACTAATTGGTTTAAGGATGATTATACTTTTACGGTAAATGATAAAAAGTTGAAAGACGGCGAATCCGTTTACTTTGATTATTCGGAAGGTGTGCAGATTAAATATACGTTGACTGTAACGAATACGGATGATGAAACGAAAACAGAAGAAAATACATATAACGAAACGGTAGCGAAAGGAACGATCTACGTGATCACGTATGAATTGGAAACGCAATCGCTAAAGATATCATAACCAGACCCGCTAGAAAAGTCATTTTATGGATTTTAATTTAGCAATTAAATGAAGTCGCCCTGTCGTGAAGACACGGCGACTTTTCTTACGGAAGCGGACGTAGGATAAGAAATCTGTCTGATTTAGACGAAAAAAGTGTATTGATGCCCTTGTCAATCAGAAAAAAGCATTACCTTTGCAACCGATTTTTGAGAGAGGCAACATAATGTCTAACTTACTAATTAAAACAAACAAACAATTTTAGTATTAACAAATTTAGAATGGAAAATTTAAAGAACATTCAGCCCATCGAGAACTTCGACTGGGATGCTCTTGAAAAGGGCGAATCTTACGGCGACGTAAGCAAGGCAGACCTTGAGAAAACGTATGACGAGACCCTGAACACGGTGAAGGAAAAGGAAGTGGTCATGGGTACGGTTACAGCAATGAACAAACGTGAAGTTGTTGTAAATATTGGATTTAAGTCGGATGGTGTAGTGCCGATGTCGGAATTCCGCTACAATCCGGATTTGAAAGTAGGCGATCAGGTAGAGGTTTACATTGAAAGCCAGGAAGACAAAAAAGGACAATTAATCCTTTCTCACAAAAAAGCGCGTGCTTCTCGTTCTTGGGAACGTGTGAACGAAGCACTCGAAAACGACGAAATCATCAAGGGTTACATCAAGTGCCGCACGAAGGGTGGTATGATTGTCGACGTATTCGGCATCGAAGCCTTCTTACCGGGCTCGCAGATCGACGTGAAGCCGATTCGCGACTACGATGTATTCGTTGGAAAGACAATGGAATTCAAGATTGTCAAGATCAATCAAGAGTTCAAGAACGTGGTTGTTTCGCACAAGGCACTTATCGAAGCCGAACTCGAACAACAGAAGAAGGACATCATCTCGAAGCTCGAAAAAGGCCAGGTATTGGAAGGTACGGTCAAGAACATCACTTCTTACGGTGTATTCATCGACTTGGGTGGCGTAGATGGTTTGATCCACATCACCGACCTTTCTTGGGGCCGCGTATCGCATCCGGAAGAAATCGTTCACTTGGACGAGAAGATCAACGTGGTTATCCTCGACTTCGACGACGAGAAGAAGCGTATCGCCCTTGGTTTGAAGCAACTGACTCCGCATCCTTGGGACGCACTCGACCCGAACTTGAAGGTGGGCGACCACGTGAAGGGCAAAGTCGTTGTCATGGCCGATTATGGTGCATTCATCGAAATCGCTCCGGGCGTAGAGGGATTGATCCACGTATCGGAAATGTCGTGGACACAACACTTGCGTTCAGCTCAAGACTTCATGAAGGTGGGCGACGAAGTAGAAGCTGTCATCTTGACACTCGACCGCGAAGAGCGTAAGATGTCTCTCGGTATCAAGCAGCTGAAGCCGGATCCATGGGAGAATATCGAAGAACGCTTCCCGGTAGGTTCACGCCACACAGCTAAGGTTCGCAACTTCACGAACTTCGGCGTATTCGTAGAAATCGAAGAAGGCGTAGATGGTTTGATCCACATCTCTGACCTTTCTTGGACGAAGAAGATCAAACATCCGTCTGAATTCACGCAGATCGGTGCAGACATTGAAGTACAGGTATTGGAAATCGACAAGGAAAATCGCCGCTTGAGCCTTGGCCACAAGCAATTGGAAGAAAATCCTTGGGATGTATTCGAGACTATCTTCACAGTAGGTTCTGTACACGAAGGTACGATCATTGAAATGTTGGATAAAGGCGCCGTCATCGCATTGCCTTATGGCGTAGAAGGATTCGCAACTCCGAAGCACTTGGTAAAAGAAGACGGTTCGCAAGCACAGGTAGACGAGAAGTTGCCGTTCAAGGTAATCGAGTTCAACAAGGAAGCTAAGCGCATCATCCTTTCGCATAGCCGCGTATTCGAAGATGAACAAAAGAGCGCAAAACGCGAAGCATCTTCGGAAAAGAGAGCTAAGCACAACAAGAAGGAAGACAACAACATCCTCTCTACTCCGTTGGAGAAGACAACGTTGGGCGATATCGAAGAATTAGCCGCTTTGAGAGACAAACTTTCAGGCAAATAATTTCGTAAAGATTCCATATGCAAAGCCGATTCCTCCGCCGTGAGGGGTCGGTTTTTTTGCGTATATAAAATGCTTTTCTTATTTTTGCACTATGTAAACGAAAGACAGACTATTCATGAAAAGCGTAGCTGAAATCATTAACATTTTGCACAACTACAAACTCCAAATGTCATCTACCTATGGCATCAAACAATTAGGTATCTTTGGCTCTGTAGCTCGTGGAGAACAAACAGACCGTAGCGATTTGGATGTATTTGTAGATGTACAAATCCCCAATCCTTATATATTAGGCGATATAAAAGAGGATTTAGAAAAACTGACAGGTTATAAAATAGACTTGCTTCGTTTGCGCGATAATTTGAATTACATACTCTTGAGAAATATAAAACGAGATGGCATCTTGGCGTGAAGAAGAACTTTTGTTTGTATTGCGGAAAGTAAGAAATACGATTGAAACTATCGAGAGAAGAAATCAATCCATACAAACTGTACACGATTATTTATTAAGTGAAACGGGTTTGGAAAAATTGGATGCTGCCTGCATGTTAATCCAAACTATTGGAGAAAACATCAAAACAATAGATAACAAGACAAAAGGCGAATTATTTATCCATTATCCTCAAATCCCTTGGAAACGGGTGATTGGTATGCGCGATTATATTTCTCATCACTATGATGGCGTAGATGCTTACGTGGTATTCGAAATTATCAAAGAGAATTTACCACCTCTATTAAAAACGATTGATCAAATTATAGCTGATATAGAAAAAGACTAACATGAAACGTTTATTTATATTCGATTTAGATGGCACGCTGCTCAATACTATCGCCGACTTGGCGCAGAGTACGAACTATGCCTTAGCGAAGAACGGCTTCCCGACTCACGAGGTGGGCGCGTATAATTACTTCGTAGGGAATGGCATCAACAAGCTCTTCGAACGGGCTTTGCCGGAAGGGGAAAAGACGGAGGAAAATATCCTAACCATCCGCCGGGCTTTTCTGGCCTACTACGACATCCACAATGCGGACAAGAGCCGTCCCTATCCAGGCATCCCGGAACTGCTGCAGGCGTTGCAGGCGAAAGGCGTCCAGATTGCCGTCGCTTCCAACAAATACCAGGCGGCTACCGAGAAGCTCGTCCCGCATTTCTTCCCGGATATCCATTTCACCGCGATATTGGGGCAGCGCGAGGGCGTCCCGACGAAGCCCGACCCGGCGATTGTGCATGATATTCTTTCCCTCGCCGGCGTATCGAAAGCGGAAACGCTCTACATCGGCGATTCGAACGTAGACATGCAAACGGCGCTGAATAGCGGTGTGGATGCGTGCGGCGTCGCGTGGGGATTTCGTCCGGTCAGCGAACTGGAGGCTTTCCATCCGAGGTTTGTGGTCCATCGGGCAGAGGAGATTCTGGCGTTGCTTGAGGTTTGACGCTATCGGGCATGAGTACCAATTCCGGATGCGCCTCCCGGAATGCCTTTTGCTTCTGGTAAACCGTTTGGCTCGGGAGGTCGTTGTATTTCCACCCGGCAGCGCGCTTCCGGTTCTTCATCTGCCGGCGGTATTTCTTCGAGAAGAGATAAGAAAGGAAATGGTTAAAGTCGGTACTGATGCCTTCCACCGGCGCCTGTTTGACGGCGTTCGGCATCGTAAAGGCTTGCGGGTTCAGCCGCAGTTCGTCCTTTTGTTTCGCTTCGGGTTGGCGCATCGCGGCTTGGGGCGGCATCTGCGGAATCCGGATGGGCGAACGGCTATCGAAAAGCGCCTTCTCGTCCGGACGGATGTATTCCGAGAAATCTTTGATAATAGGCATACGGGATTGGCTTTCCCGCATCTTTCCCACGGGGTCGGTATTGATAAACGTACCACGCTGGATGGCACGTTGGAACTCCGGATTCAGCCGCAGCGTATCTTTCCCCGAAAGTATGTTCGCCAACCGAATCGAATCTTCCCGATTCCATACTTGCGCCCGCGTGGTCACGCCCGACGCCATACATAATATCAAACAAAACAACCAGCACTTCATCATCCGCACAAATTCTTCTGCGGCAAAGGTATGCCTTCCCGCCCGTTTTTCCCCGCTTTTTTTCTTAAATAGTTTTACGCCTTTGTGAAACATTACGAAAGCCCCGGTTTTAGGCTTCTCCCGTATGGGAATTGCCAGGAGACGGCGTCTCTTCACCGTTACCGGGCGGGAATTGACAAGAGACGGCGTCTCTTCACCGTTACCGGGCGGGAATTAACAAGAAACGGCGTCTCTTCACTGTTACCGGACGGGAATTGACAAGAAACGGCGTCTCTTCACTGTTACCGGGCGGGAATTGACAAGAAACAGCGTCTCTTCCCCATTCCCGTTTTGCGGCTTATCGTTATTACAGGAAACAGGGATTTTCCGTACCTTTGCGGGCATGAAAACAGAGAATCCTATCCATCGCGAATTGCAACTGACGGCAGATGGCAGCCATACGCTCTTCTTGCCGGAGATGAACGAACATTACCACTCGGTGAACGGCGCGCGCCAGGAATCGGAACATATCTTTATCCGCGCCGGACTGCAGGCGGTCCGGAAAGAGGAAATCCATCTCCTCGAAATCGGTTTCGGGACGGGGCTGAACGCCTTGCTAACGTTGAGACACATTGAAGGAACAGCCGCCCAGCGGGTGATTTATCATACGATAGAGCTTTATCCCCTGCCCCACTCCATTACCTCCACGCTCAATTACGGCGAGCTCGTTTGCCCCGCACATCCTGATTGGTTCCAGGCTTTGCACGAGGCGGCATGGGACGAGGAAGTACGGATTACGGACCGTTTCCTTCTGCATAAGATACAAGGAGACAGCAACGTGTGCGCCTTTCCTACGGCCATCGATTTGATTTACTTCGACGCCTTCGCGCCGGAAAAGCAACCCGAAATGTGGACGCAAGCTATTTATGAGAAATTATATGCATGTGCAAACCCGGATGCGGTCTTGGTAACATATTGCGCCAAAGGAGCGGTACGGCGCGGCTTGCAAGCGGCAGGTTTTGAAATGGAACGCTTGCCCGGTCCTCCAGGCAAGCGTCATATATTAAGAGGTCGGAAGCGGGTTACATCCGTTCGGGAACCTCAATTCCCAGCAACGCCATGCCTTCCTTGACCACCTTCGCCACATTGGCCGAAAGCATGAGACGGAACGTCTTCAGCCGCTCGTCGGCTTCATGCAGAATAGAATAATCGTGGTAGAACTGGTTGAATTCCTTCACGAGGTCGTACGTGTAGTTGGCAATCAAGGCGGGGCTGTACGTATCACCTGCCTCTTTCACCACCGACGCGAAGTTGGCCAGGAGCTGAATCAAACCCTCTTCCTTTTCGGAAATCTCGAAGTCCGTAGGCAACGCGGCGGGAAGCGTGATGCCTTGCTCGGCCGCTTTGCGCAGGACAGAGCAGATGCGGGCATACGTGTATTGGATGAACGGTCCCGTATTACCATTGAAGTCGATAGATTCCTTCGGGTTGAAGGTCATGTTCTTGCGTGGGTCCACCTTCAGGAGGAAGTACTTCAGGGCGCCAAGGCCGACCATGCGAGCGATGTTTTCCGCCTCTTCCTTCGTGAGGCCGTCGAGCTTGCCCAGCTCTTGCGACGTCTCGCGCGCCGTGCTGATCATCTCTTCCATCAAATCGTCGGCATCCACCACCGTTCCTTCGCGGCTCTTCATCTTGCCTTCGGGCAATTCGACCATGCCATACGAGAAGTGCACCAATCCCTTGCCGAACTCGAACCCTAACTTGTCCAAGAGGATCGAAAGGACTTGGAAATGGTAGTTCTGCTCGTTGCCCACCACGTAAATCATCTTATTAATAGGATAATCGTCGAAACGCAGCTTGGCCGTGCCGATGTCTTGCGTCATATAGACCGACGTCCCATCCGCACGGAGCAGGAGCTTCTCGTCCAAGCCTTCCTTCGTGAGGTCCGCCCAGACCGAACCATCCTCGCGGCGATAGAAAATGCCCTTGTCCAATCCTTCGAGCACCTTCGCCTTGCCTTCCAAATAAGTATCCGATTCGTAATAAATCTTGTCGAACGAAACGCCCATCAGCTTGTACGTCTCGTCGAAACCGGCATACACCCAGTCATTCATCATCTTCCAAAGCGAACGAACTTCGGCGTCTCCAGTTTCCCATTTGCGGAGCATCTCGCGCGCTTCCTGCATCAAGGGCGATGCGGCTTCGGCCTCTTCCTTCGTCATGCCTTGCGCTTCGAGGGCTGCGGTTTCTTCCTTCAACTTATTGCTAAAGAGGACGTAGAAATCACCAATCAGGTGGTCGCCCTTCTTGCCTGTCGATTCGGGAGTCGCCCCGTCGCCCCATTTCTTCCAAGCCAGCATCGACTTACAGATATGGATGCCGCGGTCGTTCACGATGTTCGTCTTCACCACCCGGTTCCCATTGGCCGCTAAGATCTGTGCCAAGCTATAACCCAACAGGTTGTTGCGCACGTGCCCCAAGTGTAAAGGCTTGTTCGTATTCGGCGAAGAATACTCGACCATTACCAGCGGGGAATCTGCCGTCGCCGTGCGGATGCCATAGTGCGGTTGGGCGTTCAGTTCGTTCAACAAACCAATCCAACAGCCGCTGGCCACCGTCAGGTTCAGGAATCCTTTGATGACGTTGAAGTTCGCCACCGCCGGTTCGTGCTGCACCAAGTATTCGCCTAACTCTTGAGCCGTCTGCTCAGGTCCTTTCTTCGAGATGCGTAAGAATGGGAACACCACCAGCGTCAAGTGCCCCTTAAACTCCTTCTTCGTCTTCTGCAATTGCACTTGCGCAGTATCCACGTCCGCGCCATACAGTGCTTTGATACCGGCCACAACCGATCCGGTAATTTGCTGTTCTATACCCATATTTCTTTCGTCTAATCTATTTTGCCGCAAAGGTACGGCTTTTCGGCGATATTCCAGCATAGAAACCTTCTTTCCTGCCTATCTTTCTTCATGCAAACCTTATCTTTCCCTAAAAAACGTAGACACATTCAGGTCCAATAAAAGTATTAATTGTTAGTGGGGAGAATGGGATTCTTATCGCTTTGCTTCGCCCCTAATTTGATGAGCTTGCCGGCCGTCGTGAGGATGCTTTGCCCTTGGGGAGCAAGTTTGCGGCCGCCCTCCTCGTAGGCGGTTTGCGCTTTGGCGAGGGCTTTCCCCACCTCTTCGTACTTGCGGACGAACTGCCCTACGCGGTCGATCATCTCGTTGGCCAGGGCGAACACCTTCTCGTGGTTCTGGGCTTGTGCGATTTGCGTCCACGTCAGGTTGATGATATGCAGGGCGGCGTAGAGCGTCTGCTCGTCGGCAATGAAGACGTTCTTCTCCATGGCTTTCCGCCAAAGATCGGGCTGGGCGTTGAGGGCTGTCCAGAGGGCACCCGTATGGGGGACGAACATGATGACGTAGTTCATCCGTACCTTCGGAGGCTGGATATAAGCGGAGTAATCCTTGGCGGCCAATTCCTTGACGTGCTTTTGGATGCTCTCGATATGCGCACGGAGGAAGCGTTGGCGATCCACATCGGTGTCGGCATTGACATAATCCATGAAGGCGGTGAGCGATACCTTCGAATCGATGATGACTTCGCGCTGCTGGTCGAGATGGAGGATTATGTCGGGACGCAAGAGGGAGCCTTCGTCCGTGCGGATCACGACCTGCGTATCATAATGGATGCCCTTCGTCAAGCCCTGTGAGGTGAGCAGTTCGTCGAGTACCGTCTCGCCCCAATCGCCTTGCACCTTGCTTCCGTGTTTGAACACCCGGGCGAGTTCGTCGGCACTCATTTTGGCCGCTTCGCTCTGACGTATCATCCGTTCGATATTCTCCTTCATGGCACTGCCCAATTCCGTCTGTTTGAGCGTGCTCTCGTGCATGGCCTGCTGCATCTTGTCGATGGTTTCGCGCAAAGGATTGACCAATTGCCCCAAGTTCTGGTGGCTGGATTCGGCAAATTCCTTCTGGCGTTGGCGGAGCATCTCGTCGGTGGCGGATTTGGTTTGCGCTTCCATCCGGGCGATGAGGGCGTCGAACTCCTGCTTCAGGGCACGGATCGCCTCCTCCTGGTGTTGCTTTTGGGCGGATAGCATCTCTTGGCAAGCACGGTCTTTCGCCTCGAGTGCCTCTTTCTTCTGCGTTTGGAGGTTATCCAGTTGGTTTTGCAAGACTTTCAAATCGGTCGAGAGGTTTTGCTTCTCTTCCCTCATCTGGTCGGCTTCCTTGTCCTTTGCTTCCAATTGCTTTTCCAATGCCTTCTTTTGCGAATACATGAACCACCCGCCAAGGAGGGTTCCTATGATTATACCTATTACAATGTATGCGATTTCCATATCGTTTTTAGTTTATGAGGTTATGAGTTTATTGTTTATAAGTTGTTCATATCTTCGTTTGCAAGTCAAGCAGCTGCTTTATAAGTCTTTTAAGAGAATCTGTTCGTTTTGGCGGAGCATTTCTTCACGCGTTTTCAACAGGGTTTTCCACTCGTTGTTGAAAAGTCCTTCCGTATCTATTTTGAAATTCTCCGAGCCATGCCGGTCGAGCCGGTCGAACAGGTAACTGACCGTGAGCTTATGGATATCGATAGCCGGCTGGTAATAGAGGATGCGTTCATCGTTCCCGATCATGACCTCCGTCAGGATGCCCAGCTCGGTCAGCATATATAATATATTGGTAGTAATGCGGATGGGAATCTGGTAAGCGTTCGAAAGCTCGTCGGCCGTATAAGGCTTCTCCCCTTTCTCGAAACGCTTGACAATAAGCGAGGCAATGAGGAGCGTCAGGAAGTCCTTATACCGCCGGCTGATGTTACGCGTATCCCGGTCGAAGCTGAACTTCTTCACGTTTTGCGAGGCATACGAAAGCTCTGCCCCAAACAAACAAATCAACCAAGAGAGTTGCAACCACAAGAGCAACAAGGGGAGCGCCGCGAAACTTCCGTAAATCGCATTGTACTTGCTCACCCAAATCTGCCCGCTAATGTACAATACTTGGAAGAACTGGAAGGCACACCCTGCAATGACACCCGCAATCAGCCCGTTCATGAACTTCACCTTCGTATTGGGAAGCGCGATGTAAAGTCCCGTAAAGGCAAGCGAGGTAAAGACATACGGCGTGATATGGAGGATCAGCTCCACCACCGGCGTCAGGAAAACGTAATGCTGGAGGAAGGAGTTCTGAAGCGTGGAGACGAAGATGGACATACCGCTCGACGAGACCATCAACACGGGCATAATGACGAACAACGCCAGGTAATCCGATATCTTCCGAAACCAAGGCCGCGATTTGTTGATTTGCCAAATATCGTTGAAAGTGTCTTCGATGGAAGAAATCAAACTGATTACCGTATAGAGCAAGAGAATCAAACCGATACCGATAATCACCCCGCCCTGCGCCTGCGCCAAGTAGCTATCGACGAACTCGAACGCCTTGTCCAATTCCAGCTGATGCCCGGGGAAATAATCCAGCAATTCCTCGCGCACCGTGTTTTGGAAGCCAAACCCTTTGGCAATACCCAAAAGGACGGCCAGCAGGGGCACGATGGCCAGCATGGTGCTATACGTCAAGGCCGAAGCGCGCGTTTGCAGGTTCTCGTTCAAGAAACCACGGATGGCGAGGATGATTGTCTTAATCGCATTGATATACAATTCCTTCAGTCCGCTCACTTCGTTCTCCGTAATGCGCCAGATATCATACGTCACAAAATGGATAGCCCAATTCAAGAACGCCTTGAACCGTTCGATGCGCGATTTGTCTTTCTTTTCTTCTGTTGTCATGAGGGCAAAGGTACAAAATTCGAAGCAATGGGCAAAAAAATGCGTGCCCCCGAAGGAAAACTTATCCGCATACGACAGGGCAAACGCATTAGGAATTTGCATAAAAAGCCAAAGCAGATAAGATCAATTTTCTCTTGATGTCTGGTTTCA
>CALUZR010000078.1 GCA_944325335.1 uncultured Parabacteroides sp. | reverse complement strand
AAAACGGATTCATTCATGCGACAAAGGTACAACTTTTACTCGTCTTATCCACATAAATTTTCCGCTGACCCCATAAACCCGCTCGATTATGCCTATGTTTGAAATGCTTCATAGGCATCTTCCGGGAGAAAGAAAAGAGGCTACCCGAGCGTGGATAGCCTCTTCCGCATTGAAGTGTTTCTTTGATATGTTTGAGAATAGGGAATGGGATTAAAACATCACCTTGTCGAGTTCGGATGCCTTCACCCGAAAGATGTGCCCATTCCGAGAAAATATCAGCTCGCCGTCTTCCTTCTTTTTCTGCGTTACCAACCGTTGGAAAGCGACATGCGCGCCCTTCACAATATTTTCTTCAAATTCTCTTAGTTCTTGCTCACTCATGACTTTCAAGTTTTTTATAAATAGCCTGATTGAATATTTCTTTTTTCTCATCCTTGAAGCCTTTGGCAATTACTTCCATCGGCGACATGGAATTGTCTGTAATCATCCAGTAGTCACAAATTGGAAGATAGAGTTCGAACAAATTGTGGATGCCTGCTTCGTATCGCCTCCGGATGGTTTTCTCGGGGATATTATGTCCGCCTGCCGCCACACGTTGTTTGACACGCTCGATTGCCAGCTCTGGCGTATTCAGCCAGAAGTAAAGCAACGTCACGTAATAACCTTCCCTTTGCGCCTCTTTGATCAGGTTTGCGACTGATCTCGTGGCCAGTGTCGTCTCCATTGCGAACGTCTCGCGCGCAGCGATCAGTTCTTTAATGCGTTTATACATGATGCGGCTTGCTTCCACGGCCACGGCAATGCTATCGCTATTAAAGGGAGATAAGCCTTTTGCTATCTCATCGGAATTAACGAACTCCTTACATTTCAGCATTTCCGGCAGTATCGTAAAAGACGCGGTAGTCTTTCCAGCTCCATTACAACCCGCTATGATGTACAAATATGGCACTTCCTTCTGTATTTTTACGGTGCAAATATAGGGAATAGTTTTTTATCTACGCAAGAAAAACGCACAAAAATCGCATTTGTGTGCAAAAAATGTACGTTTTAACACAGGGTTCGTTGTCTAAACCCCTATTTTCGTCCAAAACTATACAAAAAGGAGGTCGCTCATGATGCCATCAGATATGAAAATACCTTCGCGCGAAAGAGCGAGCGTATCGCCTTCCCGGAGGATGAGCATCCCTTGTTCGAGGTATTTCTTGGCCATCCGCAAGCAATAAGCCGCGCGTGCTTCGCCAAAAAGGGAGGTGATTTCGGGTAAGCGGATGCCCCATTTCGTACGGAGGCGGGTGACGATGTAATCATTGTATCGTGTGTCCATGTCGAGGGGTTCTTGCTGAATGGCCAATTTTTCCGAGCGGATACCTTCCATCCATGCCGAGAGCGAGGAGGCATTCCATTCCCTTTCTCCGCCATCATACGAATGGGCGGACGGTCCTAACCCTAAGTACTTTCCTCCTTGCCAATAAGCGCTATTATGACGTGCGTAATGCCCTGGGCGGGCAAAATTGGATATTTCATAATGTTCATATCCAGCCGAAGAAAGCGTATCGATGAGCGTGCGGAAGAAGAGAAGACTTGCCTCTTCGCTCACGGGCGTAACCCGTCCAGCCTCCAGCAGGCGGTAAAGGGGCGTCCCTTCTTCATATATCAGGTGATAGGCTGAGAGATGCGGGATATCCAAACGGATTGCCTCGGCCAGGTTATATTTCCACTTCTCGAGTGTCTGGCCAGGGAGGCCATATATCAAATCGATGCTTATATTATATAGGTGTGCTTCTTGGCAAATCTTCACAGCATGGATCGCTTGCATACGGGTATGCCTTCGGTTCAAGAAGCGTAAATCCTCCTCGTCGAAGCTTTGTACCCCCATGCTGATCCGATTCACTGTAAGCGAACGCAAGGTTTGCACATACTCCTCGTTTATATCATCCGGATTCGCTTCGAGGGTAATCTCCATATCATCCGCCAATCGGAAATGCCGATGGATGGCATCAAACAAGGTTTCCAACTCGAGAGGGGAAAGCAACGAGGGGGTACCTCCTCCGATATAGATTGTCTTCAGTTCTTCCCCCTTCAGATATGTTTTGCGAAGTTCCATCTCGCGCACCAACGCCCGTACGTATGCCTCTTTGAGCGTAGTATCGGTATTTGAATAGAAATCGCAATACAAGCATCGTTTCTTACAAAAAGGGACATGAATATAAAGACCAGCCATATCGTTTTCCGCTTTTATTTTAAACATAAAAAAGACATGGACCCCGTGAACATCACGCTATCCATGCCATTCATAAAAGATATAACTAAGAAATTTAATATCACACTACATACAACGAACTGATTGATTCGCCACTACATACACGCCGGATGGCTTCCGCAAACATATCGGCGATGGAGAGGATCTTTACCTTTTCGCATTTCTTTGCGTAAGGGATTGAATCGGTAAATATCATCTCGGAGAGGGCGGATTGGTCGACACGCGTAGAGGCAGGGTCGGACATCACCGCATGGCTGGCAATAGCCCGTACGGATTTCGCCCCGTTTTCCATCATCAAGTTGGCCGCCTTCGTGATCGTACCAGCCGTATCGACCATATCGTCTACCAACAAGACATCCAAACCTTTTACATCTCCGATGATACGCATCTCGGCTACTTCGTTCGCACGCAAGCGGGATTTATGGCAAATCACCATCGGTACACCCAAGTATTTCGAATAGCTGCTCGCACGCTTCGTACCGCCTACGTCGGGTGTCGCAATACACAAGTTGTCCAACGGCAATTCTTGCTTGATATATTCCAAGAAGACGCTCGACGCATAGAGGTGGTCGACCGGCACATTGAAGAACCCTTGTATCTGGTCTGCATGCAAATCCATCGTAATCAACCGGTTGATACCTGCCGCACTCAGCATGTCGGCAATCAGCTTCGCCCCGATGGCCACACGCGGTTTATCTTTCCGATCTTGGCGTGCCCAGCCAAAGTAAGGGATCACGGCAATAATCGAATGCGCAGAAGCCCGTTTGGCAGCATCTATCATCAGGAGGAGTTCCATCAAATTGTCCGCATTCGGAAACGTAGACTGTACCAAGAAGACATCACGTCCGCGGATGGATTCTTCGTATGACACGGAGAACTCGCCGTCCGCAAAGTGTTGAATATTCATTTGCCCCAGAGGACAACCCAAACTATTGCAGATTTTCTCTGCCAGATAACGGGAGTTTGTACCCGAAAACACCAAGAATGGAGTATGCGCGCTCATTACACTCATTGATTCTTTCTTTTTTAATCTGTTGTCAATATTTTTTCCTGCCGCAAAGTTACAAAAACATTACGAATCGCACACTACAAATCGTAGACAAACTTCAAGATTTGCCCCGAACAGGGCGGAAGCGTCACCTTGAAAGGCCATACGGTCGTGAGCGTCGAGATGGTTTCCTCACCCGTCAAGAGGTTGATTTGCCGGGCAGGGGCATTGTCTTTTATCCCTACCTTATCCATGGCTTCTTGCGGGATATGTACCCACACCTTCTGCTCCGAACGGCTGAAGTTCACCACGATTATAACTATATCCTTTCCCAAATACCGTATAAAAGCGTATTGGTTACGATTATTAAAGAAGCGGTTCTTCTCGTTGGCATACATCAAATCGTAGAAACCTCCGCGAGTGATGGCGGGTTCATCGCGGGCGATGGTGAGGATGCGGGCATACATCTCGCGGAGAGCACGCTGCGTAGGGGAGAGTTTCGCCCCGTCGAACGAACCTCCATTCCGCCAACAGCGGATGCTTTCCACGCTCCAGTAATCAAAGATGGTCGTCCGCCCATCCCGTCCGCTGAATCCTTCTTCGTCCATGCCGCGTTCGCCCAGCTCTTGCCCGCTATAGATCATGACGGGATTCGTATTCATCCAAGCGGCCACCATCATCGGGGCAATGCCTGCACGTCCGTCTTTCGCATAGAAATCAGAAGCAAGACGCTGCTCATCATGGTTTTCCAAGAAGTTGAGCATCTGTCCTTGGATGCCTTCTACCGCTTTCCAACAATCCGAAATATGCTCCGCCGGTGTGCTTCCGCAGGTGACCGCCCGCAGCGTGTCGTACAACCCGACCTTATCATACAGGTAATCGAAATGCCCTTGCGAGAGGTACGCCCTATATGCACCCGGATTGTATATCTCGGCAATGAAAATTATCTTCGGATATTGCTCCTTGACGCGCGGGATAGCCCATGCCCAGAATTCGACCGGTACCATCTCGGCCATATCGCACCGGAATCCTTCAATGCCTTTACCTGCCCAGAAGAGCAAGATATCGAGCATCTTAAACCACGTATTGGGCGTAGGTGTAAAATAACATTGATGGCCACCCAAGTAATCCACACCATAGTTGAGCTTCACCGTCTCATACCAGTCATTTTTGCCTGGATAGGCATCGAAATGGTCATTTCCCGTTGCTTTGGCGGGAAATTCGGCATATTCGATATACTCCATATCACCATCGCTTTCCTCAGCGGTGAAAGGGAGCGTAAGGGGTTGGCCGGGAATATAATAGAAGTTGTTGTTCGGGTCGAACGCCTTCGAGGTGTTGTCATGCTCGCCCAAATCGGATATAAAGTTATAATGCGCATCGGATTTGTATTCACGAGCTACGTGGTTCGGTACGAAATCGAGGATTACCCCCAACCCTGCCTGGTGCGTACGCTCGACGAGCGCTTCGAACTCGGCCATGCGGTTCGGCACTTGGTCGGCCAAATCCGGGTCGACATCGTAATAATCCTTGATGGCATAGGGCGAACCCGCCTTGCCTTTCACCACGGCGGCGTGGTCTTTTTGTATCTGATAGGCGGTATAATCCGTTTGCGTGGCATGTTCAATCACGCCGGTATACCAGACGTGCGTCACGCCTAATTCTTTTATCTTACTTAAAGCCAAGGGGGTAAAGGCGGAGAACTTTCCCACACCATTTTCCATGATGCTTCCATTCTTCACCAACGAAGCATTTCCATTGCCAAACCAGCGTGGAAAGACCTGGTAGATAATCATCTTCTCTTGCTTGCTTTTTTCCATATCGTTTTCCTTTTTGTTTGCAACAATCGCTTAAGAGACCCCAAATATGTGACTTTTTTTTCATAACACAAAACTTTTGGCCGTTTTTTTGCACAAGAATAAAGCGAAGGGGAAGATACTTTTCAGAATACGACTTGCGCATATTCTTCGCTCAGCGCATGTATTTGCTTCAATATTTGCCGTTCGCATTCCTGGGTAGGTTTCTTGAATCCCTGGATATAACTGCGCAAAAGTGCCGCTTTGATACCTACACGCTTGGCAAATTCGGATACGTTAATCTCGCGATGCGTCAAGAAAAAGCGTTGCAATTTGGAAGGTTCGGCCTCTTCGTAGGTAAAACTTTCAAAACTTACGTCTTCGTCTAATGCCCTCCAATGGATGCCGATCGTGCTAAACGTATAGTTGCTCCGCGCGTCGTCGCTTGCCTTGCGCAGGCGTGGATACCACAAAAGCGATTGGCGATAGGTTTGCCCTTCGTCGCTTTTCCCATAGATGTAATCTCCTTCGAACCAAATTTTTTCAATCTTCATCGTCTGCCTCCTTTCCAAATAATAATGATTCATCTACATCTTGACGTGCATCGCAAACAGCTTCCACCAACAGACAAGTGGGTAATACCCTATAAAACAACTTAAAATTATCACAACAAAACACCCGTACATCCGGTAAAGAAGTTGCCCTATACATATAAGGATAAATGGCAGCCCGCTTTAATGTGCTTCGTATTTCTCTATAAATTGAGCGGCTATAAGCTTTACTTCCGTTTCGCTCATTATAAAACGCAAACATGCGTTCGAGCATCCTCCAAGCCGTTTCCGACCAAATGATTCTCAACGCAGCCATCCTTCCGCCAAACGATCGATTTCTTCCTGCGAAAACACTTTCCCCATGGCATAATCCCTTTCTGAACAAGCTAATAATGCCTCTTCTCGGGCTGACAAATGGTAGATGTTATTCCCGTAAGCCATCATAGCTTCTTCTACGCGGCTTTCATTTCCATCCATTTCATATTTATTATCTTCCATCATTACATTCCTTTCTATTTTTGCAAAGGTAAGAATTATTTCCGTACCTTTGCCTCTAAAAATAACAAACTATAAAAACAGAAATATGAAAAGGTATTTAGCAAAAGCGGGCGGATTCATCGCCCCGGTCCTCCTCCTCGCTTCGTGCGCGGGCGGACAACAGGCGGAAAAGAAAACGCTCAACATCATCCACATCATGACAGACGACCACTCGTATCAAACCCTAAGCGCTTACGGACATGCCTTGGGCAAGCTCGCCCCTACGCCGAACCTCGACCGGCTGGCGGCCGAAGGGATGCTCTTCCGCCAGGCATTCGTCGAGAACTCGCTCTCTACGCCCAGCCGCGCATGCCTCATGACCGGCCTTTATAGCCACCAAAACGGGCAACGGCAGCTCGGTGCGGGCATCGATACCACGAAGACATTCTTCTCCGAACTCCTTCGCGAGGCGGGATACCAGACGGCCGTCGTAGGCAAATGGCACATGCAATGCGAACCGAAGGGATTCGATTATTACCAAGTACTCTGGGACCAGGGCGAATATTACAACCCCGAGTTCAAAAGTCCGGAAACGAACGGCCAATACGTGAAGCGTGAAGGCTATGCCACGCACCTTACAACGGATTACGCCATCGACTTCCTCGAACACCGCGACCCGGCGAAACCCTTCTGCCTCCTCGTCCACCACAAAGCGCCGCACCGCAATTGGATGCCCGAAGAGAAATACCTTCACCTCTACGACGACGTGGAATTTCCTTATCCGGCCACATTCGACGACGATTACGCCACCCGATGCGAACCGGCCCATACGCAAGAGATGCGCATCGCCGACCGCATGACGCTCGTCTACGACCTCAAGCTCAACGACCTGCGCGACCAAGCCCCCTATAAGGAGGAATGGAATGTGGAAGGAATGCAAGCCTCCCTCGACCGCATGACGCCTGCCCAACGCACCGCCTGGGAGGACGCCTACGCCGCGCGGCACGAGGACTTCAAGCAACAGCACCCCTCCGGCGAAGCGCTTACGCGGTGGAAATACCAGCAATACATGAAAGACTACCTGCGGTGCATCAAGACGATCGACGACGAAGTGGGCCGCCTCCTCGACTACCTCGAAGCGCACGATTTGATGGACAACACCGTCATCGTCTACACCTCCGACCAGGGCTTCTACATGGGCGAGCATGGCTGGTTCGACAAGCGTTTCATGTATGAAGAGAGCTTCCGCACGCCCCTCATCATCCGCTATCCGGGCGGCCAGCAGGGTGTCGAGAATTGGGATCTGGTGCAAAACATCGATTATGCCCCCACCTACCTCGACATCGCCGGCATCCAGCAACCGGCGGAAATGAGCGGTGCTTCGCTCGTACCCCTCCTCTGCGGCACGACGCCCCCCGATTGGCGTGAGTACCTCTATTACCATTATTACGACTATCCCGCCATCCACATGGTGCGCCGCCACGATGGCGTGCGAGACGCGCAATACAAGCTCATCCATTTCTATGGTGAGAAGGACGATGCGCGCGATGCCGTGAATTGCAACGAGTTGTACGACCTGAAGTCCGACCCCGGCGAACTTCACAACCTCTACGGCAACCCCGATTACCAAGAGGTACAAGACCGCTTGCAACAACAGCTCGACCGCTTCCGCACCGATTTGAAGGTGGACGAATACTGATACAAAGATACGCCTCCTCGTCCGGATTTCCTAATCTGGGCGGTGGCTAAGGCGTGAAATTCTGTTAAATAATTACGAATTACGAGTTATGAGTTACGAAAGCATCATTCGTAATTCATCATTTATTTCATTTACACTCATTGCGACTTAGATAATATTCCATTTTTAACCAAATACTTAACGATGCATACCTTCTATCTCCGAATGACAATGAACAATGAAAATAAGAAAAATGCCTTCCGCTGGGGTGCGGCCGAGGAGGAGTAAAATCAGTATATAATAATATATATAATATATATACTATAAGTATAATATATTATATATATTATTATATCTATTATAGTAATTATTTTTCTACCCCCGCCGCGCCGCTGCCCCCCCGAAGGCGAAATTTTTAATTTCATTGTTCATTGTTTCATTGGGGGGTACATAGATGACACTTCCGTCATCCCGACCGGAGTGGAGGGATCTCTCGACTACGCTCGAGATGACGTGCCCCCTCCCGCAATCCATAATTCACAACCCGTAATTCTTTAACAGATTTTCACTCCTTAGCCACCCTCGAAATTTGGCGGACAGCCACACGGTGCGTACCTTTGCAACTGGGATTCATGCTTATCTACGCGCGCAAACATAGGCAGCAATCCCCACGTTTATAGCGATAAACGCGAACGAACATAGTTACATTTCAAACAAAAAAAAGAAGGGAGCGGCATCGCGGCCACCCACCTTCCCTGTATAATGCATATGGAAAAATTTATCCTTGCTGATGCTCGCGGCGAAGGAGGTCGTTCACCGTCTTCACCGGATTGAAGGTCTCGATAGGCACTTCGACGAACACCGTCACCCAGTCGCTCATCGCGCCATTCCACAACCCCGGGAGCTCCAAGGCTTTGAGTTCACGCCCGTCTTTGCTCTTCGACGAGATAAACCCCGTATTCTTGTCGACATACCGCGGGAGGTCGAACTTCTCGCCTTTGTAGTTCTTGACCGCGCAAACGAGGTCTACCGGGTTGAAGTGCGTGCCCTGCTCGAAGAGCGCCTTCTTCTGCGGGTCGTTCATGTCGATCTGCGAGCTTTCGAGGATCTGAGGCGAAATCGAACCGTCGGGATTGACCGCGAGGAACGGGCCGCCACCTGGTTCGCCCACGTTCTTCACCATGCCGCAGACGCGGATCGGGCGGTTGAGTTTGTTCTTGATATAAAGGATTAATTCGCCATCTTCCAACTGCTTGATGTCCGGACGGCGGATACAAAGCTCGTCTTGGAGGAAATGGATCATCTCCTCGACTTGCGCCTTCGTGTACTTGCCCGTATCGATGAGGTTCAAGTAATTAAAGATCTTCTTCTGAAGCGAAACAAGCACGCCGGCGATGAGCTTCTTGTAAATGATGGTAGCGGATTTGAAGCTGTCCGGCACGACGTTGTCGATGTTCTTGATGAAAATAACATCTGCATCCACGTCGTTGAGGTTCTCGATCAATGCCCCATGGCCACCCGGGCGGAAGAGGAGGTTGCCCGCCTTATCGCGGAACGGGGTGTTGTCCGGATTCGCCGCGATCGTGTCGGTGCTTGGCTTCTGGACGCTGAAGGAGATGTCGTACTTCACGGAGAATTTATCCTCATACGCCCCCACCTTTTCGGCCACCAGCTGTTCGAACAACGCTTGGTGTTCGGGCGAGACGGTAAAGTGGATGTTCACCTCGCCCGCCAGGTTCTTGGCATACATCGCCCCTTCGGCCAGATGCTCTTCCATGGCCGTGCGGAACGTGTCAGGATAGGTGTGGAAAAGGAGCAATCCTTTGGGAAGCGAACCGTAGTTCAACCCCTCCTTTTCGAGCAACGTAGCCACCACACGCTTGTATTCACCCAAGGCGATGAGCGCAGGGATGTCTTTCCCGGTATTCTCCTCGCACTTGCGGTCCAACGCCTTGTAGAAGGCGAACTTGCGGATGTCGTGGAAGAATTTCTTCTCGAAGTCGGTAGTCGGCACGTCGTAATCGGCCGATAAGAACGCGTACAGATTCTTGAACATGCGGCTGGCCGCTCCCGAGGCAGGCACGAATTTGAGGATTCGCTTGTCTTTCGTGAGGTAAGCATCCCATTCATCCATATAAGCCGCTTGCGCGTCGGCAGGGATTACTTTGATGCCTTTCTCGACAGAAGCAGAGGCTGCAATTTCCAGATACGGAAAACCCTTCTCGAAACAAGCCAGCTGTTCGTTAATCTTTTCTTCCGAAATACCCTTTGCGGATAATAACTCTAAGTCTTTCGCGTTTAACATAGTACTTTTTTTTATTGTTCGTATATGCTGCAAATTTATAAAAAATACTCCTAATAACCGCACGGATAATTCAAAATAAATCGATACTTTTACATCCGATTCGTGAAAAGAGTCCATTTTGCAGATAATTTAATAGGAAAATAGCTATGGAGACGCAAGCATTTTTTACACCGGAAGAGAAGAAAGAATTCTTCACGAAGTATAGGGCATTGCTACGAAGCCTCTATACGTGCTTGGAGAAAGAGGACATATCGAAGATGAAATCCCTCATGAAGCAGATCGTAGCCCAAGAATGCTACGGGAGGGATAAGAATGGCATCAACGGGTTGCTGCGCAATGTCGATACCGCCCTGATCGCTTCGGTCGAGATGGGATTGAGGCGTACGTCCGTATTGGCGCTTTTGCTTTACCGCCCGGTTTATAAACAAGTCATCGACATAGGGAAAGTGCAGGAGCTGTTTGGCGAAGAGGTCGTGGTGATGATCCAACGCCTCCTCCGCACGTCCGATTTATACGCCCGCAATACGGCCATCAATTCGGAGAACTTCCACCACCTCCTCTTTTCGTTTGCCGAGGATGTGCGCGTCATCTTGCTCATGATAGCCGACCGCCTCTGCCTCATGCGGCTGGGAAAGAGGCTATCCGAAGACGACCGCGTGCGGTTGGCCACCGAAGCGGCCTACCTCTACGCCCCGCTCGCCCACCGCATGGGGTTGTATGGCATCAAAAGCGAACTGGAAGACCTCTCGCTCAAATACCTCGACCGGAAGCAATTCGACTTCATCAAGCAGAAGCTGAACGAGACGAAACGCTCGCGCGACGCGTATATCGCCCGCTTCATCGCCCCGATCAAGGAGAAGCTCGAGCAGGCGGGTTTCAAATTCGAAATCAAAGGACGTACGAAATCCATCCACTCCATCAATAATAAGTTGAAAAAGCAGAAGGTGGACTTCGAGCATATCTACGACCTCTTTGCCATCCGCATCGTATTAGACACGCCCCTGGAGAAAGAACGTTCGGATTGCTGGCAAGTCTATTCGATCGTCACCGACATGTACCAGCCAAACCCCAACCGGTTGAAGGATTGGATTTCCATCCCTAAGTCGAACGGATACGAGAGTTTGCACATTACCGTCATGGGACCGGACAACAAATGGGTGGAAGTGCAAATACGCACCAAGCGCATGGACGAGATTGCCGAAAAGGGATTGGCCGCCCACTGGCGATACAAAGGCATCAAGGCGGAGAAGGGGTTGGACGAATTCATGAACACCGTGCGGGCAGCCTTGGAGAATAAAGACGCCAACCCGCTCGACCTCATGAAGGATTTCCGCATGGACCTCTATAAAGATGAAATCTACGTCTTTACCCCTACGGGCGAACTCATCAAACTGGCCAAAGGAGCTACCGTGCTCGACTTTGCCTTTGCCATCCACTCGCAGTTGGGATGCAAGTGCGTATCTGCCAAAGTGAACGGGAAGAATGCCTCCATCAAGCAAGAACTCCATAACGGGGATTCGGTATCGGTCATCACCTCCCCCCAGCAAAGTCCGAAACGCGACTGGCTGAACTTCGTCGTCACCTCCAAAGCGCGCGTGCGCATCAAGCAAGCTCTCCGCGAGGAAGCCACCCAAATGGTCGACTTTGCCAAGGAAATGCTCCAACGCCGCTTCAAAAACCGGAAAATCGAACTGGAGGAAGCGCCCCTCATGCGCTATATCAAGAAGAAAGGCTATAAGACAGTGACGGATTTCTACCTCGACATCGCCCAAGAAAAACTCGAACTGAACGATGTCATCGAAGAATATCTCGAATCCATCCACAAGGAAAACGAACCCAGCGAAGCATCCATACGAAGCGCGGAAGAGTATGTAACGACCACCGAAGCAGCGGAAATCGCCACCAGCAAGGATGTGCTCGTCATCGACAAGAACCTCACCGGCATCGAATATACGCTTGCCAAATGCTGCAACCCGATCTATGGAGACGAGGTGTTCGGCTTCGTCTCCACGCATGGCATCAAGATTCACCGCATGGATTGCCCAAACGCGCAAGAGATGTTCAGCCGGTTCGGATACCGCATCATCCGCGCGAAATGGAGCGGGAAAGGAGAAAATGGCTACATCGTCACCCTCCGCGTGGTGGGAAGAGACGATATCGCGATCGTGACGAACATTACCTCCGTGATAGGAAAAGAGGCGGGCATATCGCTTCGCTCGTTGAATATCAACTCTGTAGATGGTCTTTTCCAAGGAAACTTCACCGTCCTGGTAAAAGATACCGCCTCGCTCAACCAATTGATCAAGAAGATCAACACCGTGAAAGGCGTGAAGCAAGTCGAGCGGCTGAACACCTGAGCAAAACCTCCTTGCCAATCCTCCCGTTTATAGGCATCACCTTCTCTATTTATGCCTATAAACGGGGTCAGCGGAAAATTTATGTGGATAAGACGAGTAAAAGTTGTACCTTTGTCGCATGAATGAATCCGTTTTATA
>CALUZR010000077.1 GCA_944325335.1 uncultured Parabacteroides sp. | reverse complement strand
AAAGACTTGGCTGGCCGCTTCATCAAGAACTTCGCTAAGTTCGAAGGAAACGAAGCTGGTAAGGCTTTGGTTGCTGCTGGTCCGAAATTGTAATGAGATTTCTAAAATAAGCTTTTCTGAAAAGCGTACCTTCTGCGTGAAGGTGCGCTTTTTTTTGCATTCTTTCTCTACATTTTTCAGGTTTATAAACGTACATTAAAAAACTTTCCGTATCTTTACGGCGAAATAGAGAAATGTGTCAAGAGAACAGAGCAATGGGTAGATTGATTGTATATATAATAGGAGCTTTGCTGGGCTTAACTGCATGTAGCGAAGGTGTTGCTTATCAGGTAGAAGGGAAACTTTCAAACTTGACTGAGCCGACGGTTTATGCCGTCTTTGAAAGCGAAGGGAAGAAATGGGTTGATACGATTCAGTGTAAAACTGATGGCTCGTTCGAGTTGATGAAGAAAGAGGGAGACTTCCAGATGCTGACGCTCTTCTTCAACGGACGAAGTCAATGGATCACTTTATTCTTAGAACCCGGAAAGAAAATAAAACTTTCTGGCGATGCACAATATCCGATGTTGTTCCACCTGAAAGGTGGTGATAAAATGAACGAACGCTTGGCGGATTTTCGGAATAGTGCGGCCAATTTGTGGAAAGAACAGGCGGATTTAAGTCGAAAGATAGCCCAAGCGCAAGCGAATCCCATTGAGGAGGCAGATCTTATGGCCAAACTGACGAATACGAACCATCAATTGGAAGAACAAGGCATAGCTTATATCAAGAAGCATCCCGACGAGGCAGCGTCGTTAGCATTGATACAATATTTCTTTACCAATCCAGACGATACGCGCGAGGTAGACGAGCTCTTGCCGCTAATATCGCCCGATTTGCGTACTCATTTCCTTTATACGGCTTTGGAAGATTATAGCGCACGGGCCAAACGTACGAATATCGGTGCGGAAGCTCCAACTTTCGACGTAAAGAATATTTATGGCGAAGAGGTCGATTTGGCGCAAGTACAAGATAAATATGTATTATTGACCTTTACTGCTCCTTGGTGTGAGCCGGATGAACCGGTTGAGGATCCTTATCTCAAACAAATAGCCCAGAGATACGAAAAGGAGGAATTGGATTTGATCGTGGTCACGCTCGATGAGAATCCAAACGCGCTCCGCGAGTTGGTGCGCCAAGACAGTGTAGCTTGGAATTTAGTAAGCGATTCAGCAGGGCAAGCATCAGCATTGATTGATTTGTATAATGTCAATGAATTGCCCCGTTGCTTTTTAATTGATAAAGACAAAAAGATTCTTCTGAAGACAGAAAACAACCTCGAAATACGAGATGCATTGGAAGAGCTTTTTGAACCCTAAGCGGGTTACGTGGTGACGAAATAATATATTGTTGTTCTTAAAATAAATCTTAGCTATGTTGGTAAAATCTTTTGCAGCAGCAGTTCAAGGTATATCCGCTACATTGATTACCGTAGAGGTCAATTGTAGCAAAGGTGTTCAGTTCTTTTTAGTCGGATTGCCCGATGTGGCTGTCCGGGAGAGTCATGAACGTATTATTTCCGCATTGCAGGTGAGCGGTTATACGTTTCCCCGCAATCGGATTGTGGTGAATATGGCGCCTGCCGATATCCGAAAGGAGGGTTCGGCCTACGACCTTCCGCTTGCGGTAGGCATCCTTGCCGCGGCCGAACAAATCCAGCCAGACCGTTTGTCTGATTATCTCTTGATGGGTGAACTTTCATTGGATGGCTCGTTAAATCCAATTAAAGGAGCTTTGCCCATAGCCATTAAGGCACGCGAAGAGGGCTTTAAAGGGTTTATTTTGCCGAAGCAGAATGCACGCGAAGCAGCGGTGGTCAATAATCTGGAAGTATATGGCGTTGAGAATCTGAAGGAGGTACTTCTCTTTATGGAAGGAAAGAAGGAATTGGAACCGACCGTGGTCGATACGCGGAAAGAGTTTTATGCCCGGCAGGAGTTATTTGATTACGATTTTGCAGAGGTGCGTGGACAAGAGAACGTCAAACGGGCGTTGGAAGTGGCTGCAGCGGGCGGACATAACGTGATCATGATCGGGCCTCCGGGAAGCGGCAAGTCGATGTTGGCGAAACGCCTCCCTTCGATTCTCCCTCCTTTCACATTACATGAGTCGTTGGAAACCACTAAGATCCATTCAGTAGCAGGCAAGATTGGAAGCGAAACCTCTTTAATGACGCAACGCCCTTTCCGCGCGCCTCACCATACCATATCGAATGTGGCCATGGTGGGCGGAGGTTCTTTCCCCCAACCAGGCGAGATTAGTTTGGCGCACAATGGCATCCTCTTTTTGGATGAGTTGCCCGAGTTCAACCGAAGCGTATTGGAAGTGTTGCGCCAACCGCTGGAAGATAGGATGATTACCATCTCTCGCGCCCGTTTCTCGGTCGAATATCCGGCTGGGTTCATGCTGGTGGCTTCGATGAATCCCTGTCCATGTGGTTATTATAATCACCCAACGAGGCAATGCGTCTGTTCGGCGGGTGCCGTGCAGAAGTATATGAATCGGATTTCAGGCCCTTTGCTCGACCGCATCGACATCCAGATCGAGATTGTGCCCGTCCCCTTCGAGAAGATTTCTGAACAGACAGATGCGGAACCCAGTGCCGCGATCCGTAAGCGGGTCATCGCGGCTCGTGCCATTCAAGAAAAGCGTTTTGCCGACCATCCGGGCGTATATTGCAATGCGCAAATGAATAGTAAGTTATTGCATCTATACGCCACTCCCGACCAAGCCGGTTTAACCCTCTTGAAGCATGCAATGAACAAGCTCAACCTCTCAGCGCGAGCATACGACCGCATCCTGAAAGTCTCCCGCACCATTGCCGACTTGGCGGGTTCCGACCGCATCGAATCGTGTCACTTGGCCGAAGCCATCCATTATCGGAATCTCGATCGGGAGAACTGGGGCGGATAATATCTGTTCAAAAACATAGTTATATTTGTCGGAAAAGACGGCGTGAATTCCGGCAAATATAACTATAAATGGAAACGGACATAGGCATAAATTTCTCCCTATATACATAGTAATTTCCAAACTTATCTTTTACCTTTCTTCTATAAGGCTTATACTGAACGAGATCCTGTGAATCGTCTCATTTTGTGAACACACTTCACACCTTTGTGAACAGTGTACACAAAAGGGACGATGATGTAGTGTGAAAGAAAGAGACGATTCACCATTTCTCTTTATATCACAAATAGTTAGGAGAAAGGTGAAAGATAAGTTTGGAAATTAATGATGTATATAAAAATAAGTTCGTACCTTTGCGATACGCTACTATTGGCGGAACAATTTAAAATCCTTAGCTATGGCAGGATACGTAGATATGAAGCTGGATTACAGCTTTAAGAAGATTTTTTCAGATATGTCGATTTTACGAAACTTTCTGAATGATGTGCTTCGCGGTGAGCGAACCGTGGAGGAGGTTGAACCCCGGAATCCGGAATGGCAACCCGAATCGCCAGACGACCGGAAAGTGCTGGTTGATGTGTATTGCCGAAGTAAAGACGGTACCTATTTTATTGTGGAAATGCAGTATACCGATCAAAAGTTTTTTCGAGACCGGGCGTTGTTTTATGATTGCGCGTGCATTTTCCTGCAAGGAAAGAAAGGACGGGAATGGCGATTTGAGATTCTTCCGGTAGTCAGCATTTATGTGTTGAACTTTGTGTTGCATAAAGACAAACCGATAGACAAGTACCGGACCGATGTCGGGATAACGGACCTCAGTTCGGGTGAAATCTATAATCCGAAGGTGCGCGACATCTTTATCGAACTCCCGAAGTTTAATAAAGAATTGCGTGAATGTGAAGATGATAGTGAACGATGGATATATTATATAAAGAATATGGAACATTTAGATACGACAACTGCTTATTATCCCTTTGCCAAAGGTTCCAAGTTTGGCGAGCTATTGGAAGCTGGCCTGTTGGCAAACTATACACCCGAAGAACGTAGGCAATACTATCAAGCCCTGAAAATCTATCGGGACAGTAAAAATATCTATGATACAGCCGTTGAAAATAGTTTCGAAAAAGGTGTTGACCAAGGCATACTCGAAGGAAAGCGACATGTAGCTCAACAAATGAAGCAACAAGGTTTGCCAATAAATACAATCGCGGTTTGCACAGGCCTCACCGAAGAGGAGATAGAGCAATTATAATTTATATAGGATAATGGCACACAAGATGACACAGATTACACAGATGACCACAGATCTTCTTTTTTTAGTTTATGTACAAAGCCAAATAAAAAATCTGCGGTTATCTGCGCTTTAGTCCGCGTTCATCTGCGTGCCCCTAATACCGCGCAGCCAAATAAGAAATCTGTGGTCATCTGTATAATCTGTGTCATCAGTGTGCCATAATACGTGCAAAATGGATTTCATCCTCCAAACCCCGGGATTTCGTCCATAAATCCCCGCCTTTCGGATAAGAACCTGAAAATTTCTTCCTTTTTTTCTTGCTATTTCATTTTTACTCCTTACCTTTGCATCGATTCCGCAGCGGAGAGCGTTTCCGCCTTCGGGAATCATTGAAATATTGACAAGCATTTCGTGAAGATTATTCGTTCTTGGAAACGTGGAAATTTTTGAGAATAACTGAATAATGGACAGTGAAATGCTTGCGCTATGTACAGATTATTTGTTAAGTTTCCTATGCTATGCATATAGTAAAAGGAGATTAGAAGTATAATCGTATAGGCGCGGGCTGTTGTTCTATTATAGTTATTCGGGTTATTCCACGTACCTCAAGAACATTAATAAACAACGTAAAGCCCGTGCTTTTTTTATGTCTATTCGTAACCAAAGCCGGGTAGTTGTTTTAGTCTTCATGAGATTTAATCAAGAGTTTATTAATCAAACATTTTTGTATAATTAAAATTTTAAATCTTATGAACAAAAAGTTTTCTACATTTGTGGCTGCGTTATTTGCAGCCGGAGCGCTGGTGATGCCTGCGGATATGTTTGCGCAGCTTCGCTATGCACAAGGAGCTACTTACTCCAATGTGGAGACAGTAACAACTCTTCCTGCTGAAGAAGGCGGAGAACAAAATTACTTCGTTGTATTCCAGCATGAAGGAGAAGATTATGTTGCTGTGGTAAATGATTCTCATGCGTTAGATGCTGTGAAGTTGGCAGAAGCAACTATGGATGATATTGTAACAATCACCTATAATTCTGCTAATTCTTATACTGTTGCTACAGGTGAAAATACCATGGGTTTCAATACTGCAGGAGATGATTGGGGTACAGATATACAAACAATGTACTCTATTGATTTGACGGCAGGTAAACTCAAATTTGCATCACAATGGAAAAGTGTGTCGTTTAACGATATGACTTTTACTCCGGGCGGAAATCAAAATCAAACGTTTAATGCAAAAGCTGTTTCTGTGGATGCTTTGGAAATGGTTGTTGAAAATGTGGCAACTGTTGCGGATGCAGAAATATCCTCTGACTCTTATTTGTTGATGGACAATGGACGAGTATTGGCTGATACGAATAAAGATGGTAAAGCTTCATGGGTAGATTATGACAAAGCCCAAAATCAGTATTGGACAGTTGAAGTAACAGATGATGGCAATAACACAGGATCTGCTAAGTTTAAGAATAAAGCGACTGGCAAGTATCTGACTAAGACAGACGGTACTTATCAAACTGTTGCTGTTACAAGAGATTCAGCTGATGATCCGTGGAAGTTTGATGATGCAAAAGTTATTATTTTATCTGAAGGTATTGATGGTATTACATCCATCGTGTTGGGCGAAGTAGCTGAAGCTGGAACTGTTCTTACAGGTGCGCAATTAACATCCATTACTGGTGGTGGATTTGAGGCAAGCATCAAGAAGTATGTTAATGGCGACAAAAAAGACAAGGATTTGGCAAATAATCCGTTCTCTGGCTTATTAAAGACGGTTCAATTTGTGAATATCAATGTCTCGGGTACTGCTGCGGCTAAGTTGGAAGCTGCTACAGGTGATGAATATATGTTGCAGAATGAAGATGGCGACATCATTGTTGTAGACTTGAACGATGCTTATGCTGCTGGTGCAACTGAAAAGAAATATGCGCTGAAAGCTATTGATCCGGCAGTGTTAGCCAATGCATTGAAAGATGACGATAGTAAAGTATCAAATCGCTATGCTTACAACTTTAAGTTCTATGTGGCAGATGATTTCGTTACAGGCACAAACCAAAGCGTAGCTGCTATTGCGGTTTCTGGTAAAGATGGCAATACATATTACTTAGGTTGTACGGATTTGAGCGATGTCCCAACATTGACAGCGGAACTTTCTACAGAAGATTTCCAAGCAGGTTTAACCATCAAGGTTGGTACATTCAATACGATTGTTGTTAAAGATTTGTTAGGAACAACTCCGGCATTCTTTACAGTGACTAATGTGAATACAAAAGCTAAATATTCGGATAATTACGGTACTGTTTTAGGTATAAATGAGGATGTTGATGCTGATTATGTAAAAGCAGATGAGGCTCTGATTGGTTATCCTGAGACACAATGGGCAATTACGGTAAAAGATGACAAGTTAGTTTTAGCTAACCGTGAGAGACCGTCCGAAACGAAAGAATACAGCACAAGTCAGTTGTATAAGACTGATAAGGCTAATGTATTTGCAGTATTGGATGGTTCTGCTAAGGTAGATACGATCGAATTCAAAGCCAATACTTCTTATACAGAAGCGGATGGTTACTTGCGCTTGAATGCGGCTGCATTAAGAGATCAGTCTTATTACGTAGCTGCGGCTTCTTCTATTTATGACAATGTAGCTTACTTTGTAGAAAATCATGGTAAGAATCACCAGATTGGATTGGATACAAATAAAGATAACGCTACAGAATGGAATATTGCCGCTTCTATGTATAGAGGCTTGAACAATTTAAGTGAGACGCTGGAATATCGTCCGGATACGATCCAAGTAAAGAGTATCTTAGGTTATTACAAAGATGGCTCTTATACAACGACTGTTGACGAAGAAGGCGAAGGTACAGTTATCTTGAAGTTGTTGGCTTATTCATTCCAGAATGATGAGAATAGCGAATATTTGGCTTATGTAGACGAAGCTAACCGCTATGCAACTGGCGATTTCGGAGAAAAGATTGGTTATAAGAACGAAAAAGAGAATGCAGACATCTTTGCTATTAAGATTGTAGGTGAAGATTTGTATAACTTGATTCCGTTGAATGACCAGAACGCTGAAAATGTGACAACTGATGCAGATGCACGCGATTGGGAAGCAATGTCTACGTTGAAGATGTACAGTGGTGATGGTGCTACGAAAGGTATCCTGAACAACACAGACATGTACAACCAGACAGAGAACGACTTGTTCACCATCGAAAAGAAAGATGCATCTGAATATCGCGAAGTAGCGATGGGCGATACGATCCGTATTTACCGTAATGCCGATCCAGAAGATGTATTGTATGAAAAAGCTGAATTCTTAGGAACTCCGACTTCTATGCAATTCGATGATGCCAACCCGGCATTGTTCGTTGATACGGCTTACATCAATCGTCCGTACAACAACCGTTGGGAATATCTGTTGGCTGTAAACGCTAAACATTGGGAATCTAACTTGGAATGTGACATTCCAGGTCATCCGAAACATGAAGCCGATACAACTACAGGACGTTTCTTGGTTAACTTGATGGACTCTGCTTATGTTTATAACGAAACTCATTTGCATAATAATAAGTTTATCAATGAAGAAGACGGTGAAACGTTTGCTAAGTTAGGTTTCGTAGAAGGTTATCATACGCATGATACATTGTATCTGAAGCGTCCGAACGGAACATACAATGCAATTCCGATGGACCGCGAAGACTATTCTCATAGCATCGCTAAGTTTGCATTCCGTTATGTAGACAATGAAGAAGGTTCATTTGTAATTGAAACAGGTTACAAGGCATGGAACGGTGGCGAACCGACATCTACTGTATCTCGTGGTTTCATCAAGTGGTTGAACGGCACTTTGGTGGTTGTTCCAGACATTGAAGCTGCAGAAATCTTCAATTTGAATGCAGACGAAACTCGCACACCAACTGCTAACGAAACCATCGCAGCTGAAGGCGCAGTAAGCGTAACAGCCGTTGACGGTGCCGTAGTAATCAAGGGTGCAGAAGGCAAGAACGTAGTCATCGCTACTATCTTGGGTAAAGTCGTAGCTAACGAAACAGTCAACAGCGACAACGAAACAATCGCAGTACCGGCTGGTATCGCAGTAGTTTCTGTAGACGGCGAAAGCTTCAAGGTTGTAGTTAAATAAATGAATAGAAATAAGTTCATAACATTATAAATTTAAGTTGTTAATAAATAGTTAATAAGCTGGTCGTGCCCCTTGTGAAAGTCGCCGCAGCGCATAAACGTTAGTATTAATATTAGTAATAAAAATTCTATTCAAGGCGCTCCCTTCTGGGAAGAACGGAGCGTGAAACTCTTAAGAGCCTCTTTTCCTTCACCGGGAAAGGGGCTTTTTCTTTATTAGGATAGCATGGCGGGTAGCTTCAGACCCGTGGGACGGGTAGCCTCGTACCCGTGTGGCGGGTAGCCCTAGACCCGTGCAACGGTTAGCCTCGAAACCGTCCGTCGGTATCGAACGTAGTACTACGTTACTGCCGAACATAGCACTACGTCGACACCTGACGTAACGCTACGTCTACACCGAACGTAGTACTACGTCTGATGTCGACGCAAATGTGAAAGGGATTTAACAATCGGGCGTTCCCAGGAATTTCTCGTTCTTTCCAGAGGAAAATTCCGGTCATTTTCCGTTTCCCCTTTGCGCTATCGTTCCTTTTTTGTAAGTTTGCGACAACTTTTTGGATATAAATACGAAGAATATGAAGATTGCATTGGTCGGATATGGCAAAATGGGCAAAGCCATCGAACAAATTGCCCGCGAAAGAGGTCATGAAATCGTATCGATTATTGATATAAACAATCCGCAAGACTTTGCTTCGGAGGCTTTTCGGAGTGCGGATGTAGCGATTGAATTCACTTCGCCCGCCACGGCCTACGGGAATTATTTGAAGTGCTTTGAGGCAGGCGTGCCGGTGGTTTCGGGTACGACGGGCTGGCTCGACAAGATGCCGGAAATCAAACGGATGTGTACCGAAGAGGGCAAGACGTTCTTCTATGCGTCGAATTTCAGCATTGGTGTGAATATTTTCTTTGCCGTAAATAAGTATTTGGCAAAGATTATGAACAATTTCCCTTCGTATGACGTGCGGATGACGGAGGTGCACCACGTACATAAGTTGGATGCGCCGAGCGGTACGGCGATTACATTGGCGGAAGGCATTTTGGAGAATATCGACCGGAAGGAGCGTTGGACGCTCAACACGGCCGAGGCGCCGACCGACCTCCCGATACAAGCCATCCGCGAAGGAGAAGTACCCGGCATACACGAGATTACGTACGAATCAGAAGCCGACATCATCAGCATCAAGCATGATGCGAAGAGCCGCGCGGGGTTTGCCCTCGGAGCCGTCCTGGCCGCCGAGTTTACCGCCGGGAAGAAGGGATTTTTAGGCATGAGCGATATGTTCCATTTTTAATAGCGGATACGTTCGAACATGAAGCATATTAGCAAGAAACAATGGATTAAGTTCAGCATCCTCGCAGTGCTCTACGCCCTTTTCTGCCTTTGGATGGAAAACGCGTGGTTGCTTTTGGGACTGGTGGTGCTGATGGATATTTACCTGACGAAGTTTATCCCCTGGGGCGCGTGGAAGAAGACGAAGAACCCGACGCTGAGGAGCATTTATAGCTGGGCAGACGATATTATCTTCGCGCTGGTGGCAGTTTATTTCATCAACCTGTTCATCTTCCAAAACTACCAGATACCGAGTTCTTCGTTGGAGAAGTCGTTGCTGGTGGGCGATTACCTGTTTGTGAGCAAGGTAAGTTATGGGCCACGCGTGCCGAACACGCCCCTCTCCTTCCCGCTCGTACAGAACACGCTTCCCTTCTTCAATTGCAAGTCCTACCTCGAATGGCCGGAATGGGGTTATAAGCGCGTGGCTGGATTGGGCAAAGTAAAGCGTAACGACATCGTGGTATTCAACTTTCCTGCCGGCGATACGATTGCCCTCAAGATGCAAAACCCCGATTATTATACGTTGGTTCAGATGTATGGCCGTGAAGCCATCCGTACCAACAAGCAGGAGTTTGGCGAAATCATGTACCGCCCCGTAGATAAGCGGGAAAACTATGTAAAGCGTTGCATCGGTATGCCGGGCGATAGCCTTTCGATTCGGAACAACCAAGTGTATATCAATGGCGAGAAGGCCATCAATCCGAAGAACATGCAATTGAATTATTTCGTAGAGACGGAGACGCCTTTCACCGAGACGATGTTCCGCAACTGGGGTGTGAGCCGCGATGATTATATGCCATACGGACAGCCTTGTACGGTGGGCGATCCTGAGACGCTTTCGTATCTCGGTTTCACCCCGAATGCCAATGGCGTATATAATATGGTATACCGCTTCCCGATGACGCAAGCGATGGTCGAACAAGTGAAGAAATTGCCGGGTGTGAAGAAGATCTTGGTCGAACCAGAGGTAGTAGGCGGCACGATGTATTATCCCGTCGATTATAAGACCGGTTGGACGCGCGATAATTACGGTCCGATTTGGATTCCGAAACGGGGAGCCACCATCGAACTCACCCCGCACAACCTCGCCCTCTATCGCCGGTGTATCAAGAATTACGAGCATAACCAGTTGGAAGAAAAGGATGGCATTGTCTATATCAATGGAGAAAAGGCCACGACCTATACTTTCCAATATGATTATTACTGGATGATGGGCGATAATCGGCACAATAGCGCGGATAGCCGTTCGTGGGGATTTGTGCCGGAAGACCATATCGTGGGCAAACCGATCATGATCTGGCTCTCGCTCGATAAAGACCGGAGCTTGTTCGAAGGCGGCATCCGTTGGGAGCGGCTCTTCCGTTGGGTAGACAACATTAAGTAAATAAAGAATTAGGAATGAAGAATGAAGAATCCATAGGGAAAAAGGGCGGGATAGGAAAGCACAGGCTTTTCCATTCGGCTCTCTTCATTCTTCTGTTGGCCGGTTTGCTGGCGGGCGTCCGTTTCTTTGTGGCCGAATCGGTCCATCTCTCGACGGACGCGATGGAGACGACTTTGCACCGAGGGGATTTCGTCTTGGCGCATAAGTTCCCTTTCCAAATAGGCAAGGCACGGAATGGCATTTTCCTTTATACCAGTCCGCTTCGGCAAGATTCATTGGCGGCTCCGCTCTTGGTAGGGCGATGCATCGGTATGCCAGGCGATACGATCGAGGTGGAGCCGGATTGTTATCGCATTAATGGCGAGGAATATCCACGTTCGCCTAATACGTTGAATACCTATTATATTCCACGTGAAGCACAAGAGGAGCTAATCAGTGTCATGAAGCGATTACGCATTCCGGAGCGGGACTTGTCTCTGCAAACGAATGGATGCACGCTCCGCCTGACACCGTTCGAGGAATACCAAGTGCGCGAGGAACTTCCTGCTTCGTTACGTGATGTATGGAAAGTACAGCCTGTACCGGCGTATCAATTAGTCATTCCTCGGAAAGGGCGTGCTTATCGGTTAGATAGCCTTTCGCTCTTCGCATGCCGGGATGCGCTCTTGCGGGAAACACAGGGCAAGGCGGTCTTCCGCGAAGGGCGTATGTATCTCGAAGGGAAACAGACGGATTTCTTTTTCTTTACGGAGGATTATTACTGGTTCCTTTCCGATAATGTGGCGGAAGGCATCGACTCACGTCATGTAGGCATCGTCCCGGCCAGCCATATCATGGGCAAACTCTTTTTCTGTTGGTATAGTAAAGACCCCAATATCCGATTTAAACATATACAATGAATACAGCTTATGTCCCGACCGCCTATCTCGGTCCTGTACAATTATATACGAAGTTCTTGGCCTACGATGCGATTCGCGTAGAGGCAGAGGAGAATTATGTGAAACAAACCTACCGGAACCGGTGTGTGATTGCAGCAGCCAATGGTCCACAAGCCTTGACCGTCCCGATTGTAAAGCCAGATACATTGAAATGTCCTACGCGCGACATCCGCATTTCCGACCATGGCAATTGGCGCCATTTGCATTGGAATGCGCTTGTCTCGGCTTACCACATGAGTCCGTTCTTCGAATATTATGAAGAGGATTTCGCCCCTTTCTACGAGAAGCGATACGAGTTTCTGATGGATTTCAACGAGGCGTTGTGCGAAACGGTATGTCGGCTCATCGATATCCAACCGCGAATAGAACGGACCTCCGTCTATGAGCCGGACGTATTACACGATTTCCGCGAGGTCATCTCGCCTAAAAACCGTACGGAAGACCCAGAATTCCGCCCCGTATCTTATTACCAAGTATTCCGTGATAAATGGGGGTTCCTTCCGAACCTGAGCATTGTCGACTTGCTTTTCAACATGGGACCGGAAAGCGTCTTGATGTTGAAGGCTTCTATACAAAGAGAATAAAGGGGTCAGCGGAAAATCAATGTGGGTAGGCATAAATCATAGAAAGCCTGTAGAGGAAGAATTTTTCGTCCACAA
>CALUZR010000076.1 GCA_944325335.1 uncultured Parabacteroides sp. | reverse complement strand
TTGTCGCGTGACAAGCAGGAAGAGCTGGCAGCTCCAGTGCATTGTCGCGTGACAAGCAGGAAGAGCTGGCGGCTTCAGCGTGTTGTCGAAATAAAAAATATAAAAAAACAAAAATTTGATACTTCCTGGTTTGCATTACGGGGGAAATATGTTTAACTCCGACGCGTTGATTAAAAATTTATTTTGTCATGAAAGTAAAACAGATAGACGAAATTCGCACAGAGGGCTTTGACAACGGAGCCCATTTTGCATACCACACTACGGTGTTGAGCTGGGCAAAGGCAGATGCTACGATTTCCGGATTTATCGAGCGGACAATACAAAGTCCGCGTGGAGACGTATGACGGAGGCAGTCCGCTGGTGGTGGAATTTGCGGAGATGATAACGCTGGAATAAATGGCAAATGAATAACGAAGAGGGTGTGTCATAATGGGTGTATGGCACACTGATAACACAGATGCGACAAGATGACCACAGATTTATTTAATTATAAATCAACAAAAAAGAATCTGTGGTCATCTGTTAAATCTGTGTCATCCGTGTGCCATTTTCTATTTTGACACAGCCCCTTTTCTTATGCCATCCCGACGTTATGCTGCACGTCATCCTGACACGGTTATTTCCGCACAAATCAAAAAGGCGACCCCAACGCTTTGGGTATCGCCTTTCACTGTTAAACTTTAAATATCTATACTTATGATACAAATAGATTCGCTTTAGGAACAACGGAGTGTGCGGCCGAGGCGCAGGATGGTGGTGCGCGTGATGCCGTTCAGTTCGCAGAGGCGGGAGACAGTGGTGCCATACCGTTGCGCGATGGCGCCGAGCGTGTCGCCCGATTGGATTTTATGATATACGGGTTGCCCTTCCGTCTCGGCATTCAGCGAGGCAACCGCTTCGGTTTGCGCTTCGACTTGCGCCTGTGCCTTTATCTTGGGCCGGCGCGGAGTGTAATTTTCGCCCGCCGAGCAACGAAGGACGCGGCCAATGCGGAGCGTCGTCGTGGGGCGGATACCGTTCAGGCGGCAGAGTTCGCCGATGGTCGTGCCATACATGCGGGCAATCTTGCCGAGCGTGTCGCCCGATTTGATGCGATGGTAAACCAGCTGGTCGCCCGAGGTATAGATGTTGCTCTTACGCCCGTTGATTTTCACATTGTGGAACACGTAGGTATCATGGATGGGCACGCAGTTCTCAAAATCGATAATATGGGAAGGATTGATGGGCTGCCCGAGGAAGCGCGTCTCGAAATGGAGATGCGAACCAGTCGAACGGCCTGTGTTTCCGCCCAGACCGATGGGGTCGCCCGCGCGGACGATGTCGTTCACTTTCACCAATTGTTTGGAAAGATGGCCGTAGATGGTTTCTAATCCGTTCGGATGGCGGATGACGAGGTAATAACCGTAGCCGCGGCGTTCGTAATTGCGGATGCGCACTTTCCCGTCGAAGGCGGCGCGGATGGTATCGCCTTTATAGACTTTGAGGTCGATGCCCTTGTGCATCCGGCGGCGGCGCGGGCCATATTTCGAGGTTACCCGAATCATCGTATCAATAGGAAAAACGAAGGAGGAGCAATCTATCAGGCAGGAGTCTGGGAATTCCACTTTTTCTTCGCCTCGGAAGGGGTCGACCCAGCGGGTGTTCCAATTCGAGCCGTAGAGTTCGTCGGCGGGGAACATGAGGTTTTCGCGGGCTACTTCTTCGGCGAGTTTGGCTTCGGCGAGCTTCTCAAGGGCGATGTCCTTTTTGAATCCGACGCGTTCAGCCATCAGTTCCGATACTTGGCGTTCCATTACATTGTTTGCTTCTTGTACAGAGACGGGCGACGTTTTCCCTTTTTCAGGTTCTGCGGCCTCCATCCCTGGGAGCATCAGTAAGCCCAAACAGGCAGATAATATTGCTTTAATTGTCATCTTTCAAAAATCCTTCCAAACTTATAGATCGTTATTTAAACTGTGTACTAAGTTGTTTTTCAACTAAGAACTGTTCAAAGTTCGATATTTTGATTTTTCCCTCAAAATAATTCAAGAGAAAAAATTCGTACGAGTTTTAATGAATTTTAAATAGACTCGCTAAACAAAAGAATAATAACAATTTACAGAAAATATGTTTTACAACATGTTTAGCTAATTAAGCGCCAATTTAGCTTGCCTGAGAAGAGCTGGCGAAGCCTTTCGTTCAATAACCGGTAGGTTTCGCTCATTAACTGCGGGTCTTCGTTCAATATCTCGGCTGCGATTGAACGGGCGTATTGGAGGATTTGGCCGTCGGTCGCGAGGTTGGCGATTTTGAGGTCCAAACCTTCGCCGCTCTGCCGCGTTCCTTCGATATCGCCCTGCCCCCGGAGACGGAGGTCGGCCTCGGCAATTTCGAATCCGTTGTTGCTATTCACCATTATCTCCAAACGCTTGCGGGTCTCGTGGCTGAGTTTATAAGAAGAGACGAGGATGCAATAGGATTGCTCGGCGCCACGCCCTACCCGCCCCCGGAGCTGGTGGAGCTGGGAAAGCCCGAACCGCTCGGCGCTCTCGATGACCATCACGGAGGCATTCGGGACGTTCACGCCTACCTCGATGACGGTCGTGGCGAGCAGGATCTGCGCCTCGCCCGAGACGAAACGTTGCATCTCCCGCTCTTTGTCGGCAGGCTTCAAGCGCCCATGCACCATGCAGACGGTATATTCCTTAAATTCCTCCTTAAATACTTCGAAGCCCTCTTCAAGGCTTTTGTAATCGAGCTTCTCGTTGCCCTCAATCAAAGGATAGACGACATATACCTGGCGTCCTTTCTCGATCTCTTTCCGCAAGAAGTTGAAGAGTTCCTTACGTTTGGTATCGTAACGATGGAGCGTCACGATCGGTTTGCGCCCGGGCGGAAGTTCATCGATGACCGAAACATCCAAATCTCCATACAACGTCATCGCAAGCGTACGGGGAATAGGCGTCGCGGTCATGACCAGCACATGCGGCACGGTCTGCGTATTCTTCTTCCAAAGCCGAGCCCGCTGCTCTACCCCAAAGCGATGCTGCTCGTCGATAATGGCCAACCCTAAAGAGGAAAAGATGACCGTATCCTCTATCAAGGCATGCGTCCCTATCACAATCTGAATCTCGCCACGGGCAATGGCTGGGAGTATCTTATCACGTTCCCGTTTCTTCGTCGAGCCCGTCAGCAGGGCCACCTGGATATCCATATCTTGCAAGAAAGCCTTCACCGTAGCGTAATGTTGGGTAGCCAATATCTCGGTAGGCGCCATCATGCAAGCCTGGCAACCATTATCCAGCGCGAGAAGCATTGCCAATAAACCGACCAACGTCTTGCCACTCCCGACATCGCCTTGCAACAAACGGTTCATTTGCCGACCACTTCCCATATCGGCACGAATCTCTTTCACCACCCGCTTTTGCGCATTCGTCAACTCGAATGGCAAATAATCTTTATAGAATGTATTAAAATAGGTACCGACACGAGGAAACGGAATCCCCCGCAGATGCAATTTCCGATCTTGCGCCGTCTGGAGGATATGAAGCTGGATGAAAAACAACTCGTCGAACTTCAACCGCACTTGCGCCTCGCGCAACTTCTGGACGGATTCCGGGAAATGGATATGCCGCATGGCTTCCGAAAGGGGCATGAGGTGCGTCTTGGCCAATACAGCTTCGGGCAACGTCTCCGGTACTTTCCAACCAAGACTATTTAATAAGGTATATTGCAAGTTCTGCAGCGCACGCGAATTCAGAAATGCTTTCTTCATCCGCTCGGTCGTGTTGTAATATGGAGTCAACCCATTGGCCACCTGCCCTGCCTGCTCGATAGGGTCTACGTCCGGATGTACGATATTATAGGTATGCCCAAATTCGGTAGGTCGTCCGAAGACGATATACTCCGTGTCTGTTTTGAGCTTTTGGGTCACATAGGCAAGCCCCTTGAACCATACGAGGTCAATCGTACCCGTTCCATCGGTAAACTTCGCAATAAGCCGCTTCGTGCGCCCCTCTCCTATCTGGTCGAAAAGCACAATCTTACCTTTAAGTTGGATAAAAGGCATATTGCCCGTCACCTCATTCACCCGATAGAACCGGCTCCGATCAATATATTTATAAGGGAAATAGTAGAGCAAATCCTCGTAGGAGGAAACACCAATCTCCTGCTTCAGTATCTCCGCCCGGCGTGGTCCTACGCCTGGCAAATAGGTTATTGCTCGTTTATCTAAGTCCAGTTGCATACGTGGCACTTCGTACCCTTGTTGGGAGTACGAATAATAAAACACTATAAAACCAATTACAATTTAACACAAACCATTCCAGCTATTTATTTGCAATTTCTTATTTTATAAGATTGCAACAAAATCGCATATTATTGCAATGAAGTCGCATATTTGTCGCACAAAACTTTTTTATGTGTCCAGTTGCTTCACTGCGTTGCAAAAGTAATTATTTCCTCTCGTTTCCGCAATAATAATCTGGATAGGGATATTATTAAAAGCAAGAAAGGCTATTTATCTCACGACAAACAGCCCTCATCTTTGCAATAAAAATCGTTTTGTGCAAATCAAAAATCTTACCACAAAGATAATGCTTTTTTCTTATAGAATCAATAATTAGTACCTTGCATCCCATCGAAGGGTAGACCTAAAGCCGTGCAAGGCTTGGGCTGGTGCTACTGAAAGCCTATTTGAACGCGCATAGCGTCACCCATGGAAACTCTTGCCTATGCAACCGAAAAGGCCGCTCTCAACAGGCATACGCCCGCATCTGCTTGCACCCTGTATCTTCGCCTCCTGCTATCGGTGCAGGTTAAGCGTGCATTTTGTTCCCTGCTACGGTCTCGCTCCGCAATGCCCGGTCGTTCCGGTCTGCAGGGATTATATTATTTTTTAATCACGTCGAAGTATAATCTGTGAAAGCTGGTCGTAAAGCACATAGAGCGTCCCCATATTCTGTTTGAACAGCTCTGTCTCTTCACAGTTCACCTTATCTGCATAGTTGAACGCCAACTTTACTATATCGTCCATCAGTTCTGCAGGCGATTCAAATTCTTCAAAGAACTTTTCTAACTTTGTGAAATCATAATTCGTCTTATTAGTTCTTATGGCATTCATAACGCACCTCCTTCCAGCAATCCGCCAATCAAAGGCGTAATAAACAACAATATTAAGAGCTTTGTATATTCCTTGGCATCTTCTATGCTTACTTCGCTAATCAATCCCATGGATAGGATTTGGTACGCGTAAGCAAGAGCTTGCCATGAAAATACATGCTTGATCCCTAATGCTTCCGTCTCGTGGAATAACGTCGTTTGCAGGATACTTTGCTTCTCCAACAAACAAATACTGCGTTGCTTGGACATAATTGTAAATTGTTTGTTTTATAGACGAAAATAAAAAACGGTTTCGCCCGTCCCTTTGTCCTACACCAACGCTGGCAGTTATGGCCATTAAGCCATATCAAGGGGGTACGAAACCATTAATATTCTAAATATGCTACGACATAAAAAAAGCCGTAACATAAAAATATGTTCGGCGGGCACTCCGCCAGCATTAATTGTAGGACACCACAAAGGTACGCACTTTTTCATATCTACCAAACAAAAGACGGAAGAAATTTCAGGAAAATATACCCTTGGTTATCGGGTTATAGTTATCAAACATCGTAAGTGCTTCGTTATTAGTGAAATATTTAAATTATGACGATAACCTCTTGTTTTGTGGTCTGTATTTGCTATAAATATACCCTAAGTTACGCTGTTACGGTTACGGTATGCTGTATTTGTTTAATATTCATGCTATTACATCAAAAACGAGCGTAACATGTTGTTTTATGGTCTCAATATTTTACCACAAAACAATATCGCCGTATCTTTGCATAGTAAACGGTAAACTTCAAAGAAGAATGAATATGAATACAGAAATAGCAATACTATTACAGGAATGCGATACGCTAAAAGCCCGGCTTTCTTCCTTGCGTCCCTTGCCTATGGAAGCCCTAAAGAAGATAGAGGATGCTTTAGCGATCGAATACACCTACGAAAGCAACCGGATCGAAGGCAATACGCTTACTTTGCAAGAAACGGAACTTGTCGTAAATGAAGGTGTGACGATTGCAGGAAAGTCCATGCGTGAACACCTGGAAGCCATCAATCATGCGGAAGCAATCGATTATATCAAAGACTTTGCCCATAACGATATAGAAATAAGCGAACGTACAATCAAGGAAATACATGCGCTTATCTTGCATGGCATCAATCGGGAGAATGCAGGGCGTTACCGTTCCGTTCCTGTCATGATTTCCGGAAGCCGCCATATTCCGCCTCAGCCCTATTTGATAGATAAGCTGATGGAAGATTTCATACTGCACTTTCAGGAAAAGAAAGCCGAAAAGGTACATCCTGTTTTGGTTGCAGCCTATCTTCATGATGAATTGGTACGCATCCATCCCTTCATTGATGGCAATGGAAGAACTTCACGCCTTCTAATGAATCTGTATCTCCTGCGTAATGGTTATGTAATCGTGAACCTTAAAGGATCGAATGAAGCGAAATTAGCCTATTACACAGCCTTGGAGGCTTCGCACATAGAGAAACACCCGGAAGCCTTTCAAAAGCTCGTAGTGGAAGCGGAAATCGCCTCTATGCGCCGTTATTTATCCATTCTTGGAGAATGAAGTTTAAATACGTAGAATTTTGCGTATTTAAAATTCCATTAGAATCAGTGAGCGCAGATTTACGCTCGCTATTACATACCCCAATACAAGTGTATGCAAAAGCCCTGAAACGGAAGAACCGAAACAGGGCTTCATTGTCTTAAATAAAACGGTCTTACCCCCATAGAGGCAGATGCAAAGATAGTGTTTAATCATAAACAGTCCAAATGGAACATGAATTTTCCTGCTATGCTTTTCTATATACAACGATCTGCTGCTTACCAAACAGGCTTCTAACGTATTCATTGATTCTACGGATCTTTGATCTATACCGCACTATCCGTTTCCCGTATATCGTCGTTCGCCCTTTGTATTTGGGTCTTCCGTGCTTTCGCTTCGGATTCTTGGCGTTGGCGAATATCCGGGTGGAATGGCTGAGGTGCTGGTAACTATACGCATGTTTGACCGCATGTCTGGAAAATATGGATTTGCGCCCAAAATAGAGTTTCCTGCACTTATGGCCTGTTGCCGGGCAAATGAAGAAACGGACTTTCCCCTGTATGTGGCTTGGCTCTTCGATGAATCTTATTTGTTGGCGGTATTGCTTGCCTTGATATGCCCACATGAAATCAAAGAAGCTATCACCGACAAAATAAGACACTCTGTATCTGATTCCGTCCTTATGGAATCGCATCAAAGCCCCTTTTGTGGCTTCCTGAGCTGCTTTGACGAGCGGAGTAAGAAAGCCTATCGTCAAACTGGGATAATGGTCTAAAAACAACATATCAACCTAAATAATTAGACATAAATACTCAAATCGTTTACTAATTTGGGAACATTCTGCAGCCCGTCAATCTCTACCACGAATGTCACCTTTGCTTTCATCTTCCCGCTTTTGATGAGGTTTGTAAATTCGTTGCTGACCGACTTTATTTTTCCCTTTTTCGTTAATCGGAGTAGCTTTTTTAGCTCTTGCCTGTTAAAATCATCTTTATCAATCATTTTCTAATCGTTTTAAGGGCAGCTCCAGATCGGAGCCACCCAAAGTTAATCAATCCATATCCGGGAATTGGGAAACAAATGCTTTGGCTTCCGCCACCTCATCCACGGCAAAATCTTCTTCCCGGAACTCGATACCAAGATGTTCGCAGATTGCTTTCTGTTCTGCATATTGGTAATCCCGATCCTCTTCCGGAATGTGCTGTCCCCAAAACATCATACGCTTAACGGGGTAATCCCGTAAATGCCGTTCAAAATCTTGATACGCTTTTAAATCTTCTGTTCTCATTTCAATTTACGATTAAAGAGTTAATAAAATATTTGTTTTTGTTCGTTCACCTCCAATAGAGCAAACTCTATCCGAGGGTGATACTTATCGATTCTCTTTTCTGCCTCTATCTGGAAGCAAAGTTTGTCGTCGATTATCGCTCCAACCATTTGCAAGCAATCAAGCAACGTTTTTAAGCTATTATCGAGGTCAAAACGTATAGAACTATTCCACACCCGGACAAATAGCCGGAAACGGGAAGAAATACGCCTATTACGGTACTTCGTGCATTGCTTTATGAAGCTGCGCTCATAAGCCCGTATCTTTTCATCCTTGATAATCCGCTTTTCGCCATTCTTGCCCGGTACGGCTTGGTAATGGTTGGCCTTGGCGATAATCTGACCGTGTATCGTTTCTACTTCCATATCCTAAGCGTCTCTAAATGTTATCCCGTAATCCTTACAAATCTCGAAGAAGCTACCGATCCCTATGCGCTTGCTTGTCCGCAAAAGGTTATCAAACTTATGATCCGATTCCCCACGCTTGTAGGATGGATTCTGTGCGCTGCATACATGGAAGAATTGCCTGCCTTGCTCGCCCAATGAAGCCAATGCGCATCCGACGGTAAACCATGACTTATAATCGCCTGTAATATCGATCTTATGCTTCGCTATCAAGTCGCAGCACTTGGCCACCTTGTCCAAGGTCTCATCGCTCGCATACTGGTATGCAAAGAAGGGCTTAGGTTCTACATAATAACCCGCGTATTGGACCGCCTCAGTATTGATATACGGGTCTGGATCATAAGATATGCAGCGCATCCGGCACACATCCCCACACGCCGGATCTATCGTAAGCCCCCACTTGGCAAAGTCCCGTTTGAGCTTCTCGAACTGGCCTTTATGATAGTCTGGATACTTGAGCGGGATAATAGCGAAATATCCTGTACCGCTTACCGAAAGACTTGCATAGGCGATAAATGGAAGTTTGGATAACTCCTGCTTCACCTCATCCCAGTTTTCTATTTCCAAATTGTCTTGCCTGTCGAAGTCGATGCAGATAAGGCCGGAATGCTTAACAAGGTTCTCAGCCTTCCGGGTGGGTTTGAATACGCCGGATATGCAAGCCATCGGAAGGCGTTTCTTAATCTCGTTACGCTCCGCTTTCGTTGGCAAGGAACGTAGCTTTTCAATATCTGGAATGTGCTTCGTGTCGAATAGGAACGAACGAAGGCTGCAAGTCTTGCCGTACACGTCACGGACACCGTTATATATCGAAATTTCTACATCAAAAATATCTTTCGCTTTCATATCGTCTAAATTTTTACTTAATTGTTTCGATGTTACGGTTACGATATAGTATAAATTCCTAATTATTAGGTATAAATACCAAATTTCACCGTAACATCTTTATTTATGCTTTTCAAATACCATAACTCACGTTGTTACGCTTGTTTCTACGCTATCATCTTCGTTATCAGATTCTAACGCATCACCGTAACCGTAACAGCGTAACAGGGGGTATTTATTTACCGCACGACTAACAAAAGGACGGCTAACGCCTATTGCATCGGCAAACGCTTGCTTGCTTTTGGGGGCACAGGAATTATAACACATCGCTATAAGTTGTTCTTTGCTTAATCGCTTTTCTTTCGGCTGTCGCTTGCGTCCTTCCAATAGCTTCAAGTAGACTTTTTCCGCGCATCGTATGAAGTAATCCATGCACCTGCAACTATAATCCATTTCTTCAGGGGTAATGTCTATCGAATACGGATTATTGCCTAACATGTGCGCAATGCCAGCCCAGCGGATCGCATAGATCTGCATCTTAGAATAGACGGAACACATATAATCATCCGCATTTGCCTTCAAGGTTTGGAGCTTGTTATAAAAATCTATGTAGACTTTCTTCGCTTCGCCCCTCAGATAGAGCGTGCCTCCATCTACCGAGTAATCGTATATCGAAATGTTGATGACAAAAGTCTTCCAATCATTCGTAATGGATTGGGGAATTATCGAATCACTATACATCGCAGGTGGTACTTGGCCTGGATAGGTAAATAACCATCTTTGGATAAATCCGTTGGCCATCATTAAATCACTGCCAAACGTTTCTAAAAGCACGGACGGTTGTATGCTTCCAAGAATGCTCATGAAGGGACGCTCAATAAGCAGCGTATCGTCGCTTTTACGATTGATTACGATATTGTCCGAATCAAAGATACTTAGTAGCTGAGAAAGTTCCCCAGATCGGCTATAACGCCCGAAATCGTCGATCATGCCTTTTAGCTCATCCCGATAAAGCAGGATTCCGTTCGGATTGTTGGCAAGTACTTGCGATCGGGCTTCCGGTGTGGAGTCGCTAATAAGGATTTGTTTAAACTTAGGCTTTTCTGTTTTATCGTCCCCTGCTGTCCTCCAGTTTCCTAATTCTTTAAGGTACTCCTTGTAATTGCTCGCATCCCTATCCTTTAAAGGCTTAAGAAGGAATCGCATCGGTTGGCTCTTATTAGAACCTGACGGAGCAACATTGCAGACCCACAAACAAGGGTAGTTTTGATACTTGCCATCGTCTATGACAAACCGTTTGCCTATTGCTGTCCCAACGGTAGCAAACATCCCTGCTATGACCATATCACGTGAACATTGGAATGTGTTCACAACGGCATTTACTATCGCTTGATACTGCAAAGATAATGCGTCCATAGGAATCGAATCATTTAATTGTTCCGGATTTATCTGTAACTTATTCATAACTTACACCCTCCCAACGTGTCCAGAATGATAATTGTTTGTTATCCTCAGTCGGCACCCAATATAATTTACGGTGATCGGGTTGCCATAGATCCTGTATATCCATACCTTCACGTCGTAAGCGAGATATACATTTTCTTGCATCATTACCATAGGACAATTCGTTCAACTCTTTAGCAGTATATTTACCGCCTCTCAAAAAAAGAGCTTTAATTGTTGCTTTTGTTCGATTTTTATGTGTACCTTTGCATCGGTTGGTCACCGTGGCACCTTCGGGTGCCTCTCTTTTATTTGCAATCATATAATTAGTTATTTATTAAGTTAATAACATCTTGTAGGCGATAGCGAACACTATTGCCTACTTTTATTTTCTTCAAGTAACCTGTTTTATCCCAACGCCATAATGTCGAAGGAACTACGCCTAACTTCTTCGCTGTTTCATTAACAGTAAGGAAAGTTTCTTCCTGTACGGGTTGCACTGCATCCCGTCTTTCTGCATCCCAGTTGAGGAACGCTTCTTTCAACTCCAATGCGCTAACTACAAGCTGCACGTTAGCTCCGGATTTAATAAAGTCTGAGATATTCATAAATCAAAAATATGAATATTAAGTAGTCTCTACCGACCTTGCCGACGGTTGCAGATTTACTACCTCCAAATAGCGGGGATACGGCTTTATCCCCTTGGATGCAACAAAGGTATTTACAGGGAATATTTTGGTGAAATAATATAGAATGCGAAACATGACAATAGGCGAATTGTCACGAAACAACACGAAATGGAATAAAAAAAGCCGCACTAAAATAGTACGACTTCCATAAAATGTTTTATATTTGGGTTAATCTATCAATGAAACAACCTCCCGCTTCAAATCATCGTCAATCTCACGGTATCGTGCGAATGCCCTGCTGCCTTCTACATGCCCGCTCATGCTTCCGATCAAGTTTGGATCTTTAACCCGTTTGTACAAATTACCCACAAAAGTACGACGTGCCATGTGCGAGGATGCAACCTCATCGATAGGTCGTTGCACTTCTTCTCCGGTCACGCTATCAAGTACCGTAACAAGGCGTGTGATACCACATAGACGGAATATCTCTTTTATAGCATCGTTGTATCTCTGCGGGCTTATGAAGGGGAATAACCTGCCTTTAACGTCTATACCCTTACATTTTTCTATCAAAGCCAAAGCACGATCATTTAACGGAACACGTACTACGTCTTGTCTTTCATCCTTAGTTTTCCTTGGAATGTATTCGATAGCTCCATTTATCACATTATTTGGAGTAAGCCTCATCAGATCAGATACTCGGCAACCAATAAGGCACTGGAATATGAATATATCACGCTGAATCGCAAACTGAGGATGCGCGGATAAATCAAAGTCTGCAATCTGGTTGCGTTCCTCCAGTGAGATATAAACAGGCGTACCGTATTTTTCTGTAGTTGTTCCTTCAAATCCTACGAATGGATTGTTTGTCGTAATACCTGTTTCATTCAGCCAGTTAAAGAAAGCCTTAAACTTATGGAACAAGGTAGCAATGGCATTGCGTCCCCGTTGTTGAGGTTTAGGGCTTCTCCGCTTGTCTGTAGAAACTGGAATCTTCTTATAGATTTCCGGAAATTCCTCAGCCAAAGCATATTCATTGCGAAGGAAAGATTCGATGTCTTCGATCATTTCTTTATCTATCGTATCAACATCAAGTATAAACTCTTTCCCACTTGATAATCGGACAAATATTTCATATCGCTTAAGCGCCCGTATAAGGACACTAAAGTTTCTTCTCCAAATATTCGACCTTTCTCCTTCACGCCTTCCGTTTGCTTTCTTTTTGGCATTATCCCGGAAGTCTGTCATATAATCGAAGAACGAACGTTTACGGGCTTTGAGGTTCTCCGCCTCTATCTCTCGGCGTTCTTTTTCAATCAAAGACACGATATAAGCATAATTTATATCTTCTATGTTGGTGTTATCCTTATTCACAAGGCGCATAGCTGTATTGATCCAATCCGTAGTAAGTTCTTCACGATGCCTTTCATTCGTTACATCACAGATCCGAATAATCCGCTTCAAATACAGTGTAAGTTTAGTGTCTACTTCTGAAAGCTCTTTAACCTCGGCAAAGTTGAGCTTTCCTTTCCTCGGTATGTCTATCACGTAGCTTGTACATCTGGAATGCGTTCCTCTTTCAGGGGTCAGCGGAAAATTTATGTGGATAAGACGAGTAAAAGTTGTACCTTTGTCGCATGAATGAATCCGTTTTATAC
>CALUZR010000075.1 GCA_944325335.1 uncultured Parabacteroides sp. | reverse complement strand
CCCGCCAAATCACCGGCTGCAGTCAATCCTTGCAAATCACCATTATAAATAGCCGAATAAGCCAATTCATAGAATTTTCCTGGATCCGTGACGCGATCATAAGAAGCGATACCGCGTTTGTTTACACCCCATTTAGCATCGAAGTTCACCCGTGCTTCGCCACTCTTACCACGTTTTGTCGTAATCAAGATGACGCCATTCGCACCACGCGCACCATACAACGCATTGGAAGCGGCATCCTTCAAAACCGTCATCGACTCAATATCCGATGTATTGATCGCTGAAATCTCACCATCGTACGGCACGCCATCGACTACATACAACGGGTCATTACTTGCAGAAATAGAACCGATACCACGGATACGCACCGTAGCATCCTTACCCGGCTGACCTGTATTACTTGTAGTTTGTACACCGGCTACTTGTCCGGCCAATGCGTTCGTTACGTTCGAAGCCTGACGTTGTCCGATTTTTTCATTATCAATCATAGCTGCAGAACCCGTGAAGGCTGAACGCTTGGCCGTACCGTAAGCTACGACCATCACTTCGTCCAACGCTTGCGAGTCCGATTCCATTGTTACATTTACTTGAGGAGCCACGCGCACCATGATTTTCTCCATACCCACGTAGGAGATTTCCAAATGCTTGTGCTCTTCCGGTACTTCCAATACGAAATTACCATCAAAGTCTGTAACCGTACCAATCGTGGTACCTTTTACGACTACGGAAGCGCCAATCACCGGCTCGCCGTTTTCATCAACGACATGACCGGTCACTTTCGTGTTCTGGGCTAATACCGTTGACATCCCCATCAACAGACAAGCCGCTACCATTGTAAACCTTTTCTTCATAAAACACACTTATTTAGTAAACATTCATACTCTGTATTCAATTTCGCGGAGTTTGTGTTAGACTACGCTCTTTTCGGAACTAACTTGTTCTTTCTGCTTCTAAAAAATCATTATAAAACATTCAATTCCGCGGCTGCAAAAGTACAACAAAATGAGCAAAATGCAAACAAATTACAATTTTAACACTGAAAGAAATCCAGCAACTCTATTTGAAGGCATACCAAAAAGTCAAAGAATATAGTCTGATTTCAGTTAAAAACCATCGTGTGTGTAACAAATAATACTGAATTGTGACAAATCTATGAATTTTTGCTTTTCACTTTGTTCTAAAACAAAATTTCATCCTACACATATTTTGCATTAAAATTTGATGTTTATCAAAGCTGAAAACTTCAAGCGTAAATCTCGGCATTTACCTAAGTAAACGGAAAAGACTATAACTATTAAATGCTTGTTTTACAATAGTAAATCCAGCAAAAAAGTACGGTAGTATAACACAAACCGCATTTAGTATAACACAGACTACGTCAATAAATACAGAGATATGAATGTTTACTAAATAAGTGTGTTTTATGAAGAAAAGGTTTACAATGGTAGCGGCTTGTCTGTTGATGGGGATGTCAACGGTATTAGCCCAGAACACGAAAGTGACCGGTCATGTCGTTGATGAAAACGGCGAGCCGGTGATTGGCGCTTCCGTAGTCGTAAAAGGTACCACGATTGGTACAGTTACAGACTTCGACGGTAATTTCGTATTGGAAGTGCCGGAAGAGCACAAGCATTTGGAAATCTCCTACGTGGGTATGGAAACGATGCAAGTCAACGTATCGCCGCAAATCCACGTAGCATTGCGATCAGATTCTCAGGCATTGGATGAAGTAGTCATAACGGCTTATGGTATTTCTACCAAAGGGACATTTACCGGTTCTGCTTCTACTATTAAGAATGAAACCATTGGACAGCGTCAGGTTTCGAACGTAACGAACGCATTGGCGGGTGCCGTAGCCGGCGTACAAATCCAGAGCGATAACGGACAGCCGGGCGAGTCGGCCAAGGTTCGCATCCGTGGTGTCGGTTCTATCAACGCAGGTACAGAACCTTTGTATGTAGTCGATGGCGTTCCGTTTGATGGCGATTTGTCTTCTATCAATACGCAAGATATCGAATCGATGACAGTCTTGAAGGATGCCGCTTCTACTGCTCTTTATGGTGCGCGTGGTGCGAACGGTATCATCATGATCACGACCAAACGCGGAAAGAAAGGCAAAGCCCGTGTAAACTTTGATGCAAAATGGGGTGTCAACTCGCGTGCGGTAAAGAACTACGACGTCATCAAAGACACAAACGAGTACATGAGTTTGCTGTACCAAGGCTTAAACAATGCCGGTTTGTATAGCTTAGGATATGATGCCGCAGCAGCCAACGAATATGCAAACAGCACGATCTTTAAGAACTCCGACGGTGGTACGGGTTATCAAATCTATACCTTGCCAGAAGGCGAAGGCCTCTTCAATCTGGATGGGACGATGAACCCGAACGCCAAGTTAGGTTATTCAGACGGTACTTATTATTATACACCAGATAACTGGGAAGATGAAATGTTCCAAAACAAACTACGTCAGGAATACAACGTGAGTATTTCGGGTGGTACGGACAAGGCATCGCTTTACTTCTCGTTCGGTTATTTGGACGACCAAGGTGTGATCGACGGTTCCGGCTTCAAGCGTTATAGTGGACGTGTGAACGGGGATTATGAAATCACAGAATGGTTGAAAGTGGGCGGTAACTTCGGTTATGTGAACACGAAGAGCCGTTATCCGGGCGACCAAGATGGAAATGCAACAGCCTCTTCGGGTAATGCCTTCTACGTAGCCAACTACATTGCGCCGGTTTATCCGATGTATGTACGTGATGCCAATGGTAATATCGTGACTAACAACGGCCGTACGGTGTACGACTATGGTGATGGCGTAAGCACGGCACAGAGCCGTTCATTCATGTCGATTGCCAACCCTGCCGGCGACTTGATTTACAACAAAGATGAATACTTGATGGATATCTTCAATGCCAACTGGTATGCCCAATTGACACCGATTAAAGGTTTGACCTTGAGCGCACGCTTTGGTATGAACGTCGACAATACGCGCTACAATAGCTTGGGTAACGCTTATATGGGACAATCGGCTGCCTACGGCGGTACGGCTTACCAAGCCCATACGCGCTCGTTCGGTTACGACCAACAATTCATCGGTGAATACAAATTCACAATCAACGAAAAGAATAGCTTCGATATTACGGTCGGTTACGATGGCTACAATTATGAATATACGGAATTGACTGGTTCGGCACAGAACCTTTACAATCCGGAAAGCTACTATCTAAGCAACGCCATCGATACGAAGCAGAACAGCGGCCGCCGCAATACGTATGCGACACGTGGTTACTTCGGCCGTGTCAACTATTCGTATCAAGAGAAGTACTTCGGTAACGTATCGTTCCGTCGTGATGCATCTTCGCGTTTTGCGCCGGAAAACCGTTGGGGTAACTTCTGGTCGGCCAGCGCAGCTTGGAGAATTACGCAGGAAGATTTCATGGAGGATGTGACGTGGTTGGATGCCTTGAAGTTGAAAGCTTCGTTCGGCCAGCAGGGTAACGATGATATCCTTTACGACCAAGTTTATTTCGAGAAGAACTACTATCCATACCTCGACCAGTTCAACATGACGGGAGCAAATGGTATCTTCTCCGACGGCGCATTGAGTTATAAAGGTAATCCGGACATCACGTGGGAAACTTCGACTTCGTATAACATCGGTTTCGATTTCGCCATGTTAGATCACAGATTGAATGGTTCTATCGAATACTTCGGACGTAAATCGAAAGATATGTTGTACAATAAACCGGTAGCAGGTAGCATGGGTTATACCTATATCCCGATGAACGTCGGTTCGATGACAAACTCCGGTCTGGAAATCGATGTGAACTACAATATCCTGAATACCGAAAACGTAACTTGGGACGTGAACTTGAATGCTACGTTCGTGAAGAATAAGATCAACGAACTGCATGAAGACTTAAACGGACAGATGATCGACGGTACGCGTATCTATGAAGAAGGTGAATCCATGTATCGCATGTATTTGGTTCACTATGAAGGCGTAGATCCGGCAACTGGCCAGGCGCTGTATTATGCAGAAGACGAGAACGGTAATCCGACGACTACGACCAGCTACAGCATCGCACAAAATTACAAAGTAGCTACCGACGACATGATGCCGACGGTTTATGGTGGTTTTGGTACGAGCGCTACTTTCTTTGGATTCGATGCAGCCATCCAATTCTCTTACCAGTTGGGCGGACAGATCTACGATTCAGGTTACGCTCGCTTGATGCACAACAATGGTCAAGGTACGAACTGGCATAAGGATATCTTGAATGCTTGGACACCGACCAATACCAACACGGATGTACCTTACTTGAACACGAACGACCAGAACGTAGCCAACCGTTCGACCGACCGTTTCTTGACAAGCTCGAATTATTTGAGCGTAAACAACATCACGTTTGGTTATACATTGCCGAAGACTTGGACACGCAAGTTCCAGATCGAAAGACTGCGTTTCTATTTCGCGGCAGACAACGTCGGTATCATTTCGGCTCGTAAAGGTTTGGATCCGCGCCAGAGCTACACCAGCGCGACGACGGCCCTTTATACGCCAATCCGTACGATTTCGGGAGGTATTAACTTAACATTTTAATCCATAAACAGTATAGAATATGAAAACAAAATATATTATTGCTTCGTGCTTGGCATCGACCCTTGCATGGACCGGTTGCCAGGATATTGAGACTTATCCGGAAGGTGGAACCGTTACTTCCGACCAGAAGGAAGAGGTGGCCGAATTGAATCCGGACCGCGCTGAAGCAGGTGTGAATGCTATCTTCGCCCTCTTCAGCCAGTACATGCCGAACGAAGGTGCACTGGGTGCTTCGCGCCACAACGACTTCGGTTATCCAACCGTCATGCTCGCTACGGATGCGAATGCAATGGACGTGGTAAGTGATAACAACGGTTACAACTGGGCAGGTTCCAGTTTAGATTATACAGACCGCGATTATACTTCGAATGAATGCCAAATGGTCTGGAACGACATGTACAGCATCATCTATGCGGCTAACAACGTGATTACAACGATCGACCCGGCTACTACAGAACCCGCTTCGCAAAAGTTCCTCGGCCAGGCATTGGCTGCCCGCGCGTTCAGCTACCACGTATTGGCTCAGCTCTACCAGTTCAACTATGTAGGCCATGAAACTTCACCTTGCGTTCCTTTGATTACAAATGAGAACTCGGAAGAAGCGGCCCAAAACGGTATCGGCCGTGCGACGGTACAGGAAGTGTACGACCAAATCAAGACGGACTTGGATCAGGCGATCACTTTCTTGGCAGCTGCAGAAGAGGCAGGCGAAACCAATGCAGACAAGCGTTATATCAGCGCAGCCGTGGCTTACGGTTTGCGTGCACGTATGAACCTCACGATGCAGAACTGGAACGAAGCCGCAGCCGACGCGAACAGCGCGATTGCCGCATTCACAGGTAGCCCAGTTAGCATCGCTACTTTGAGCCAAGATTTATGTACCAGCAAAGTATTTAGCGACCTCAGTGAAACGAACTGGATGTGGGGTATCAACGTAGACGAAACGGACGACGTAGTTTCGTCGGGTATCGTCAACTGGATTTCGCACATGGGTTCGATGAACTACGGTTACGCGAATTTCTCAATGGGTAAGCAAATCAACTTGGCATTATACAACACCATTTCGGATACAGACGTACGTAAAGGCTGGTGGTTGGATGAAAACGGCGAATCGCCTATCATCACAACAGCTGAAGAAAAGGAATGGATCAGCTACTATTACGGTCCGTACACGCAAGTGAAATTCGCTCCGTATAACGGTGTAGTAGGCCAATCCACGAATGCCAACGACATGCCGTTGATGCGTATCGAGGAAATGTACCTTATCAAAGCGGAAGCCGAAGCCATGAGCGGAAACGTTGGTGCGGGCAACAGTACGTTGCGCGACTTCATCACCACCTACCGCGATCCGGAATATAGCTTCAATGGTTCGTCGGCTACCGACATCCAGGACGAAATCTATCGTCAGCGCCGTATCGAGCTTTGGGGTGAAGGTCTGATTTGGTTCGACATCATGCGCCTCAACAAGCCGGTAGACCGCCGCGGTGCCGGATTCCCGAATGCCACTTCGGTATTCAACATCCAACCAGGTGACCCCATCCTTCTCTGGCGTTTGCCTGAAAACGAAATCATGTCTAACCCGATGTTGAGCAGCGAAGACAATAACCAAGCTGTCGATGTACCGCAGCCCGTCGCTGATGTGACAGAATAAACAGAGTATTATATTAATGTATAGAAAGCCTCTCCCCAATCCGGAGGGGCTTTTTTCATGCAAGCACAGAAACTTGGAAATTGAAATTTTTTCTATACCTTTGTAAACAGAAAAAACATGGCAACACTTGAATGAATTATATATGAAAGCACAACTTATCCTAAGCGGCTTAGCCGCATCTTCGCTTTTCGTAGCAGCTGAAGAGCATCCGAACATCATAGTTTTCTTGGTTGACGACATGGGGTTGATGGATACCTCTTGTCCCTTTTTGACGGATTCGTCTGGAAAACCCGTTCGCCACGCGTTGAACGAGTGGTATCATACGCCCAATATGGAACGACTGGCCGCGCAAGGTATCCGGTTCTCTACATTTTATGCCAATAGCGTCAGTTCACCCTCGCGCGCGTCGATTATGACTGGACAATCTTCCGCACGGCATCATACGACGAATTGGATTAACTCGGAAACAAACAATCGCGACCAATATGGTCCGTATGACTGGAATTGGAAAGGGTTGACTACAAAAGACCTCACTCTTCCCCGCTTGTTGAAGACACAGGGATACAAAACCATCCACGTAGGAAAAGCCCATTTTGGTTGTATGGGTAGCGAAGGAGAGATACCCAAAAACGTAGGATACGATGTAAACATCGCCGGCTCGTCTATCGGCCAGCCAGGAAGCTACTACGGACGGAATGGGTATGGAAACATACAAGGATACAAACCTCGTGCAGTACAAGGATTGGAAAAATATTATGCCGATGATGTTTTCCTGACAGATGCCCTCACACTGGAAGCAAACGCGCAAATCGATAAAGCGATAGAAGAACAAACACCCTTCTTCCTTTACCTCGCGCATTATGCCGTCCATGCTCCTTTTGAGAAAGACGAACGTTTCTGGGAGCATTACGCTTCTTCGTCTGATAAAAGTGATCAGGCAAAAGCATTCGCCACGCTAATTGAAAGCATGGACAAATCACTGGGCGATCTGATCGACCACCTCGAAGCCAAAGGCATAGCGGAAAACACATTGATTATTTTCATGGGCGATAACGGTTCAGACGCCCCGCTGGGCGATTCGCGCGGATACAGTTCATCCGCTCCTTTAAGAGGGAAAAAAGGTTCAGAGTTTGAAGGAGGCATGCGCGTACCGTGTATCGTAGCGTGGGCAAAGCCCAATAAAAAGAATGCATTTCAAAAGGAATTGCCCATTCCGCAAGGACAAGTCCAAACTCAAATGGGAAGCGTATTGGACATTTACCCCACTTTGGCAGCCTTGAGCGAAGCCAATATCCCGGATACGCATCCTGTAGACGGACAAGATTTACATAAACTCCTAAGCGGGCAAGCAGACGACACACACGCCAATAGCTTTTTAATGCACTTCCCGCATAACCATCGCGGAAGTTATTTTACTGTCTACCGGGAAGGAGATTGGAAACTTATCTATTATTACAACCCGGAGCACTCCGAACGTCCGGATTGCACCCTGTATAATCTAAAAGATGACCCTTATGAGGAGCATGAAATATCGCGCAAACAACCTGAGCAAACCCTCGCCCTCCTCCGGCAAATGATAAAAGAGCTCGACGAGAAAGGAGCCCAATATCCCGTCAATTTCGAGGGGAAAGAAATACGTCCCAACCTCGCTTACTTCGAAAAAATACTGGACGAATAATCGTTAAAAAAGACTATATGCAAGAAAAAGGGAAGAATTTTGTTTGATAATCGAACATCTCTCTTTAAATTTGCGGCAGTTTAAAATAAAATATAAAGCTAATCTGTAAAAACGAAACATATCATGTCGATAACAAGAAGATCTTTCCTCAGAAGAAGTGCAGCAGCTGCTGCGGCATTCACAATTGCCCCTAACACGATTTTGGGTAAAAGTCATGGATATACGGCTCCAAGCGATAAACTGAATATCGCAGCCGTAGGTATCGGAGGCATGGGTCATGCCAATATTAATAATGTAAAGAAAACGGAAAACATCGTTGCCCTTTGCGATGTCGATTGGAAGTATGCGAAAGGCGTGTTCGACGAACTCCCGAATGCTAAGAAATACTACGATTATCGCAAGATGTACGATGAGATGGGTAAAGATATAGACGCGGTGATCATCGCAACAGCCGACCATACGCATGCCATCATTACCGCCGATGCCATCACGATGGGCAAGCACGTATATTGCCAAAAGCCACTTACGCATTCGGTATATGAATCTCGTTTGTTGACTAATTTGGCGAAGGAATACAACGTAGCGACACAGATGGGAAACCAAGGCTCTTCGGATGAAGGGACAGATATCGTCTGCGAATGGATTTGGAATGGGGAAATCGGAGATGTAACGCGTGTTGATTGCGCAACAGACCGCCCTATCTGGCCGCAAGGTTTGAATGCTCCGGAAAAGGTAGATCGCATTCCTAAGACGTTGAATTGGGATCTTTTCTGTGGTCCGACCGATTTAATCCCCTACAACAACATTTATCATCCTTGGAATTGGCGTGGATGGTGGCGTTTTGGCACAGGCGCTTTAGGCGATATGGCTTGCCACATCCTTCACCAACCTTTCAAAGCATTGAAGCTGGGCTATCCTTCGAAGGTGGAAGCCTCCTCGACGCTGCTGTTACAAGATTGCGCCCCGACGGCACAGCACGTGAAGTTCACGTTCCCTGCGCGCGACAATATGCCGAAATTGGCCATGCCGGAAGTGGAAGTACATTGGTACGACGGAGGCATGATGCCCGACCGCCCGAAAGGCTTCCCCGAAGGAAAACAGTTGATGGGACCTGGCGGAGGATTGACAATCTTCCACGGTACAAAAGATACGCTCGTCTGCGGATGCTATGGCCAGCAACCGTTCCTCCTCTCTGGACGGGTACCAACCAATGTGCCGAAAGTATGCCGGCGTGTGGCCAATGCCATGAATGGCGGACACGAAATGGATTGGGTACGCGCATGCAAGGAAGATGCTTCCAACCGTGTAAAACCCAAATCAGACTTCTCGGAAGCAGGTCCGTTGAACGAGATGGTCGTAATGGGCGTATTGGCAGTTCGTTTGCAAACCCTCAACAAGGAATTGCTGTGGGACGGCGCGAACATGCAATTCACAAATATTAAAGACAATGAGGAGATCAAGATCCTGATCAAAGACGATTTCAAGGTAGTCGACGGCGACCCGAAGTTCAACAAAATCTGGACAGAGCCAGTCAATGCCCGCGCGTTTGCTTCCGAACTTATCAAGCACAATTACCGCGAAGGTTGGAAATTGCCAGATATGCCGAAGTAAAAATTGACAGCGGAAAAGAAAATAGAATACAATTATAAAAACGACAAATTACAAAGATCATTTAAATACATATCAACGATGAAAAAGTCAGTCTTAATAGCAGGCGTAGCCACATTAGCATTGTGCCTTGCTTCTTGCAATGGTGGGAAAAAGGCAGATACGGCTACGACAGAAGAATCAGCTACGGAAACAACAGCAGAAACAGCTACTCCGGAATACAAATTGTTGGATTTGCCCACTGTCGATTTGGCGGATTTCCCCAAAGACAACGACGGATGGATTACCCTCTTCGACGGTAAGACACTCAACGGTTGGCGCGGATATGGTCGTGAAGATGTCCCGGCTGCCTGGGTGGTAGACGAGGGTGCTATCCACATCAAAGGGTCCGGCATGGGCGAAGCGGGAGCCAAGGATGGCGGTGATCTGGTGTTCGCGCACCGCTTCTCGAACTTCGAACTCGAATTTGAATGGAAAGTAGACAAAGGCGCCAACTCGGGTGTCATGTATATGATCCAAGAAGTGGAAGAGAAGAACGACAAAGGCGAATGGGTGCTGTCTCCGTCGTACATCTCGGCTCCGGAATATCAAGTGTTGGATAACGAGAACCATCCCGACGCGAAGCTCGGCGTAGATGGCAATCGTCAATCCGCTTCCCTCTACGACATGATCCCCGCCAAACCACAAAATGCCAAGCCTTACGGCGAATGGAACAAGGGTAAGATCATGGTCTATAAAGGAACGGTGGTACACTATCTTAACAGTGATTCACCGTGCGTAGAGTACCATCTCTGGACGCCCGCGTGGAAGGAAATGCTCGACAAGAGCAAATTTAGCAAAGATAAATGGCCGCTTGCTTACGAACTCTTGCTCAACTGTGGCGGAGAAAACAAAGAAGGCTTTATCGGATTGCAAGACCATGGCGACAACGTCTGGTATCGCAATATCCGAATCAAAATTATGGATTGATACATACATTAATTGATACGAAAATATCCCATAGTTAAGTTTTGGATTAATGTCCGAAGTCAGCTGCGAAGCTTGCTTCGGATTTTTTTTCGCGTTTTTTGTAACCTCCGCCCGCGTTCGAGCGTCTTATGGATAGAAATAAAAATGAATAACAAACAGAACGTAGAATTAAAACAAAGTTAGCATTATGGATTTTGATTTGTTTTGGATCATCACTTGCGCAGTAGGGGCACCCGTCGTCTGCGCTGCTACAGCGATCATTAAGCTGGGACGTTTCCGTCACGAAGAAAGAATGAAGATGATTGAGGGAGGCGTCATCCTCCGCGAACCGGAGAAGCGGGCCAATCGCTACCCAGCCCTTCGCAATGGGTTATTTATGATTGGGTTGGCACTGGGTGTACTCATCGGCCTATTCATGAGTCCCTATATTCCGGAAGATGAGTTTGGCTACGAAGTCTTCTCGGTACCCATGTGTGCGTTGTTGATGGGTGGAATCGGCTTCGTCGTTTACTTTTTCCTCTCCCGCAAGGTACAAGTAAAAGAAGAAGAGGAAGACAAACGTTTAGGAAGGACTTCAAACGAGTAAGCGACATGACGGACGAAGCCCAATGGATTGCAAACGTCTTGGCGGGCGACAGGCAGAGCTTTGCGTTCCTCGTCTCGAAATACGAGCGGATGGCCTTTACGCTGGCGGTCCGCATCGTGGGCAATCGCGAGGAGGCGGAGGAGGTCGTCCAGGACGCGTTCGTCAAGATGTACCGTTCGCTGCCCGACTTCAAGGGGACCTGCAAGTTCTCCTCCTGGTTCTACCAAATCGTGTATCATACGGCCATCAGTTCGCTCCGCTCGCAGCACTTTTTCGTGGATATCGAAGAGGCGGAGGCGGCGGACGTCACCTTCGCCGAGCAAGAGAGCGCGTCGTCCCTCCTGGAGGCAAAAGACCGGAAGGAGATCATCTCCCAGACCCTGAAGGCCCTGCCCAGCGACGAGGCGCTCCTGCTTACCCTCTTCTACTTAGAGGAATGTACGATTGAGGAGATCTGCCAAATCACTGGCCTCTCCACCTCCAACGCGAAGACGAAGCTCTTCCGGGCCAGGAAGCATTTCTACACCGCATTGGAAAAGAAAATGAAACAGGAAACAGTCAATTTATTATAACATAGCATGGAAGATATCGACAAACTCACACGCAAATTGATGGAAGGGACTGCCGAACGTCCCTCCCCCACGCTCAACGAGCGCATCATGCGTCTCATCTTCAGCGAAAAACCCCTCCGAAAGCGGATTGTCTATGTGGAGCCGCTTCCGCGCATCGGGACCATCGCGGGGTGTATTCTCGTCTACCTCGCCGTCGTCCTCCTCCTTTTCGTTTATTGCCGGGTGGAGGGCATCACGTCGGGCAGTCTCCTGGAGATGCTCCGTCCCTACTCGCCGCTCCTCCTCCTCGCCTCGTGCGCTATACCGCTCTACCTCTTGGGGGTATGGGTAGACCAACGATGGAGGAAGCATCGCATTTAGGCCGTATGTTTAAACACAGAGACACAGAGACACAGCGTTTTTATTTATAGCAAAAACTCGCTGTGACTCCGTGCCTCTGTGTTCAATATACCCTTATACCAGCTTAATCAGCTTCCCATATTCTAATTTCAGGGGCGAACCGCCGTCGTAAGTCTCAATGCGGATCTTATAATCTCCTTCCGCAAAATCGCGAATCATGATAAATTCGCAGCCTGTGCTTGAACGGCTCAGGATATCTTCGGCCGGCACTTCTTCTTCAATACCTGAGAAATTATCCTTTACAAAAATTTTTCCGGGCCCATCGCCTGTTTCGTTAACCAACTCAAAACCACCAACCCATTTCATGATTGTCTCTTTGCCACGTGTAATACCCGTTGCATCATGAGGATCTTCTACTTTGGAATAAACTTCGGTGATTTCCGGTTTAACCTCTTCTGGCGTTGATTCTCCCTCTTCCTCATCCAGTTTATTGCCACCTGTTGTTTCATTCAAGGCTTCCCGTTTGAAGCGGGCAATAGATTGGTTTTGGAGTTTGATAAATTCGGCATAATCGGCTTCCCCTTCCAAGATGACAAGTGCATTAATCACCTGAACCAAATCCTTATAAGCAGCATCTACCTTGGCACGTGCTTCACGCGTCGCACCTGCTTTACGGTTTACATATTCATTTTCACGTTGCTCGATGAGTGTATTTACCTCTTCATTGGCCTCTTCCAGTTTTTCTACCACCTCTGTCAGGTGTAAAGTTTCTACATATTCAGCCCATTTACCCTTCAAATCGGTGATAAGGTTCTGCAACATACCCGTTTCACGGTCCAACTGTGCGCTGGTATCGATGTTGTAGTCCTTCATGTGCTGCCACAATATCTTAGCGGCCTCTGCAATCGTTTCGACCGGATAGTTCAACATCGCCTTCACAGCCAACCGGTAGCTTTGGTAGAGCTTACCGCGCAAATTATCCTTCGCGTTGATTTCATCACTTAGGAAACTTTTTTGTGAGACCTTCAACACTTCATCCTCTACGGCGAAATTCGCCTCGTAAGTGGATACTAATTTAGCACACTTGGTAGGAATCGTCGCATGTGCTTTGATGCGCGCCAATGTATTTTTATGGTATGTGAAGTGCGCACCATTCGTCAAGTTAGCTACTTTAATTGCATTAATTTTCATAGATTATATGATTTAAAATTGTACGATGCAAATATAGGACTATTTTTTCAATAATCCAAATATTAAAAATATTTTAACTTTTGGAATAAATTTTACTCCAATTTGCTGGATAGCATGCAACCAGGGAGTAAATCTTATAAGAGCCTCAGTAACAACTTGCACCGATGGAGGAAACCTTCCCAGAGCTCTCCGAGAGGCTTGCACCGACGGAGGAAACC
>CALUZR010000074.1 GCA_944325335.1 uncultured Parabacteroides sp. | reverse complement strand
ACGCCGTCGGGACGTTTTCCAACATGTAGGAAACCTCGGCGACGCCGTCGGGACGTTTTCCAACATGTAGGAAACCTCGGCGACGCCGTCGGGACGTTTTCCAACATGTTGGAAACTTCGGCGACGCTGTCGGGACGTTTTCCTACATGTAGGAACAACATTTTGCCCCTCTTTTTGCCAAAAAGCCAAAAAGAATCGTACATTTGCACGGGAAAATAGAAATCATAGAAATCGTTATATATATGGAAAGAAAAAAGTTTTTATTGGAAGAAAAAGATATTCCGACGGCTTGGTACAATATCGTGGCCGACATGAAGGAGAAACCCATGCGGATGCGGAACCCGCAGACGAAAGAACCGCTTAAGGAAGAGGACCTCTATCCGCTCTTCTCGAAAGCTGCTTCACACCAGGAAATGAACGAAACGGACGCCTGGATCGAAATCCCCGACGAAGTACGCGAAATGTATAAAGTATGGCGCCCGACGCCACTCGTCCGTGCCTATGGACTGGAAAAAGCGCTCGACACGCCGACGCATATCTATTTCAAGAACGAAAGTGTCAGCCCTATCGGTTCGCACAAGCTCAACTCCGCCCTCGCGCAAGCCTATTATTGCAAAAAGGAGGGCGTGACGAACATCACGACCGAGACGGGCGCCGGGCAATGGGGCGCCGCGCTGGCCTATGCCGCCAAGGCTTTCGGGCTGGAATTGGCCGTCTATATGGTAAAGGTAAGTTACCACCAGAAGCCCTACCGCCGCTCGATCATGCAAACGTTTGGCGCGCAGGTGGTGGCATCGCCCAGTATGAGTACGAAGGCCGGCCGCAAGATCCTGACCGACCACCCGAACTACCAGGGAAGCCTCGGTACGGCTATCTCGGAAGCGGTCGAGCTGGCCATGAACACGCCGAATTGCAAATATACGCTGGGTAGCGTCATGAACCATGTGATGCTGCACCAGACGGTCATCGGCCTCGAGGCGGAAAAGCAGATGGAGATGGCGGGCGAATATCCCGACGTGGTAATTGCCTGCTTCGGAGGAGGTTCGAACTTCTCGGGCATCTCGTTCCCCTTCTTGCGGCATAAAATCAACGAGGGAAAGGATGTCCGCGTGATAGCAGCCGAACCGGCATCGTGCCCGAAATTGACGCGCGGCGAATTCCATTACGATTATGGCGATGAGGCCGGATATACGCCACTCATCCCGATGTTTACGTTGGGACATAATTTCGCCCCGGCCAATATCCATGCCGGCGGATTGCGCTATCACGGCGCAGGCGCTATCGTGAGCCAATTGCTGAAAGACGGCCTGATGGAAGCGGTCGACGTGCAACAACTCGAAACCTTCCAGGCGGCAACCCTGTTCGCACAAAGCGAAGGCATCATCCCGGCACCCGAATCTGCACACGCTATTGCCACCGCCATCCGCGAAGCCAAGCAAGCCAAGGTGGAAGGCAAACCGCGTACGATCCTGTTCAACCTCTCGGGGCACGGGCTCATCGACATGGCTGCTTACGATATGTATCTGGCGGGAGATTTGCGGAATTACGAGGTAAGCAACGAAGAACTCCAGAAGAACTTCGAAGAGATAAGGAATCTTTGAAAAAGAATATAACTATAATCGCCGCGGTTTATGCCTATAATCGTTGGCGATTATAGTTATGTTTCTTTCCATTTGCAGTTATCAATTTTCAATTTAAAAAGGAATGGGAAAAATATACACAGGCACAGGCGATAAGGGTGAGACTTCGCTCGTAGGCGGACAACGCGTATCGAAAGCGCACCGACGGATAGAAAGCTACGGGACGATCGACGAGCTGAACTCGTTCATCGGCCTCTTGATGACAGCCCTCGACGATACGCAGGATTTGGATTTCCTGACCTTCGTCCAGCATAAACTCTTTACCGTAGGCTCCTATCTGGCCACCGACCCACAGACGACCGAGCTCCGCGTGCAAAGCCAGGTGACGCCCGAAAGCATCACCCGCATCGAACGGGAAATCGACCGCATCGACGAGGAATTGCCCCGCATGAAGCGATTCGTCCTCCCCGGAGGATGCCGCTCCGCATCGCTGGCCCACGTGTGCCGCACCGTATGCCGCCGGGCCGAACGCCGCATTTATAGCCTTGCGGAAGAGAGCGAAGTGGAAGAAAACGTATTGGTGTTCATCAACCGCCTCTCTGATTATCTGTTCGTTTTGGCGCGAAAAGAATGTTTGCGACATAATGGGAAAGAAATTCTTTGGGATTATACTTGCATCTAAAGAATATTGTTATACTTTTGCGGAAAATTTGGAACCTGACTATCGCAAGGTAGTCTTTAATACGAAAAAACTATGTATTGGACATTAGAATTAGCTTCAAAACTGGAAGACGCGCCATGGCCCGCAACCAAAGATGAATTGATTGATTACGCCCAACGTTCAGGTGCGCCATTAGAGGTGATTGAAAATTTGCAAGAAATGGAAGATGAAGGCGAAATTTACGAATGTATGGAAGATATTTGGCCTGATTATCCCAGCAAAGAGGACTTCTTCTTCAACGAGGAAGAGTATTGATTACCCCCACACTTGAAGCAAAAAAGGAAAAGAAACGAGAATCACAACGAGGCGGGAAGGCCGAAAAGCCCCTCTGCCTCGTTTGTTTTTCGGCGGGAAGAGGCAATAAACCCGCAAGTCTGACGTTTCTATTCGTATGAAGCGAATACTTATACTGGTGCTATTGACGATGCTCGGGTGGCAAGCCTTGAAAGCGCAAAACGATGCGGCTTTGAGCCACTATTTCATGGCGACGGCTTATTACAATCCGGCGGCGGCTGGTAGTACGGAAGATTTAAGGATGTTGGCGCTCTTCAACCAGCAGATGGCCGGATTCAAGCGGGCGCCCCGTTCGTTCTTCATCAACGCCGATATGCCGCTTAAGATTAAGAAAACGAACCATGGCATCGGACTTACGGCTTACCTGGAAAGCATCGGTCTGTTTAAGAATACGAACATCGGTTTCCAATATGCTTACAAGCAGAAATTGTTCGGAGGCGTATTGAGCGGAGGTTTGCAACTCGGACTTTATAACTCGACCTTCGAATCGGATAGCATCTATTTGCCCCAAAACACGCAAGAGGAGTTCTTTGTACGAGACGATGCCGCTTTTCCGGAAGGAGGTTCGGTCAATGCGATGGGATTGGATATCAATATCGGTCTCTTCTATACGCATAAAAACTTCTACGTAGGCGTCGGATATACGCACATTACCGCACCCGAATTGCAATTGGATGAAACCGTGTACACCTATGTTGGAAGGATGCTTAATTTTATGGGTGGATACAATATAAAATTAAAAAACCCGTTATTTGAATTAAAACCGTCCGTGTTTTACCTGACAGATGGCATCAACCACCATCTCGACGTAACGGCACGTATGGAATATAATAAGATGTTTAATGGTGGTATTTCTTGGAAGATGAACGAATCAATCGGCATATTGCTGGGCGCGAATATCGGACGTTTTAGCTTAGGTTATGCGTTTGGATACCCGACAACGGCTATTAGCAAAGCTTCCTCTGGGAATCATGAAATCGTACTTCAATACCGATTGAAACTGAAGAAGACGAAGACAGGAAATACACGGCATAAAAGCGTACGTATATTATAGGTATATGAAAAGGATATGGATAATACTTCTGGCAATGGCTTCATTGCTGACTTCGTGCGGTAGGTCGTTTACCAACGGAGGGGGAGAAGTGACGGGAGCGCGTTCGATGGCTATCAACGAACCGGCTCCTTATGGTATGGTGTTGATTAAACGGGGCGCATTCGACATGGGGCCGGCCGAGAAAGATTCCATTTGGGGAATCATGCCGAATCCGAAAGGAATTTCGGTAGATGCTTTCTGGATGGACGAGACGGAAACGACCAATGCGGAATACCGTCAATTCGTCTATTGGGTGCGTGATTCGATTATCCGCGAACGGTTGGCCGACCCGGCTTATGGCGGCAACGATTTGTTCAAGATTACAGAAGACCGGTATGGCGACCCTGTGACGCCACACTTGGATTGGAGCCGTCCGATTCCTTGGAAGCGGGCGAATGAAGATGAAATCCGTGCCATCGAAAGCGTCTATTATACCAATCCGGTAACAGGCGAGAAGAAATTGGATGCCAAACAGATGATCTATAAATACGAATGGTACGACTATACGGCGGCGGCTTTACGGAAGAACCAAATGGATCCGGCCGACCGTGTCCGCAATACCGATATCCAAGTAGATCCTAACGAAGTCATTATGATTTCTAAGGATACGGCATATATTGACGAGGAAGGAAACATCGTGAACGAAACGATTACCCGTCCACGAAGCGGTCCATGGGATTTCCTTCATACACGTATTGTGAATATTTATCCGGATGAGAATTGCTGGGTGAACGATTTCAACAATTCGTACAACGAACCTTATACACGTATGTACTTCAACCATCCGGGTTACGACGATTATCCCGTCGTAGGCGTTTCATGGGAACAGGCAACGGCTTTCTGCGTATGGCGGACGATGTTGTATAAGAATTCGCTCAGCTTGCCTGCCGGACAGGTGATCGAACCTTTCCGCCTCCCGACGGAAGGAGAATGGGAATATGCAGCCCGTTGCGGAAAGAATGAAAATAAATATCCCTGGTCGGGCGATGATTTGGCTTCCGGTGATGGTTGCTTCCTGGGGAACTTCAAACCTGGCAAAGGAAATTATACCGAAGATGGACACCTGATTACCTCACGCGTCGGTTCGTTTGCCGCCAATGAATTTGGTTTATACGATATGGCGGGAAATGTATCGGAATGGACTTCGACGGCTTATTCGGAATCAGGGCCAAGCCAAATGAGCGATATCAATCCGGAACTCCGCTATAATGCGGCGAAGGAAGACCCGTATGCCATGAAGAAGAAAGTCGTACGTGGCGGTTCGTGGAAAGATGTTTCACAATTCATCCGTTCGGATTTGCGTAGTTTCGAATACCAGAATGAGACACGCTCGTATATCGGTTTCCGTTGTGCGCGGACGCAAATTGGTTTTTCAAAATCTAAAGGAAAGAAATAAAAATAATCAGCGATATGGGAAAATATAGAAGATATAAGAATATAATCGAAATGTTCCTTTCCAGCGAGAAAGGAAAACGCGTATTGAACTTCTGCTATAGCTGGGGTGCTTCTATTGTGATTTTAGGCGCTTTGTTCAAGTTATTGCATTTGCCTTATGCGAATCAGATTTTGTTTTTTGCAATGGTGACTGAAGCGGCGGTTTTCTTCATTTCCGCATTCGAACGTCCGAACGATGAATACCATTGGGAAGATGTCTTTCCGGTATTAAAGTCAAAGAATCCATTGGACCGTCCTGCTTTCTCGAAAGAGGGAAATGGAACAACGGCAACCAATGGCATCAATACGGGCGGAACTGTTATCCAAATGCAGGGAGGTGGAACGTTCGGCGCCGTCAATCCGGAGGCAGGAGCTGCGGCTGCGGCTTCGCTGGGTTTGAATGTAACGGCTGAGGATACGAAGAACCTTTCAGAAAGCATCAAGAAGTTGAGTGATGCTTCCGAGCAAATCTCAAAAATGGCGGAACTGACCGAAGCAACCCAGAAATACTTGGAACAGCTTTCTTCTGTCTCGGAACAGATGGAGAAGTTCAACCAAATCACCCATTCGCTGACGGACGCTTCAGGCAATCTCTTGGATTCGTATAAGAATATCGCGGGAAATTCGGAAGAGATCGCGAACAATTCCCAGAATTATGCCGAGCAAATGGATGGCTTAAGCCGGAATATCGCGAATTTGAATACTGCTTATGAAATGCAGATGAAGAGTATCACGATGCAGATGGATAACATCGAGCGCATCAACGCCAGCCTGAACCGCATTCGCGAAATGTATGATGGCTCAGTCATGGATAGTTCCGTATTCCGTAGTGAAACGGAAAAGATGACGCAGCAATTGGCTCAATTGAACCAAGTATATAGCCGTTTGCTCCAGGCGATGACGGTCAATATGTACCAGCCTCAGCAACCGACGTACCAAGCTCCGCAGAATCCCTATCCGGGACAACCGCCTTATGGCTATCAACAACCCTACAACGGAGCAAGATAAAGAATAAAGGACTGATAAATCGAAACAAATGGCAGGAATAGCAAACAATCCGAATTCACCACGTCAGAAGATGATCAACCTGATGTATCTGGTGTTCATCGCGATGATGGCGTTGAACGTCTCTTCGGAGGTGCTCGACGGCTTCGAGCTGGTACAAGATAGTTTGCGCACTTCCATCGACAACTCTACGCATCGCAACAACATGGTGGCGCAGCAGCTGGGCGACGCGTACCAAACCAATCCCGTCAAAGTGAAAGCATGGTACGAGAAAGGTCGGGAAGTGAAGCAACAATCGGATTCCTTATATAATTATATCCAAGATTTGAAACAACGGATCGCCGATATTGCCGATGGCAAAGGAGCGGACGTGGAAAATATCGAGCATAAAGACGACCTCGAAGCGGCGGCCCGCGTCATGTTGGCACCTATGAAAGGGGAGGGGAAAAACCTCCGTCTTTCAATCGATAGCTATCGCGAGCACCTGAGCACGTTGATCAGCGACTCGGCCAAGGTTCGTATCATCCGGAACGCGCTCAGCACGGAATTGCCCAACAAGTCGAAGCGTTCGAAGCAAACATGGGAAAGCGCCCTCTTCGAGAATATGCCCGTGGCCGCAGCCATTACGCTTTTGACCAAGATGCAGAGCGACATCCGCTATGCCGAGGGCGAAGTCTTGTCGCACCTCTTGAGTAGCGTGGATGTGGGCGATTATCGCGTGAACCAAATCCGGGCACAGGTTATCCCGCAGAGCCAAATCGTTATGCGGGGAAGCCAATATCAGGCGAACATCGTGCTCTCGGCGGTCGATTCGACCAAGCGTCCGACGATTTTTGTCAATGGCAAGGAGCTTCCGGCGGAGAACAAGGGCTTGTTTAGCGTGACGGCCGGCTCGACGGGTACATTCCCCATCGAGGGTTACATCGAAATGCCGAATAGCGAAGGTGAGATGGCGCAATATCCTTTCAAGAGCGAATATTTCGTGACGGAACCGAGCGCGACTGTCGCCCCGACGTTGATGAACGTCCTCTATGCCGGTATTGCCAACCCAATTCGCATCGCCGTCCCCGGTGTCCCGAGCGGGAATGTCACCGCCACGATGACGAACGGAACCTTGACGCGCAAGGGCGAACTCTGGGAAGCGCGTCCGTCGAAAGTAGGGACCGAGGCCGTCATTACCGTCAATGCCCGCATGTCCGACGGCCGGAGCGTCGAGATGGCCAAGACCTCGTTCCGTGTCCGCGCGTTGCCTGATCCGTCGCCCTATATTGAATACAAGGATGAGAACGGGAACGTACGCAAATTCCGCGGTGGGAAGATCTCGAAGCGCAACCTGGTGGAAGCGGAAGGCATCCTGGCTGCCATCGACGACGATTTGCTGAATGTGAAATACACCGTCCTCAGCTTCGAGCTGACCTTCTTCGACTCGATGGGTAATGCCATCCCCGAAGTGGCGCAAGGGACAAACTTCTCGCAACGGCAGAAGGATTATATCCGCCGCCTCTCGCGTGGCAAACGGTTCTATATCACGAACGTCATCGCCAAAGGCCCGGACGGAATCGAACGTAAGATTTCAACGATTGAAGTAATTGTAAACTAATTTGTATGCTGAATATGAAACGTCTATATTACATAGTTGCCTGCCTCCTTTCGTGGATGATGGTCCTTCCTGCCCAAGCGCAAGAAGAAAATACCACTACGCAGACAACCCAGCAACAACGCAAAGGCCCGCGTGCCAGCCGAGGCGAACGCGCGAAAGAAAAAGAGGATAACGGTCTGCCGGAACTCACCATCCGCGCCCAAGAACTCAACGAACGCATGACGCAGCAAATCGGCAACGCCCGCTGGATGCGCGTCATCTACCGTCAGGTCGATTTGATGAAAGAGCAGAACGCCCCGCTCTATTATCCCGTCCGCCCGATGAACAACCAAATGAACCTCTTCACCCTTATCTTCCAGCTCTTGAGCGAAGGGAAGTTGAAGGTGTACGAATACCTGGACGGCTACGAAGTGTTCGACGACGAGCACCTGGTCAACTTTAAGGAGCTCCTCGACCGCTTCCATGTCTATTACGAGGAAGTGCCCGGTAAGCGGGGCGAAGAACCGGCGCTTGTCATCAACGAGAGCGACGTCCCCTCCGAGCAAGTCCGCTCGTATTACGTCAAAGAGGCGTGGTATTTCGACCAGAACAACTCGCTCTTCGACGTGAAGATCCTCGCCATCTGCCCGTTGCTGACGATCGACAGCGATTTCGGACTCACCACCAGCCCCATGTTCTGGCTTCCGTATGAGAACATCCGGCCCTACGTCACGAACTCGTATATCATGACGTCGAACCTCAACAACGCCGCCCTCTTTACCATCGATGATTACTTCCGCCAGCGCATGTTCGACGGCGAAATCATCAAGACGCAAAACCTCATGAACCAGCCGCTCCAGGCCTATTGCCCCACGCCAGACTCGTTGAAGGCCGAGCAGGCGCGCATCGAAAAGCAGCTCGTCTCCTTCGATGATTCGCTCTGGATGAAACCCGATACCGCCGCCCTGGCCAACACCAAGGAGGCGAAAGAGGCGCGCAAGAAAGCCGAGAAAGAGGCCAAGAAGGCCGCCAAGGCACAAGCTAAAGCCAATAAAGACAGTGGCGAAGTCAAAGCCGCTAAGGTTCCGAAAGCACAGAAATCGACACCGGTGCGCAGCGTCCGTCGCCGGCGGTAAAAGAGATGATAAAATCCGAAAGGGAATAGCTCCGCACACCTCGCGAGGTTATTCCCTTATTTATTTTTATCTCTATGTGAATAATTTCGGAGGAAAAGCGTAACTTTGCGACATATTAATCATAAAAAGATCTTACATGGGAAAATTTGCGGAGCAGCAAGAGCTGCAGAAAGAAAACAAGGAGAAGCAGAAAATAGGCCGTGAAAAACTGGGCAGCTTCTTCTATGATTTGGCGAAGATTGTCTTCACGACAATGGTCGCAGGAAGTATTGTAACGATGGTTTCGGGTCAACCGAAACTGGCTCTCTGGTGGTTACTGACTTTCGGAATGGGAGTCACGTATGTATTTGCTCAAATAGGTAATAACATTATAAAACGATAGCGTATGGAAGTATCATTAGAACCGTTGATAACATTGTTTGCCGTTCTGTTGGTTGTCGGTCTCGCCATCTTGCTTTGGATGAAAACACCGGCAGGGAAGAAATGGCTGAAGAATTTATGATCCGGAAGGAAGAAGGAAGGGCAGACCCGCGGGCCTGCCCTCCGTTTTTAATTCTTCATTCTTAATTCTTCATTCTTCATTAAACGAGCGTAATCGTCTCCGGATATTTAATGATTACCGCTTCTTCCGTCCCGTTCGGGTAGGTCTCAATCTGGAAATTGTATTGCCCTTCTGCCGCGTCGTACATCATCGTGAACTCAATCTTTTCATCCGTATTCAGTAAGATGGCCGAATCTTCGTGCGGCATTCGCTGATCCACGTAATTAATCAACACAAGCTGCGCCTTTTTGCCTTCGGGCGAATCGACGAGCTTCAATCCCTTACCTTCCAACACCGCCGTTTTATTCCGCGGGAAATCCAACGGCTTATCCGGGTTGGCATTCTCTTTGGGGTAGAATTTGGTGATTTCGGGGGTGGTGGGTTCTTCAGAGTCTGAATCTTGTGTCGGCATTTGCGAACCACTGCTATTTATCACACTGGCATAGACATCTATCAATCCATTTACTTTTTTTACAAATGCATTGATTTCATCAGACGGTTGAATAAGTGCATACGCATTGACCCATTGGGCGATTCCACGGAACAACTCGTTCGCACGTTTCATCGCGGCTACCGATTCAATTTTCCGTTGTTCTGAACGGGCACTTGATTCATCGCCTTTTGCCTCAATGTATTCATTAAAAACTTCATTGGCATCGCGCAAGGATTCTACTTCGTCTGTAAGTCCCAAAGTCTGGATAGCTTCTTGGTTTTCTTCTAAATCCAACTGGGCAAGCATGCCGTCGATCTCGCCGGTTTCTTTCGTATATTCATGTTTTCGGATGCCACGATAAGGGGAAAGTTGCGGGTCAAGACGTTCAGCCGCCGCTTGTTTCTCTGCAATAGTAGAAGATAAATAAGCACTTACCACGTTGCAAATTAATCCTGCAGCTCGGTCGCGCACATCGTCGGCCCGTTGCAATTGGCGGGTAGAGATAAACGCCTGTTGACGTTTGACAACTGTTGCGAGCGTATTCACCGAATCCGTATAAGGAGGCATCCGGTCCTCGATGTGGAGTGCGGCTGGCGTCGCTTCGTTCATCGCTTTTACCATCAACTTGTGAAAACTGGAGCAAGAGGCAACCGTCATGTCGCTCATTGCGAAATTCTTGATTTGTTCTGCCATGATATTTTTATATTTAAGTTTATAATTCAATTCGTTTGTGCCAAAGATACGATTATTTCTCATGTATCCATGCTGTTTTTTCCTTAAAAAGATATATACGCCTGTTTTTTTCTGCCAAATGGCGAGAACGATCGTTCTTGAACCGCCGGAGGCCTCCGGAGCGTAGCCGACGATCTTCCGCAAGCCTCCGGAGTGCTTCTTTAGTTAAAAGACGTTTTTCTTTGAGGTGTCGGAGTACTCCTTTTGTTAAAGAACGATTTTCTTTGGGTCTCCGGAGTGCTTCTTTTGTTAAAGAACGTTCTTCTTTTGGGCATCGGAGGCCTCCGGCGGCTTACGGAAGATCGTCGGCAGTTCGCAGGAGCATTCTTTATCGCTTCAGATTGTTATCTACATTTATTTCTCCTTTTTCCGAAACCAACCGAAAAAATTAAATCTATTGGCACGGATAGCCGAATACACGATCATTCCCACAACTCCGCTGAATACACCCAAGCAGTACATCAAGAAATAACCCAACGAACTTTTCGAGGCTGTAGCGTCTGCAGCCTCTTCTGCCTCCATGTTTCGCAGGTAATTTTCTATGACAATTTCCGACGCCCGCTGCAATAATTCCATGTCTTTATCGCTTGTGGAAGTTGCATCGGTTTTTGTTTCTTCTTCCAGTACCAGTGAATCTTCTAATGCTACTTCCATCGTATCTGATAAATTATTAGAGGAAACTGCCGAAGAATCCTGCGGCTGGGATGATAAGGAAGGAGACGATTGGGGTTGTGCTACTTGGGTTTGCGGTACGGTCTGGGTTTGTTGTGGAATTACTTGGGTTTGTTGCGGCATTGCCTGAATTTGTTGTGGCATTGATTGGGCTTGTTGCGGTATGCTTTGTGTTTGTGCAGATTGAACAGCAGAAATTCCATTTAAAACGATATCTTGTAAGGTACGAGTATGAGCCTCATTTGTGATATCTTCTACCATTAATTGACCATTGACTTCTGTGACGGCATAGGCCATACTCCCGTTTTCCTCTTTCATTAGCAGAAGGATAGATTCGTTAGATGGGACTACAGCAAATATTTCCAAGGTTCTATTTTTCAATTTGCTATTTGTTAGCAAAATGCCACCCACTATAGTATAGCCATTCGCGTTAGAATAGGTTATATGACCACTAAAACTATTCATGGCTACTTTCGCCTGTGTGCTTTGTTCGTTTTGTATTTCTATTGTAAAATTCTCAGGGGAAATATCATCTCCGGTAATCAATCGTTGGAAATCTTTATAAATAGGTTTACAGAAATTTACCCCTGCCGATTGTGTAGAAAGGTCCTTTTTATGCTGCATCAATCCTTGTGAGAAAGTTTCGGCGGGTACAGCCAATAGACCGCAAAGAACAAGTGTCTTCAAAAAAACTAATAACTTCATATTCTAAAAAATTTGAAATGTTTCTGAGTATGCAGCAAAAGTAGCAATAAAAAATTGAAAATGACAATAAAATACGTAACTTTGTTCCGTAAAAATAACAAGGAGGATTATTTATGAAAAAGATTATTCTATTATTATGGGGATTGCTATTAGCTAATTGTGCTGCTTTTGGACAGTATTGGGATTCTTTTGATTATTGGAATTATTTGCAAGTCTCAAATGCGTTTCAAAATATTGTAGATCAATCGAAAATGATTACTAATTTATATCAACAATCATGGGACAATTTTTACAAACAACAGCAAGAAAACCGCGAAAAAAAGCATGAGGAAGCTTGGCTTAATCCTGATTTCCAGGCCAATATTCTTACGGAAGGCAATGATAAATATTATTTGAGCCTAAGTACGGATTTACAAGAAGACGAATTTGACGTGATTTGGGAATACCAGTTGATACGAGGAACACGCAAGGAATCTATACCAGATAAATTTTGCTCTGTATCTACGAATGAACTAACAGGCACTTGCTCGTTTAGTACGGAAAAAGTACTTGTCCCAGGCATGCGAGTAATTGTAAAAGCAAAACATACAAACCGAGGAATACAAGTCTTTGAAATTCCTTATAAAAACACGGAAGCATATAATCAATTTGCGTTAGCTTGTAGAGAAAAAACGGCAGAAGTAAAGAGACAACAACAAGAAAACAATCGATTATATATGGAGCAGATGCGTATGCTTCAACAGATGTATCAAGGTCAAATGAACCAATCGAGTCCTTTTGGTGGTGGCGATTCTCAATATTCCCCAAAGAAATCAGATTGCTCTTACTGTGGTGGAAAAGGATGGGTTCCAGGAAACAAAACACCCAATTATGGAGGAGGATCATATTGGTGTGATGAATGTAATGCAAAGGTTCCAGCTTCACATAGTCACGATCAGTGTCCCAGTTGTAGAGGTTTTGGTTATATAAATAGAGCTTTTTGAAAAAGGATAAAATGTGTAGATCCTAAAAAATGAGATAAAAAAGAGAGGCGCGGAGCCATTAATAATTAAAAGCCCCGCGCCTCCGAGTCTCTGTGTTTAGAATTCAATTAAATTCCTTCTCGTACTTCATCTGCGCGTCGGCCACGAACTGCTTGATGCGTTGCTCGTCTTCGCGCTTGCAGATGAGGAGGACGTTGCCCGACTCGGCGATGATGTAATCCTGCCTGTCAAGGTTGGGCATGGCGGGGCAGTTCTTCACCCGGAGCGTGAGGAACGAGAGGTAGTCTATGAACCCCTCGAACACCAGGCATTTTTCCCTCTGTTCCCCTTGTTGCCGGATGTGGGTGATGTCCTTCGGCGCGATACAGCCCTTGAAGAAGGAGTTGCGCACCTCGTAGTCGCCCGCCACATTCGGAAAGCCGATGGCGAAGTAGGGCTTGCCGTTGTGGGTGAAGCGCAGTTCCCTGCATTCTCTTTTCGCCAGTGTGAGGTTAATGCCACGCCCCTGCAAGTAACGGAACAATGCCGGATGGGTGAGGTCGCGGACTTCCAACTGCCGGAAGCT
>CALUZR010000073.1 GCA_944325335.1 uncultured Parabacteroides sp. | reverse complement strand
TGAAACCAGACATCAAGAGAAAATTGATCTTATCTGCTTTGGCTTTTTATGCAAATTCCTAATGCGTTTGCCCTGTCCTATGTTTCGAACTTTTAGTCCGAGTCCTTTCCTTTTTTCAAAGGGCTATACTAAAATATACAAGTACTTATTGTTTCCAAAATCCCGGAAGAAGAATCGTGAGGACGGTGAAGATTTCCAAACGACCGGTCATCATGATAAACGAAAGCAGCCACTGGCTTTCGGGCGAATAGGCGGAGAAATTGCCCGCCGCCCCACAGGTGCCCAGTCCCGGACCGACGTTCCCCATACAGGTCACGGCAGCCCCAATGGATTCGTCGAACGCCACACCGTCCATCATCAGCAACAGACACGTGACGACAATCAACGCAATGTAAACCACCGTGAAAGCCAGGATGCGGTTGACCACATCCAGCGGAACCGCTTGCTGGTTAAAGCGTACGGGCAGAATCGCATGGGGATGCGTCTGGCCCTTGAACGCATTGAGCAGATGTTTCATCAAAATCGCAAAACGCCCCGTCTTGAAACCACCGCACGTCGAGCCTGCACACCCGCAAATTACCATCAAAAGCAGCGCAATCATCCAAAAGAAGGGGCCCCAAGGGATGTAATTGGCCGTGGCATAACCCGTGGTCGAAATCAACGTCGTGACGACGAAAAGCGCATTGCGGAAAGCCGCTTCTATGCCGTCGACCATCCCGTTGGTATAAATCCAAATGGCCGTAATGAGCGTCGCGATGAGCACAATAGCATAAAACCAACGCACCTCTTCGTCTTTATAGAGTTTACTGAATTTGCCATTCAAGAAGAAATAGACAAGCGTCATGTTCGTCGCCCCGATGCACATGAAAAGCGAGAGTACATATTCGATATAGGGCGAATTCCAATAGGCGATGCTTGCGTTTTTGGTCGAGAATCCGCCGGTAGCAATGGCGGTCATGGCGTGGCAGATGGCATCAAAAAGGTCCATCGGCCCCAACCAAAGCAAAACGACGAGCAAGGCGGTGATGAAGACATAGATTCCCCACAGCCGCTTGGCGACCTGCGTGATGCGGGGCCGGAACCGCTCGTGGGTGATGCCCGAAGATTCGGCATTAAACATCTGCGACGCTCCTTCGCCAATCATCGGCAATAACGCGACGGCAAACACAATCACGCCCATGCCCCCTTGCCATTGAATCAGGCTGCGCCAGAAAAGAATCCCGCGCGGAAGCGCCTCCACATCGGAAATAACCGACGAGCCCGTAGTCGTAAAGCCAGACATCGTCTCGAAATAAGCTCCCGCCATGTGGTTGATATAACCGCCCAGATAGAAAGGCAACGCACCGAAAAACGACAACAAGGCCCACGTGAGCGTAACGATAAGCATCCCTTCGCGCCGCCCGGCATTATGCTCGTTCGCCCGCAAACCAAACAGAAAAAACGCTAATCCGACACCGAACAGTATCGCGCAAGAGTAAGCAAACGGACGCACATCGCTCCCCTCATAAAAAATAGCCACCCCCAAAGCTACCAACATAAAAAGGGTCTCGATGATGAACATCGCTCCCAGCATTTTAAATATGAAACGTATATTCAACATAATAGACAACGTTAAGATAGAGGAAACTTAGTTGAAATAATCTTCCAATTTGCGCATGGCCGTGTCGAGGCAAAAGACGACGACATGGTCATAAGCTTGGATTTGGGTATCACCGTTAATCATCATCGGTTTGCCGTTTCGGATAAGTCCGCCGAGCGTCATATCCCGAGGCAAACGAAGATCGCGTACGGCCTTTTGCGTGATTTTCGAATCAGGACGTGCCACCAATTCGGCCACGTCGGCATTCGCAAACGTAAGGCATTTCACATTCGAGACATCCGCGTCAAGCAGGAACTGATAAATGTGGCTGGCAGCGATGCGCTTCTTGTTGATGACAGAACCGATATCCATGCTCTCAGCCAACGGAATATAATCCATATTTTCGATTTTCGCCACCGTCTTAAACACACCAAAACGTTTGGCCGCAAGGCATGCAAGGATATTCGTACTTGAATTCTCGGTCAAAGCGATAAACGCTTGCGCGTCATGAATACCTTCGTGAATAAGTAAGTCTGTATCGCGCCCATCACCGTTGATGATAAGTACATTCCCAGGAACTTTCTCGGCAATGGCATAACTTGTTTCCTTGTCTGTCTCTATCAGTTTGATGCGGATATTACCGGGCAGATACTGACAAACACGTAGTGCGATGCGGCTTCCTCCCATGATGAATACTTTCTTCACTTCCGGATTCTTTTTTCCCGCCAAGATGCGTACGTCTTCCACATATTCGCGTGTTGTGGTGAAGAAGAGCAGATCGTCCGGTTCGATATGGTCCGAACCGCGCGGGATGATAGTCTCATTTCCTCGCTTGATAGCAACAATATGGTAGAATTTATGCTCTGAGAGCAATTCGGAAAGTTGCTTGTTCACGATCTTGGCATTACTCCGTATCTTCATGCCAATCAAAATCAACGCGCCGCCAAAAAGTTCCCAATATTGGCGTGTCCAAGGGCGTCTCATCGTCGTGACAATCTCATGTGCTGCCAGCATCTCCGGATAAATCATCGAGTTAATGCCCAATTTCTCGAAAAGCTCCTTATTCTTGGGTTGTAGATATTCGTAATTGTTGATGCGGGCAAGTGTCTTGTGGATGCCTAAGCTATGCGCCAAGATGCACGCCGCCACATTGGTTGTCTCTTCGGGTGTAACGCTGACGAATAGGTCCGCTTTCCGGATGCCAACCTCTTCCAAGTCGCGCGGAGAAGTTGGATTTCCTACAACCGGAAGGATTTCCATCGCCGAGTGCATCGCGTTCAACCGTTCTTTATCTGGGTCCATCAAGACGATGTCCTGATTCTCTTGCGATAACATCTTGGCTAAATAAGTACCTACTTCTCCAGCGCCTGCAATAATGATTTTCATTCTCTTTGCTTATTGTTATGGGTAAAGTTAATGATTGTATTTGCGATACTGACCGCATCAAGTCCGCAGAGATGGAAAAGCTCTGGAATGGAACCATGCTCGATAAATTGGTCAGGAATGCCCAACCGCCGGACTTGCGGTGTATATCCGTTATCCGCCATGAATTCCAGAACAGCACTTCCCAATCCGCCCTTCACAACGCCATTCTCTATCGTGATAATGCGCCTGAACCGTTTTCCTACTTCATGCAACAAGGTTTCATCAAGAGGCTTCAGGTAAACCATATCGTAATGGGCGACGGAAATACCCTGTTCAGCTTCTACTTGCTCAATAGCTTTTGCCGCCTCGTTTCCAATAGGACCTAACGAGAGAATTGCAATATCCGTTCCTTCATGCAATTTATGTCCTTTTCCAATGGGGAGAGCCTGCATTTCATTCCGCCAATCCCGCTTCTCGCCTTTCCCTCGAGGATAACGGATAACGAACGGTCCGTCTGCTTGATACGCGGTGTACATCAGGTTACGCAAATCCCATTCGTTGAGGGGCGAAGCGATGATGAGATTAGGTATCGGACGGAAATAAGCCAAATCAAACACCCCATGATGTGTCGCTCCATCTTCGCCTACTAATCCGGCTCGATCAAGGCAAAGCACCACATGCAACTTCTGCAAGGCCACGTCATGTATCACCATGTCATACGCCCGTTGCATGAACGATGAATAGATGTTGCAGAACGGAATCATCCCTTCCTTCGCCAATCCAGCCGAGAAGGTAACGGCATGCCCTTCGGCAATACCCACATCAAATGCCCGGTCAGGAAATGCTTTCATCAAGTACGTCATCGAACAACCTGTCGGCATCGCCGGCGTAATCCCCACGATACGCGAATCCTTTTCAGCCAATTCCACGAGCGTATGTCCAAACACGTCTTGGTAAAGCTGGGGTTCACCATCGTGATGCGCAATGAGGCGCTCGCCGGTCTCTTTGTTGAAACGTCCCGGTGCGTGCCATTCCGTAGCCGATTCTTCTGCGGGTTTGAATCCTTTGCCTTTCTTTGTTTTAATATGTAAAAGTTTCGGTCCTTGCATGTCCTTGATGTCATTCAAGACTTTGACGAGATAGTTCACGTCGTGTCCGTCTACGGGACCGAAATAACGTATGCTGAAACCTTCGAATAAGTTATGTTGTTGTGTCAGGAGCGCCTTGAGGCTATTGTTGAAGCGAAGAATATTTTCACGCCGTTCATCATTGATGAGATTCATCTTCCGCAAACCGCGGTAGACATCATATCGCATCCGATTGTACGCCTGACTCGTGGTGATATCTACGAGGTATTGGCTCAATCCTCCGACGCTATGGTCTATCGCCATATTATTGTCATTTAAGATAATGAGGAGATTATTGGGATTGGCCGCCGCGTTGTTCAATCCTTCGAAAGCCAATCCGCCCGTCATCGCCCCGTCACCAATAACCGCAATCACATGCCGATCTTCCTCCTTCAAGGCAGAAGCCACCGACATGCCCATCGCGGCCGAGATGGAATTCGAAGCATGTCCCGCAACAAAGGCGTCATATTCACTCTCCGTAGGATTCGGGAATCCACTGATGCCATGAAACTTGCGAAGCGTATGGAACGCCTCGCGTCGCCCCGTTAAGATCTTATGTCCATAAGCCTGATGCCCTACGTCCCACACAATGCGGTCGAAAGGCGTATTGAACACGTAGTGCAACGCTACGGTCAGCTCCACCGTCCCCAAGCTGGCACCCAGATGCCCCGGATTCTCCGATAATACATCTATAATATATTGACGCAATTCGGCACAGACTTCCGGCAATTGTACCGTAGCCAACTGCCGCAAATCCGCCGGATTGTTTATCTCATCTAAAATATGTCCTGTCGTAGAGACCTCCATTTCCTGCTAATTTTCGGCAAAAATACAGAATAGAAATAAGATTTAAAAGGAAAAGCCTAACATTATGTAGATAGAGAAGCAAGGTAACGATATAAAACCACTTAGGTATTGACATAACTTAACGATCATAGGGATACCACATCTCTCAAAAAACTACTTCAAACGACACTATTTCGATTCTTAACTAATATCACTTTTAATTACCTCGATGCTATTCCTTCTTTTAAGTTATAATTTACCCAAAATACAACTATATTTGCGGCGAAGGTAAATTGAGAATACAGCTCAAAGGGTTTGACTTTGTGTTTCAATTTCATTCCAATTATTCGGGAATTATAGGGTGAAGAAAGAGTTGTACACACACAACTTTCTTTGTACATTTGCACATTCAAACAATATGCGGAAGATGAAGAAAGCAAAATCACTCAATATCAAGGGAAAGCTTGTCACATTGGACGAGCCATGGGTTATGGGAATCTTAAATGTCACTCCCGATTCTTTTTATGCCGATAGCCGGATAGAAGATGAATCGGCTCTTTATAAAAGAATAGAGACCATCTTATCGGAAGGCGGACGGATTATCGACGTTGGCGGATGCTCTACGCGGCCGGGAGCTGTTACGGCTACGGAAGAGGAGGAACGGAACCGACTGAAGAAAGCTTTATCTATTCTGATGTTGCATTATCCGGAAGTAATTGTTTCGGTGGACACTTTCCGGGCGAATATTGCCCGTTGGGCTGTCGAGGAGTATGGTGTGGCCATCATCAATGATGTTTCGGGAGGCGACATGGATCCGAATATGTTTCGTACAATAGCCGACTTACGCGTACCTTATATAATTATGCACATGCGAGGCACGCCTGAAACCATGCAGACTCTAACTGCTTATGAGAATGTCACAGCAGAGGTTTTGCAATCCCTTGCTGTCAAAATGAATCAACTCTACCAATTGGGAGTAAATGATGTGATTGTCGATCCTGGTTTCGGCTTTAGTAAGACCATCGAGCAAAACTACGAGTTGATGCGCCATCTGTCTGATTTTCGCATTTTAGAGGCACCTTTATTGGTAGGTATTTCGCGAAAAAAGATGATTTACGAAATGTTGGAGACGAGCATAGAAGGAAGTTTGAATGGGACTACGGTGTTAAATACCTTTGCGCTTTTGCATGGGGCGGATATTTTGCGCGTGCATGATGTACGTGAAGCGGTCGAAGCAGTTCGAATCACTCAATTATTGAAGGAGGAGGAATAAGCTATGTGGATGCACTTTGGTGTAAAAGACCTAATAGATGTCTTGCTGGTAGCGTTCTTTCTGTACCAGATTTACAAACTGATGAAGAATTCGGGTGCACTGGCTATTTTCAGTGGCGTCGTGTCATTCCTTGTGATTTGGATTTTAGTATCGCAAATATTGGAAATGCGCCTGATGGGAGCTATTCTGGACAAGGTCATCAATGTGGGTGTCATTGTATTGGTGATTTTGTTTCAAGACGAGATCCGGCGTTTCCTTGTAGCGATGGGTTCGCATCGGGGATGGCAGTTCGTCACCCGCCTTTTTGCCCGAAAGAATCAAGGAGACGAAAACGAACCCAGTTTTGTTGCACCTATCGTCTTGGCCTGTATGAGTATGGCAAAGAAAAAAACGGGTGCTTTGATTTGTATCCAGCAAGACGTTGATTTATCTATTTATGAGCATACCGGCGAAATGTTCAATGCCGACGTGAATGCTCGTCTGATAGAGAACATCTTTTTTAAGAATAGCCCGTTGCACGATGGGGCGATGATTATTGCCAAGAACCGCATCCGTGCGGCTGGATGCATCTTGCCAGTGGCCCAAACCGCCAATTTGCCGAAAGAAATGGGATTGCGGCACCGCTCGGGGTTAGGCATGTCGCTCGAAACAGACGCGTTGGTCATCATTGTATCGGAAGAACGAGGCAAAATCTCCGTAGCCCATAATGGGAATATAAGTGTAAATATTAGCGGTGAAGAACTCCAGCAAATCCTCGCTGGCGAGCGTCCAGTGACGAATTTCTGTTAAATGTTCTGAAAGTACAAGCAAATCGGAGAAATTAATCCCTCCATTTTGCAAACTCTATATTGCATTATGCCTAATTTTGTAGCGTATAAACAAAGATGATTATTAAATAATAATAAAATCTTCCATATTATGGACTTAATGCAAGGAATTATTGCGCGTGCGAAAGCAAATAAACAGCGCATCGTTCTTCCTGAGGGAACTGAAGAAAGAACATTGAAAGCAGCCGACCGTTTGTTGGCTGATGGGGTAGCAGATATCGTGTTGATTGGTAATCCGGACGAAATCGGTAAGTTGGCAGCCGAATTTGGGTTGTCGCACATCGCTGAGACCAAGATTGTCGATCCGAAGAACCATGAAAAGAAAGCCGCTTATGCCGATCTGTTGGTTCAATTACGCCAAAAGAAAGGAATGACGCCGGAAAAAGCGGCCGTGTTGGTAGAAGATCCATTGTATTTGGGATGCTTGATGATCAAAGCAGGAGATGCAGACGGTGAAATCGCAGGTGCACAGAACACAACCGGTAATGTGTTGCGTCCGGCTTTGCAGATTATCAAGACGGCTCCGGGCATGAGTTGCGTATCGGGCGCGTTCCTTATGTTTACACAGACGCCGCAGTATGGCGAAAATGGTTTGTTCGTCTTTGCGGATTGCGCCGTGATGCCGAATCCGAACGCACAGGAATTGGCAAGCATCGCCATCGCTACGGCAGAAACAGCCCGCACAATTGCCGATATCGAACCGCGTGTAGCCATGTTGAGCTTCTCGACAAAGGGTAGCGCTTCCCACGAAATGGTAGATAAGGTAGTAGAAGCAACTCGCTTGGCTAAAGAAATGGAACCAACGCTGAAGATCGACGGCGAATTGCAGGCAGATGCAGCTTTGGTAGAAAAAGTAGGTGCCCAGAAAGCGCCAGGCAGCGAAATCGCAGGTAAGGCAAATGTATTGGTATTCCCTACGTTGGAAGTAGGAAATATCGCCTATAAGTTAGTACAACGTTTGGGTGGAGCAGAAGCTATTGGCCCGATTCTGCAGGGTATGGCCGCTCCGGTCAACGACCTCTCTCGGGGTTGCTCGGTAGATGACGTATATAAGATGGTCGCTATCGCATGTAACCAATCCATCGCTTTAAAAGCTCATCGTAAATAATCACAAAAACACAGTATGATATGAAAATCTTAGTTTTAAATTGTGGTAGTAGTTCTATCAAGTACAAGTTGTTCGACATGACGTCGGGCAACGTGATGGCGCAAGGCGGTATCGAGAAAATCGGTTTGCCCGGCGCATTCCTGAAGTTGACAGACAAGAACGGTAAGAAGGTCATCCTCGAAAAGGATATACCTGAACACCAGGCCGGTATCCAATTTATCTTAAGTGTCTTGACCGACGATACGTATGGTTGCATCAAGGATTATAAGGAAATCGACGCCGTAGGTCATCGCGTGGTGCATGGCGGCGAGAAGTTCGCTTCCAGCGTGCTGTTGACGAAGGAGGTATTGGAACAGGTAGTAGAATGTTCTGAATTGGCTCCGCTACACAATCCGGCCAACCTGAAAGGTATTGCAGCTATGGAAGCATTGATCCCGGGCATTCCGCAGGTGGGTGTCTTTGATACGGCTTTCCATCAGACGATGCCGGCCAAAGCATACATGTATGGTTTACCTTACGAGCTGTATCAGAAATATGGCATCCGTCGCTACGGTTTCCACGGGACGAGCCATCGCTACGTCTCGAAGCGGGCGTGCGACATCCTGGGCGTCAACTACGAAGAGCAGAAGATTATCACGGCGCATGTGGGCAACGGTGGTTCGATTGCGGCTGTCATGAATGGTAAATGCGTGGATACGTCGATGGGCTTGACCCCGACCGAAGGTCTGCTGATGGGTACACGTTGCGGCGATGTCGATCCGGGTGCGATTCCTTTCATCATGGAAAAGGAGCATCTCGACGCGCACGGCCTCTCCGAGTTGTTCAACAAGAAGAGCGGCGTGGCAGGTCTCGTAGGCGGTTCGTCGGATATGCGCGACTTGGAAGCAGCCGTCAATGCAGGCGACGAACGGGCTATCATGACGCTCGACGTCTACAACTACCGCATTAAGAAGTATATCGGTGCGTATGCAGCAGCCATGGGCGGTTGCGACATCCTGGTATGGACCGGCGGCGTAGGCGAAAACCAATGGGAAACGCGCCGCGTCGTATGCGAAGGCATGGAGTATATGGGCATGAAGATTGATGTCGAAAAGAACCATGGCCTGCGTGGCGAAGAGGCTGTCATCAGTACGCCAGACAGTAAGGTAACCGTCATGGTAGTTCCGACTGACGAGGAATACATGATTGCTTCCGATACATTGACCATATTGTCAAAATAAATAGTATTAATTATCCCTCGCAGCTTACACAAAACGAGGTTTTGAGCTGCCCCAGCGCGGTCTGGGGCGGCTTTTTTTATTGGCTTTACCCAATATCCTGGTGCAAATGGACAAATTCATATATCTTTGTGGCTTGAAATGTTAATATAATAATGACATACGTATGGAAAGAGTTCAAGTGGTGATTCCTGTCTATCAAAATCAATTGTCAGAGTCGGAGTACCGTTCTTTAAGACAAGCATGTAAAGTTCTAAACCGATACACGTTGGTTATTGTAAAGCCAGAGAGTTTAGACGTGTCCAATTTGAAAGAGATTTACCCGTCGTTTGAAGTAGAATCGTTTCCAGATGAATACTTTAAAGGTATTAGCGGATATAATCGCCTGATGCTCTCAGAACTGTTCTACAGTCGTTTCGTAGAGCGTACGGAATATCTGTTGATCTACCAATTGGACGCCTATGTCTTTCGTGATGAACTGGAGGATTGGTGTCGTAAAGGATATGATTATGTAGGAGCCCCTTGGATGCGACGCCCGGTTTACGACCGATTGCCCGTATCTGTTTGGATGCGCTTGTCCCGGTGGTATAGCCATGCCCGGAAAAAGCCTTCGCGGCAGGACTTATACGATAAAGTAGGCAATGGAGGACTTTCATTACGCCACGTGGCACGACATTTGGAAGCGGTGCGAAAATACGCCAAAAGGATTGCGTACTTCCTATCCTATACGGGCAACCATTTTTATAACGAAGATGTCTTTTGGGCTACAGAAGTACCTGAATTCCATTACCCGAAAGCATCAGAGGCGTTGCTTTTCTCGTTCGACAAGCACCCGGCTTATTGCTTCCGGTTGACCCATGGAAAGCTGCCCTTCGGTTGCCATGCGTGGTCGAAAAAGCGGATGATTCATTTTTGGAAAGATATTATTTATTAGATTTGCACCTTATATTCAAACAGAAAATAGTATGGATAAGGAAATCTCTAAATATCAATTGAAGGAAGGAAAGACCGTCTTTCTGCAAGTAAGCGAGAGTAATCTCCCGGGGAAACAAGTGTGTACGGCACAAGTCAAAAACCGGAAAACCGTGGACTTTACGAAGTTGGCCGACGAGGTAGCCCGCGTGAACCGGATCTATACAGCCGATGCCTACGCCATCATGTTCCGCTATATGACGGACGAAATCTACCGGGCTATCAACAACGGATGTGATATTGACCTCGGTTTCGGACGGCTCGAACTGGCCGTGCGCGGTTCATTCACCACCCCATTGGCGCCCTTCGACCCGGAACAGCAGGAGCTGGTGGTCAATTTCGTCCCTTCGCCCCGCATGAAGCAGCTGCTTGCCCACCTTCGTTGCAAAAACGATACGGAGATGAACAAACGCCAGCCCTTCCTCTCCAGCGTCAATACCGAGAACCGCGAGCAGTACGAAAACTGGCGGCGCGTGAACTGCCTCCCCGCCGGACAGCCTACGAACCTCTTCCTCTTCGGCAAGCGGATCAAGCTCGTGGGCGAAGATCCCAACGTAAGCATTACGTTCCTTTCCCCGACGGGAGAATCCTACGTGTATCATCCTGCAGATGTGGTTTATAACACCCCGTCGAGCCTCCTCCTCCCGCCCCGTTTCGAGCTCACGCCAGGCACTTGGAAATGCACGCTCCAGACGCAATACCGCGAAGCAGGCGGCCTATATAAGGCACCTCGCCAAGCAATCCTCCAGTTCACTGTATCGGAGAACCCACCCGCGTAGCAAAGCCTCCCCGATTAACATGGTGAGCTTCAGCCCTTCCCCATTCATCGCCCCTCATGAAGAACACACAAGGCTTCTATCCTCCTAATGTAGGATGAGCATTTCATCCTACGGTAAGATGAACTATACATCCTAACTAAGATGAATGACACATCCTACCTTAGGATGAACAATTCATCTTACAGTAGGATGAAACAAGCGATAAAGGTTAGGAGTTTAAGCCCATTCGCTTTATGGCCGCACGCAGCATCGCTCCTATGGCCAGGTCGTTGCTTAGCTGCACAACGTGGCGGTACAATTCAGCGTATTCTTCCGGGGAAATGCGGGAGAGGGTTTCTTCCAGGTCCTCAAGGGAATGGAGGCAGATACCGATGCGATGGGTGCGGACGAAGGGGGCGAGGCCGGACTCGTCCCAGACGATGAGCGGGAGGTGGCAGCGGATGTAGAGCGACGCCTTGTGCGGGTTGTTGTAGCGGAGGTATTCGCCGAAATTGCCGGTGCAGGTCGACACGGAATCGCCGTCCCATACAAGGCCGAAATCGCCCTGGGCGGTGGCGATGAGTTGGTCCGAATCGACGAAGCCATGATACGTGAACCGCTCGGGGTGCTGTATCTTATCCACCTCGAAACCATTCCCGTAGAGATGGAACGAGAGGTCGCGGAGGCAGTGCTCCAGCTGGTAGAGGAACCGGTTTTTGCGCATCCCGAGGCTACCGGCGTAGAGGATGGAATAGGGCGGCGCGGGCATGGTTTCACGTGGAACCGGGCGGGCGTCGGAGAGGTAATCCCAGATGCCGAGGCTCGTCGTGGGGAGCTGGCAACCTTGCGCGCGAAGCCAATCGGCCATGGCGTCGTTGAGCGTAATAAGGGCGTCGGCGTGGGAAAGGCGGGCGATTTCCTGCGGCACAGTCAGTTTCTTGCGGCGGAACGAGCCGAGGTCGTGGATGAGCGTAACCACTCGCGCCCCTCTCCTATGCGCCACATGGCAGACGAATGCAAAATATTTCTTGAACGGATATTGAAGGAAAAGGACATCGCCCCGGCGGATGCGGAAGCACATGGCGCAGACGCTGGCCAGCGTGCGGAAGAAGCTGTACACCTTGTTGTCCGAGCGCGTCTGGGCAAGACCGAGGTTGACGAATCCCTCTTCGGCCCAAATCCGCTCCATGTCTGTTTTCGCCTTGCTCCCGGCGCTGCGCATATTTTTGTAGTTGCGCGATAGATAGCAATTTCTCATATTATACATATTAAAAACTCTGTGTTTCTGTGCCTCTGTGTTCATATTTCGTTCAACACATCACACGTGCGCAAAAGTACGAATTTTATCGGGTAAAGCGCGGATATGGGCAAAAAATGTATCTTTGCATCCAAATTCAAGATAGATGGGAAAGTTTCATTGGTATAGATGGGTTAGCGAGTTTAGGAAGGAAGATGACCACGAACTGAAGTCGCGTTCGATGGAAGGCATGTCTGTTTCAACGGAGCACGTGCCTCAGACATGGACATCGCTTTACGCGGGGCGCAACCGGGTGTATTCCTTCGTGGCGAACGGGCGCGAATGGGTGGCGAAGATGTATAAGGTGCCAAACATCTTTCAGGGGGTGGCTTACCGTTGGTTCACGCCCTGCAAGGCATGGAAGGCATGCCGCTATGCTGCGCGTTTGCAGGAGCTGGGCATCCGTACGCCCGAGCCGGTATGTGCCTTTGTCGAAGAGTCGCCCCTGGGCATCCGGCGGAGCTATTTCGTCAGTGCACGGTGCTACGACGCGCCGCTCTATCCGGTGTTGGTCGAGGCCGAGACGTTCGACCGCGAGCTGGCAGATGCGTTGGCGGGTTTCCTCGTCGAGATGCACCAGAAGGGCTTCCTGCACGGGGATTTGAATCTGACCAATATACTGTACCATAAAAGTGTGGAAGGCGTACAATTTACCGTCATCGACATCAACCGCTCGAAGTTCATCGCCAATCCGACCCAAGTGCAATGCCTGAAGAACCTCGTGCGCCTCACGCACCGGCATGATTTGTTTGAATACGTCGTACGAGCGTATGCCCGCCTTCGAGGCTGGAATGAAACCGAATGCGCCACCCATTGCCTTTCCCTATTGAATGCTTATGAACGGCATTTGGAGCGGAAACGGCGGATGAAACGGTTGTTCCGATAAGAAATCAAGTATAAATCATATAAAAAGCCCCTTCCCTATCGAGAGAGAAGAGGCTCTTAAGAGTTTCACGCTCCGTTCTTCCCAGAAGGGAGCGCCTTGAATAGAATTTTTATTACTAATATTAATACTAACGTTTATGCGCTGCGGCGACTTTCACAAGGGGCACAATCAGCTTATTAACTATTTATTAACAACTTAAATTTATAATGTTATGAACTTATTTCTATTCATTTACTTAACGACTACCTTGAAGCTTTCGCCATCAACTGATACAACTGCGATACCTGCCGGTACAGCGATTGTTTCGTTGTCAGAGTTGATCGTTTCGTTAGCTACGACTTTACCAAGGATTGTAGCGATTACTACGTTCTTGCCTTCTGCGCCTTTGATGATGACTGCGCCGTCGGTAGCAGTTACGGAGATTACGCCTTCAGCTGCGATGGATTCGTTAGCTGTTGCAGCACTTTCTTCCGGAGCCATCAAGAACTCTTCGGGGTCAGCGGAAAATCAATGTGGGTAGGCATAAATCATAGAAAGCCTGTAGAGGAAGAATTTTTCGTCCACAATGC
>CALUZR010000072.1 GCA_944325335.1 uncultured Parabacteroides sp. | reverse complement strand
CTTTCCCTACACCTCGCGCTGCCGATGAGCAAGAAGTGTCACATCCAGCGTCGCTACGGTTGTAGTGGAGCAAGAAGTGTTACTTCTTACGAGATAAAAAAGATAATAGATAAAGAATAAAATATGAATAGGAAAGAAACAATGAAAATACAGCTCATCGCGATGCTGCTTTGCCTCGCCCCTTTCGCCGCGGGACAAACCATCGAACTTTCGCTCGAGCGGACGATCCAGTTGGCGGCGGATAGTTCGCTGGAGGCCTTCCGGAGTAAGAACCTGTACCTGTCTGGGTATTGGGAATACCGTAATTACAAAGCGGAGCGGCTGCCCAGCCTGACGTTGAACCTCACCCCGGCGCAATACTACCGGGATATTACCCGAAGGTACGACTCGGAGGCCGACTTGGACGTCTACCGCAAGCAACAATCCTTCTACGCGAGCGGTAGCCTGAACGTCACGCAGAATTTCGACCTCCTGGGCGGTAGTTTTTATATCGACTCGGATTTAGGCTACATGCGCTCGTTTGGCGAACAGGACTACAACCAATTCACGACCGTCCCCATCCGCATCGGGTATAGCCAGGATTTGATTGGGTACAATGCGTTCCGCTGGGCGCGGAAGATAGAACCTTTGAAGTACGAGAAGGTGAAGAAGGAGTTCCTCTATAATATGGAATCGATCAGCGAGCAGGCGACCACCTATTTCTTCAATTTGGCGATGGCGCAAGTAGAATATGATATGGCAAAGGAGAATGTGGCTAATACCGATACGCTCTACCGCACGGGGCAGGAGCGGCACAAGATTGCGGCCATCAGCCAGGAGGATTTATTGACCCTCAAACTGGATGCTATCAACGCCCGGAATACATTGAAGAATGCAGAAATCTCTTTGCAACGCGCCATGTTCAGTTTGGCCTCCTATTTGAACTTCGACAAGAACCGCATGATACGCCTACGGTTGCCTTCACGCCCCAGAGCGTTGCAAATCCCGGTGGACGAAGCCCTCCGCATGGCACGGGAGAACAACCCGGAACTCCTGGCATCCAAACAAAGCATCCTGGAGGCCGAGCAGGAAGTGGACCGCACCCGGAAAGAGTCGATGTTCAACGCCTCGGTGAATGCGAGCATCGGGTTCAACCAAGTCGCGTCTTCGTTTAAAGATGCATACCGGGACCCGTTGCAACAAGACGTGGTCTCCGTCTCCGTCTCGATACCGCTTGTGGACTGGGGCGTGCGCCGCGGAAAACATAACATTGCGAAAAGCAACCTCCGCATCGCCCAGACGACGGCCGAGCAGACCGCAATCAGCGTGGAAGAGGAGGTCATCATGACGGTCGGGGATTTCCAAATCCAACAGAACCTCATCCAGAGTGCGGAGGAGGCGTTGGATATCGCTTTGATGGCTTACCAAAAGACCAAACAACGCTTCCTGATCGGCAAAGCGGATCTGAACAGCATGACGCTTTCCTTGAACCGCCAGCAGGAAGCCCAGCGGAATTATATCACCGCCTTGCAGAACTATTGGCTGAGTTACTACAAAATACGGAAACTGACACTGCACGATTTCGAGGTCGGCGTATCGCTCTCGAACGAATTTGACTACGAACATGGGCTCTAAACGGAACATATCGGCATTCACTTGGATTGTAGCTTTCCTCTGCGCCGCCTTGGCGGGGATAGCGCTTATCCCTTTATTACCCGTCAAGCTTTCTCCTTCACGGACTTTGCCGCAACTCTCCATTAGCTACAATATGGCGGGAAACTCCTCGCGCGTCATCGAGATGGAAGTGACTTCGCGGCTGGAGGCCATGCTTTCACGCATCAAGGGCGTCAAGGAGATTTCCTCGACTTCCGGCAACGGCTGGGGCCGCATTACCCTCGGACTGGATAAACACACGAACATCGACGCCGCCCGCTTTGAGGCTTCGACGATTGTACGCCAGACCTGGCCCGACCTGCCCGACGGCGTGACCTATCCCGTGCTGGAGATGAGTCGCCCCGACGACCGAGCCTCGCGTCCATTCCTAAGCTATACCCTCAACGCCGCCGCGACGCCCATCTTTATCCAACGCTTTGCCGAGAACCAGATCAAGCCACGCCTCAGCACGATAAGCGGCATCTACCGCATCCAGGTGAGCGGCGCCACGCCGATGGAATGGCACCTGGAATATGATAACGACCAACTGACGGAATTGGGCGTCTCCATCGCAGATATCCAAACCGCCATAGCCCATTATTACCAAAAAGAATTCTTGGGGATTGCCGATATTTCCCACCAGACAGGCGCACGCCAATGGATGCGCCTCGCCCTTTTACCCGAGCGGGAGACGGACGGGTTTGCGGCAAACCGGATTAGCGTCCGGACTGCTAACGGAAAATGGGTGCGCCTCGACCAGCTCCTGAAAGTGACCCGCCAGGAAGAAAAGCCGCAGAGTTATTACCGCATAAATGGCTTGAACTCCATTTACCTCTCTATTTGGGCAGACGAAACCGCCAACCAATTGAAATTGGCGAAGGCCGTAAAGGAGGAAATGGCCCATATCCAGGAAATTCTACCGGCTGGATATGAGATACACACGAGCTACGACGCCACCGAATACATCCAAGAGGAACTGGATAAGATCTACGTCCGCACGGGGCTGACCATCCTTATCCTGCTTCTCTTTGTGCTGCTGATTACGTGGAACGTGCGATATATGTTTCTTATCGTCATTAGTCTGGGGATAAACCTCTGTATTGCTGTGATCTTTTATTACCTGTTCGGGTTGGAGATACAATTGTATTCGTTGGCCGGGATTACGATTTCGTTGAGCTTAGTGATTGATAATACCATCGTTATGACTGATCACATTCGTAGGCGTCACGACTTGAAAGCATTCCTGTCAATTCTGGCGGCCACGCTTACGACCATTGGCGCCTTGGTGATCATCTTTTTCCTCGACGAACGCATCCGCATCAACCTCCAGGACTTTGCCGCCGTAGTGATTATCAATTTGGCCGTTTCGCTCTTCATCGCCCTCTTCCTCGTACCGGCTTTGATTGAAAAGCTGAAGTTAGGAGAGAAGCGGAAACGGGTGAAGACGGAGACGCGGAGGCACGGAGTTCTTTTTCGATGGGGCAAAAACATAAAGTTGCTGTGCCATCGTGCCGCTGTGTTCCTAAAGATTTACTTTACGCGATACTATAAAACCCAAATCCGATTCCTTTGCCAATGGAAGAAGATGGCGTGCGTGGTGTTAGTACTGGCTTTTGGTTTGCCCGTCTTCCTTCTGCCCGAGAAAATCGAATACGACGAGAAGAAGTTCTATTCGCATACCGATTCTTTATTCATCGATACTTATAATAAAATGGTAAAGGAGGACGTGTGGAAGGAAAACATCAAGCCTGTGGTGGATAAAGCCCTGGGCGGCACCTTGCGCTTGTTTGTCGAGAAAGTGTACGAGGGAAGTTATTTTACCCGCAACGATGAAACCGTATTAAACATTACGGCTTCGATGCCCAACGGGACGACACTCGAGCAAATGAATACGCTCATCAACCGCATGGAGGCTTTCCTTAGTACATATAAAGAGATACGGCAATTCCAAACCCATATTTACAACGCCCGGCAAGCGGGCATCGATGTCTATTTTACGCGGGAAGCGGAACGGAGCGGCTTCCCCTATACATTAAAGAGCCAAGTCATTAGCAAGGCGCTCGAGCTGGGTGGCGGAAGTTGGGGCGTCTGGGGTTTGATGGACCAAGGCTTTAGCAACGATGTGCGTGAGAGTGCCGGTTCTTACCGCATCGAAATGTATGGCTATAACTACGACGAACTCTATGAATGGGCGGAAAAGCTCAAGGCGAAGCTGCTCACGTATAGGCGCATCAAGGAAGTGTTGATCAATTCCCAATTCTCGTGGTGGAAGGATGATTACCAAGAGTTTTATTTCCACCTCGACAAGGCGCGCTTGGCTCAAGAGGACATTCAGCCGATGGAGCTTTTCGCTTCCGTCAGCCCTATTTTCGGGCAAGACATCTACGCCGGAAATATCCTTGTCGATAACGAAATGGAGAACCTCAAGCTCTCTTCCCGCCAATCGAAAGCCTATGATATCTGGAACATGCAATATGTGCCTGGAAAGCTCGGCGCGAAATCCTATAAGCTCTCCGACCTGGCTACGGTCGAGAAAGGACAGATGCCGCAAGAGATCGCCAAGGTGAACCAGCAATACAAGCTCTGCCTCCAGTACGAATACATCGGCTCGACGAACCAAGGCGCGAAGATCCAGAAGCAACTCGTCAAGGATTTCCAACGCCTCTTGCCGATGGGCTACACCGCCAAGGTGGACAATAACTATTACTACGGATGGGGCGAGGAAGACGATGCGCAATATTTGCTCCTCGCGCTGATTATCGTCATCATCTTCTTTATGACCAGCATCCTGTTCAATTCATTGCGGCAACCGTTGGCGGTCATTTTCGTCATTCCGATTTCCTATATTGGTGTGTTCTTGACCTTCTATTGGTTCAAGCTCAACTTCGACCAGGGCGGCTTCGCGGCCTTTGTCCTGCTTTGCGGCATCACGGTCAATGCCAGCATTTATATCCTGAATGAATACAACCAGATCAAGGAACGTTTCCCCGCCATGCCTCCGCTCCGGGCTTACTTGAAAGCGTGGAATGCCAAGATTACGCCGATTTCCCTGACCGTCATCTCCACGATCTTGGGCTTTATCCCTTTCATGATAGGCGAAGAGAAAGAGGCCTTTTGGTTTCCCATGGCGGCGGGCACTATCGGCGGACTCGTGATGTCCATCATTGGCATCTTCCTTTATCTGCCTATCTTTACGGTGCCTAAGCCCCGGAAAGGAAAGGTTCAATCCGTCCCGAACGAGAGATAAGGCCGGAGGCGCCGCCGGTCGGCAGGCGTGAATTCCTCGAGCAATCGGAGGTCGTCCCACCCGTTAATCCTTCCTTTTCTTCGGATGATGGCTAAGATGGCCACGGTCTGCGGCTTATCAATATAAGGATGACGGATGAGGGTGCGGAAATCGGCCTTGTTGACATCAATGGGATGAATGAGCGTCGTGTCCACGCAAAACCAAGGAGCCAGCGCGGCATACCGTTCAGCGTCGATGCCATACACTTCAGCCAATTGCGCGACCGAATAGAAACCGCCCAACAACGCGCGGTACTTCACGATCCGGCGCGAGAAAGCTTCGCCGATGCCCGGCACTTTCCGGAGCGTGAGGCTGTCGGCCCCGTTGAGTTCAACCACCGTCCCGCGCGGGAACTTATGCGAAGCATAGCGTTTCGTTTGTTTCCGCTCCGCATGGGAGGGCTGGAATTGGCGCGCCTCCGGATAGCTTTTCGTCTTTTTCTCTTGTTTCTTCAGAGGTTGAGGCTGGGGAATCGGGCGCGCCAGGCTATCGTTTGCCTTCGTTTGGGCAAGGGTCCGGATCGTATCTCCGGGGAGATTCTCTGGAATTGCCTCGGGCGAAGCGTCCGGTTCCGTCCACCATAACGCCGCCCATACACCTATTATTAATAAGGAAAGAACGGTGAGCGCCCGTCGTTCGCCCGCCGAGAAATAAAACCAATCACGTAAATCATTCATAGCCGTTCTGTATTTAATATTGTTTTACGGGAGCCAAAGGTACGAAATATTGGGCAAATAATCCATTGCCTGGGAAGAAAAAGTGGAAAGGATACGGGAAAATCTCTATCTTTAGGTTAAAGATACATATCTTTAGGCTGCAGATACGTATCTTTAGCTTGCAGATATATATCTTTAGCCTAAAGATAGAGTTTTCCTCGGAGGTTTTCCACTTTTGGACGGGCATCTCTTGTTTTTCTCCCAGGCAAGAAAAGTTTTCTCCAAGTGAAAATTTTTTTAGCCTTTAAGTAATGTTTATTCCTTGATAAATAGCGATTAACGGGCGGATGTTGTATAACATAATTTTCAAACAGCGCATAAAAAGTTGCCTATCTCGCAAAGTCTTCCTAATTTGCGCTCGTTCTAAAGAGGTTTTAGAACCCATCTTTATTGTTAAACTTATTAATGCCTGATATCAAATGAAAGTATATCAAACAAATGAGATTAAGAACATATCTATTTTAGGTAGTTCAGGTGCAGGGAAGACCACTCTCGCGGAAGCCATGCTTTACGAGGGTGGTGTCATAAAACGCCGGGGAAGTGTGGAAAGCAAAAATACGGTTTGCGACTATTTCCCCGTAGAAAAGGAATATGGTTATTCGGTGTTCTCGACGGTGTTCAGTGTGGAATGGCAAGACCGGAAGCTGAATTTCATCGATTGCCCGGGCTCGGACGATTTTATCGGCGGGGCGGTTTCGGCGTTGAACGTGACGGATACAGCGTTGATGGTCTTGAACGCGCAATATGGCGTCGAGGTCGGGACAATCAACCAGTTCCGCTATACGGAGCAATTCCATAAACCGGTCATCTTCGTAGTCAACCAGTTGGACAATGACAAGGCTGATTTCGAAGGAACAGTGGCCCAATTGAAGGACCGTTGGGGCGGCAAAGTGGTGCAAATCCAATATCCTGTCGTGTGCGGACCGGCGTTCAATGCCGTGGTCGATGTGCTGAAAATGAAGATGTACCGCTGGAAACCCGAAGGCGGTGTGCCCGACGTGCTTGAAATTCCGGCCGAAGAGATGGAAAAGGCGATGGAATTGCACAAAGCTTTGGTCGAAGCGGCTGCCGAGCATGACGATGTCTTGATGGAACGTTTCTTCGAAGAGGGCACGTTGAGCGAGGATGATATGCGCGCCGGTATCCGTGCGGGATTGGTCAGACGCGATATGTTCCCGGTGTTCTGCGTATGCGCTGGCCGCGATATGTGCGTCCGTCGTACGTTGGAGTTCTTAGGAAATGTCGTTCCATGTACGGACAAGATGCCGCGCTTGGTGACAACTGAGGGTGTGGAGGTTACTCCCGATGCCGAAGGTCCGACCAGCCTCTTCTTCTTTAAGACGACGGTCGAGCCGCATATCGGGCAAGTTTCTTATTTCAAAGTTATTTCTGGCAAAGTCAAAGCAGGTGATGATTTAGTGAATGCCGACCGTGGTTCGAAAGAACGCGTCGCGCAGTTATTTGTGACAGATGGACAAACGCGTACGGAAGTTCCCGAAATGGTAGCTGGCGATATTGGCGCTACCGTGAAACTGAAGGATGTCCGCCGCGGGAATACGTTGAATGGCAAGGGATGCGATTATCGTTTCGACTTTATCAAGTATCCGGATCCGAAGTATCGCCGGGCGATTAAACCGGTGAACGAGGCCGATGCGGAAAAGATGATGGAAATCTTGACCCGCATGCGCGAAGAAGACCCGACTTGGGTGATCGAACAATCGAAGGAGTTGAAGCAGACCATCGTCTCCGGGCAGGGTGAATTCCACCTCCGTACGTTGAAATGGCGCATCGAGAACAATGACAAGTTGCCCATCGAGTTCATGGAACCGAAGATTCCATACCGCGAAACGATTACGAAGGCCGCTCGCGCGGATTATCGCCATAAGAAGCAATCGGGCGGCGCAGGCCAGTTTGGCGAAGTGCATTTAATTGTAGAACCTTATTACGAAGGCATGCCTGCCCCGGATACATATCGTTTTGGCGGACAAGAATATAAGATGAACGTCCGCGATACGCAGACCATCGATTTGGATTGGGGCGGCAAGTTGGTATTTGTCAACTGTATCGTGGGCGGCGCGATCGATGCCCGCTTCCTGCCGGCCATCTTAAAGGGAATTATGTCGCGCATGGAGCAAGGTCCTTTGACCGGTTCTTATGCCCGCGATGTCCGGATTTGCGTTTACGATGGAAAGATGCACCCGGTGGATAGCAACGAAATCTCGTTCATGCTGGCCGGCCGGAATGCATTTAGCCAGGCATTTAAGGAAGCAGGACCGAAGATCTTGGAACCGGTTTACGACGTGGAAGTTTCCGTCCCGGCCGATTTCTTGGGCGATGTGATGAGCGATTTGCAAGGACGCCGCGCCATGATCATGGGCATGAATAGCCGGAAAGGATTCGAACAGTTGCAAGCCAAAGTGCCTTTGAAGGAGCTTTCGAACTATTCTACTTCGTTGAGCTCGATCACTGGCGGCCGTGCTTCGTTTACAATGAAGTTTGCTTCGTATGAATTAGTGCCTTCCGATGTACAAGAGAAGTTGCTGAAAGAATATGAAGCGACCCATGCAGATGATTGATAATGGTTAATAAATGAATTATTGTTTCCAGAAAGAGGGGTATGTCTCGCAAGGACATCTCCTCTTTCATCGTTATAAAGGGAAGGGTTTATGGTTATAATCGGATGGGATTATCGTTATAAATCCAAGGAAAGACAGGCATCAAATAGACATTAAATTAAGAAGAAAGGAAAGACATGAAGTTGAGCGATAATTGGTTTACTGCCTTGTCGGAGAATGAACGGGGCGATATCATCTCGGTGTACGGACGGGAGGATTTGGACGCATTCCGGACATCTGGCAAGTTCAAAGAGCGGGTGGAAATCACTTGGAAGTATGAACCCGATGCGCATGGGATGCCTTCCGACGAGGTGGCCGCACGCATGGAAGAGATGGAAGAGGCGCTTCGCCGGGCGATGGAGAAAGACAAGCTGGCGATCCAAACGTCGGTCTACACGGGCGGAGGCGAAAAGACATGGGTTTATTACACCTGTTCGGCGCGTGTCTTTGGCGATTATTTGAACCAAGCATTGGCTCCTTTCGAGGCGCTTCCGATCACGCTTTACGTCGAGGCCGATGAAGCCTGGGAAGAATACCTGGACATGTACGAAATGCGCGAATGGGCGGTTGATAAATAAAAGCGTGCCGAGGTGTTGCGATTCTTGTGAAAAAAAACTACCTTTGCCTTGGTTCATTAGAAAATATGGCAAAGAAAATAAAAGTTATCGTACAAGGACTGACCAGCAGTCAGGTGCAATCCGGAGCTTATGCCTTGATATTGGCCGAAGCAGAAGGGCCTTATCGCATCCCGATCATTGTGGGAACGGCTGAAGCCCAGTCGATTGCGATCGCATTAGAGCGTTTGGTGCCGCCCCGTCCGTTGACACACGATCTGTTCGTGAGCTTCACGCATTCGTTTGGGATATTGCTCCAAGAGGTCTATATTTATAAATTCGAAGATGGCGTGTTCTATTCGGAAATGGTCTTGTTCGACGGCGAGCGGCAAGTGCGCATCGATTCGCGGACGTCGGATGCCATTGCGATTGCCTTACGCCTGAAAGCGCCCGTCTTTACGACCGATGAAATCGTGCGGGAGTGCGGCCTGATCTTGGAAGAACCGGATGCAAACGACGAGGACGAGGAGGAAATGGCATCGATGGACATGCCTTTCGCCTACGATCCGGACTTGACGCCGGCCGACTTTCGCGACAAGGCTTCGCTGGATGAGTGGCTTGCCAACCTCTCGGATGCGCAATTGAAGGAGAAGCTCTCCGATGCCATCGAAGACGAGCAATACGAGTTCGCGAAAGTTTATAAGGATGAACTAAAACGGCGCGAAGGCCCTAACGCAGGATAATATGGAAGCAACGGCGGGTTTTGGGTTCATTTCGTTGGCAAGAGGGCTGGTGGGCATCGCCAGTGTGCTTGCCATTTCTTATCTATTGAGTTATGACCGGAAGCGGATTGATTGGCGATTGGTGGGAGGCGGCTTGCTGATCCAGCTGGTTTTGGCTTTGTCCATTTTATATGTTCCGCCAGTCGGGGCGCTGTTCGAGGCGTTGGGCAAAGTGTTTGTGAAGCTGATGGATTTCACCGGCGATGGATTGGATTTCCTCTTAGGCCCGTACGCTTCGAAGGCGGCGGGATTCAGCTTCCTGCTTCACTCTTTACCCATTGTGATTTTCTTCTCGGCATTGGTCTCGCTTTTCTATTATTGGGGAATCATCCAGAAGGTTGTCGGCGCCTTGTCGTGGTTGCTTCGGAAGGTGATGAATATTTCGGGGACGGAAGGGCTCGTCGCGTGCGGGAACATTTTCCTGGGCATGACGGAATCGCCCGTCTTGATAAAGAATTATCTTCCCGTGATGAACCGCTCGGAACTGTTCTTGGTCATGGTCTCGGGAATGGGAACGATCGCCGGTTCGGTAATGGGAAGTTATGTCGGCATGTTGGGTGGAACCGATCCGGCAGCCCAGCAACTCTTTGCCACGCACCTATTGTCGGCCTCGGTGATGGCCGTGCCGGGCTCGATTGTGATTGCGAAGATGATCTGTCCACAAACCGAACCGGTGGCGGACAAAGCGGTCCCGGAATGGGGCGAAGAGGGACATACGAATGTCTTAGGGGCGATTTCCTCTGGAACAGTGACGGGCGTGAAGCTCATGACCAATATCGCCGCGATGCTGCTCGTCTTTATCTCGCTGGTGGCGATGGTGAATTTCATCACCTGCGACCTCATCGGGCGTTATACGGGACTGAATGATTGGATTGTGGAAATATCCGACGGAAGGGCAGAAGGCTTGACCTTCCAGTTCATGTTGGGGATGGTGATGGCGCCGTTCATGTGGTTGATTGGCGTGCCGATGGGCGACATGGTGGCAGTCGGCTCTTTGTTGGGGCAAAAGACTATTTTGAATGAGTTTGTGGCTTATTTCCAATTGCAACAATGGAAAGACGCGGGCCTCTTCCTTTCGCAGAAGTCGGTCATCATGTCCACTTATCTGCTGTGCGGCTTTGCCAATATCTCTTCGATTGGGATTTTGTTGGGCGGATTAGGCGTCTTGGCGCCGGGCAAGAAGGAGCTGATCGCGCGGACCGGCGTGAGGTCGATGATTGGCGGCGCATTGGTCTCCGTCCTTTCGGCCACGATTATTGGAATGATCTTAGGATAAATAATTACGAATTAGATAGAAAAGAGTTATGCAGTTGTTTTATGCGCCGGATATCGCCACGAATCCGGTTCTTCCTGAAGAGGAATCGGGGCATTGCACGCGGGTGCTTCGCCTCGCGGAAGGCGCGGAGATTGAATTGACGGATGGGAAAGGCGCCTTTTACCGGGCCGTCATCACGGCAGCCCATCCGAAACATTGCGCCGTGAATATCTTGGAGTCTTGGAATCCCGGGAAGCCTTGGAACGCGTATATCCATATAGCCGTCGCGCCCACAAAGAACATGGACCGCATGGAGTGGTTTGCCGAGAAGGCGACAGAAATCGGAATCGACGAAATCACTTGCCTGCGTTGCCGCTTCTCGGAGCGAAAAGAGATCAAGACAGCCCGGTTGGAGAAAATCCTGGTGAGCGCGATGAAGCAATCCCAAAAGGCCATGCTCCCGAAACTCAACGACATGACGGATTTCCGCACCTTCGTCCAGCTCCCGTTCAGCGGGCAGAAATTCATTGCCCATTGCGAGGCGGGCGAGAAGCCGTTGTTGAAGGAGATCTATCAACCGGGCTCGGACGCCTTGGTGCTGATCGGCCCGGAAGGCGACTTCAGTCCGGAAGAGATTCGCTGGGCGGAAGCGCAAGGTTTCCAACCCATATCCTTAGGCAAGAGCCGGCTGCGCACCGAGACGGCGGCGCTTGCCTCTTGTCTCACTTTACACGTATTGCAATGAAACAGTTCCTATTCCTCCTTTTCCTTTGGATAAGCGGCATCGCGAGTGCGGCTACGGTGGACACGGTCCTCGTCCGGAGCGCGAAGATGCAGAAAGACATCAAAGTCATCACGATTGTGCCGGACGTGGCGCAGGCGAAGCGCTGCCCCGTTGTGTACCTTTTGCACGGCCACGGCGGCTATTATAAGACGTGGCTTATTATCAAACCCAACTTGCCGGAGCTGGCAGACGAGAAGGGCTTCATCATCGTTTGCCCCGATGGCGAGGAAAGCTGGTATTGGGACAGTCCGCTGCACGCCGATGTGCAATACGAAACCTTCATCTCCTCGGAATTAGTGCAATACATCGACACGCATTACCCGACCGACGCCCGGCGCGAACGGCGTGCCATCTCGGGTCTCAGCATGGGCGGCCACGGTGCGCTCTGGAACGCCATCCGCCACGCAGACGTCTTTGGGGCGGCGGGCAGCATGAGTGGCGGCGTCGATATCCGTCCTTTCCCCAAGAGTTGGAACATGTACAAACAACTGGGCGAGCGCGACGCGCATCCCGATGTCTGGGACGCCCACACGGTCGCGAACCTCGTCCCGCAGCTGGAGCCGGGCCGCTTGGCACTCATCGTCGATTGCGGCACGGAGGATTTCTTCCTCGAAGTGAACCGCCAGTTCCACAACGCGTTGTTGGAAAAGGGCATTCCGCACGACTTCATCGTCCGCCCCGGCGCGCACAATGTCGCTTATTGGAACAATTCCATCGATTATCATCTCCTCTTCTTCCAAAAATATTTTAGTAAATGAAGAATGAGGAATGAAGAATGAAGAATATCCATCCGGCGGAGAATGGCACACAGATAACACAGATGAGACAGATGACCACTGATTTCTTGTGGCTACGCTGTATCTATTTAGCTGTATAAATCAAAATAAGCCGTGCCTAAAATAAATAAATCTGTGGTCATCTGTCTCATCTGTGTCATCTGTGTGCCTTTTTATAATCTCATAACCTCATAAACTAAAAATAATGACAGAGAAAGAAAAATGCCGCGCGGGCCTGCTTTATGACGCGAATTACGACCCGCAACTGCTGGCCGAACGTCGTGCGGCCAAGGAGTTATTGTACGATTACAACCGCCTGCGCCCCTCTGAGGAGGCCGAACGGCTCGCGCTCTTGAAGCGTCTTTTGGGCCGCACGGGCGAGCAGTGCATCATCGAGCCGCCTTTCGCCTGCGATTATGGCTACAACATCGAGGTGGGCGAAAACTTTTTTGCCAATTTTAACCTCGTGATCCTGGACGGAGCTCGCGTGACGATAGGCGACAATGCCTTCATCGCGCCCAACGTGGCCATCTATACGGCAGGCCATCCGCTCGACGTCGAGCAGCGTAACCGCGGATTGGAATACGCCCGCCCCGTGACCATCGGCCACAACGTCTGGATTGGCGGCAACGTAGTGATCCTTCCGGGCGTGACGATCGGCGACGGCTCGGTCGTTGGCGCCGGCAGTGTCGTGACGCGCGACATTCCGCCCCATTCGCTCGCCGTGGGCAATCCTTGCCGCGTGATACGGAAGTTGAACGAATAAAGCAGATGCTGCAATAAGATATTTGAACACGGAGGCGCAGAGACACAGCGCTTTTTTACCGTTCTAAACCCTACCGAATACAATTATAAATCCCGCCATTCGCGCCGTCGTTTCCGCATTTTACGCCGCCGATTGAATGAAGAATTAAGAATGAAGAATCTCCATCCGGCGTCATACCTATATATAATATAAGGGCACGCAGATGACGCAGATAGGCGCAGATGACCGAAGATTTTTTTGTGGCTGGCGCATTCTTTCGCGTCATGCTGAGCGAAGTCGAAGCATCTCAGGATGTTGCGGTCGAACCTCGAAGAGGTTCAACTATGCTTAACCGCGGGTGAACGAAGTGAACCTGCGGGAAAACGATTCCTCCTCACACCGACCCCAACGGGGTCGAACAGGATGCACGTCGGGAAGTTCGACCCCTTCGAGGTCGCTCAGGGACAGGCGATTGATGCCGCAGGTGCCGCTTCGCGTCACCAGACGGTTAAGCATGGTTGGACGGTTTCACCGTCCGCTTATTGCGATACTTATTTAAGAAATAATTATTAAAGAAAGAAGGATAATGGCAAGACCCAAAAAGAAGGGACTGGATTATTTTCCAGTCGATACGAATATTTTGCAAAATAAGAAGGTGAGGCGGCTGAAGCGGCGCGCGGGACATGTTGCCGTGGTGCTTTACCTGCAAATCCTGTGCGATTGCTACGCCAATTCTTATTTTGTGAAATGGAACGACGATTACCGTCTCGAACTGTCTGAACAGATTGAAATACAAGAAGATGAAATCGAAAAGATGGTTCGTTTGATGGTCGATTTGAATTTGTTCGACCGCGCGATGTTCGAAAATAACGATGTGTTAACTTCGGTTAATATGCAAAATCGCTACATCGCGGCGAAAACTCAATTTCTTACTAATAATGAGATAGATAGAACGTATTTAATTGTTGATTTTTCCTCGAGGCCAAATGTTAATGGTACGCTGCAGCGTACCAAAAGTGCACCTGGAGAGGGGAAAAGTGCACAAAATAAAATAGAAGAAAA
>CALUZR010000071.1 GCA_944325335.1 uncultured Parabacteroides sp. | reverse complement strand
AATGTTAATGGTACGCTGCAGCGTACCAAAAGTGCACCTGGAGAGGGGAAAAGTGCACAAAATAAAATAGAAGAAAACAGAAGAAAAGAAAATAATTCTACTACTACTACTAACGCGTGCGCGCGCGAAAATTTAGAGCCAACGGATTATTCATTTAATGGCAAATGCGCCCGTTTGCGCAAAGATTTGCTCAAAGATGAGGAATGCTTCACTCGGTGTCCGTTTTTAGCGGAAAGGGCGGGAAAACGGTATTAGAAAGGCTGCCGGACGCGATGGAGCTTTTCGAAACGCATTTGGTCTCGATCGGTGAAACGGGTACGATATTGGATGTCAATGATTACAAGCGTCGATTCCAGTCGTGGTGGCGTTGCCTAAACTTTGAAACGAAAGAAGGGATTTTGGCGCGGAATCAACCGGTGCCGCGACCACAAACAAAGTCACTTTCACGAATCGACGAAATGCAGCGCGTGTGCGAAGAGGCGAAAATAATGACGCGTCAAATGTTAAAATTGAGATGAATACGGAAGAAAGATTGAAACTGGTTTTACAGCAACCGCCTATTAAGGAACTGAACGAAAGCGATGTAGGAGACAAGATGGTGGAACTCATCACCCAGTGCGCCGTGCTGATGGGATTCAAGGTGCCGGAGCTGCGCGAGCTGACGTTGATGGCGGGCAAGGTAACGGCGGACTTGTACGAAAGTTACCCGTTCCTGCGTTTGGGCGAAATTAGTATCTGTTTCGAGCTCGGCGCGAAGGGACAGTTCGGGGAGTATTTTGGGCTGAATTGGCGGACGATCACGAAATGGCTGCGCGGCTACCAGCAGTGCGACCTCCGCTACCGCGCCAAGCTCGCCGTGGAGGCGGAGAAGAAGGCGCTGCCGCCGGTGAGCGAGGCGTATAACCTCCAGGCCGAGAACCGTTTCCTGCAGAACTCGTTCCGCCGCTACAAGGAGAGCGGGTCGATGGAGCGGGTGATGAGCGTGAAGGTTTATCAGACCTTGCAGGAGCGCGGTATCATCCACAATACACGCGAGGAGAAGTATCACGCTATCAGCCTGTTCGAGCGGTGGAAACCGGCCGGCGGAGCTTGGATGACGGAGGAAATGCGGCAGTCGCGCATCAAGACCCTCGCCCAAGAATGGCTCCTGAAGCAGTATTTTGATTCGATTGAAGAGTTGAAATTGGCTGGATGAGTGGGTGTTATGGCACACAGATAACACAGATTTAACAGATGACCACAGATTTTTATTTTTAGGCTGCGCACTCAATGGGTTAAATCAGAAAAAATAAATCTGTGAAAATCTGTCGCATCTGTGTAATCTGTGTGCCATTTCACTCTCATTTTTAATTCTTAATTATTAATTTTTAATTGAATGACGTTGAAAGCATTATCTATAAGTGAATTAGCCATTCGGTATTTCCCGAAGGCATCGGTGAAGGTGGCGACAACGCAGCTCAAGCGGTGGATCAACTACAACGCGAAGCTGCGCGCCGAGCTCGACGAAACCGGCTACCGCGACGGGCAGCGGATGCTGACGCCCAAGCAAATCGGGCTGATTACTTGGCATTTGGGCGAGCCTTGAGGGCGGGAGCCCTTAAATGATAAGGCGATAACTCGTGCTGCGCCCGCCCTCGTCGTTTTTGGCCAGCACGCCTTTCGCCACGAGGTCTTTGATATCGTTAAGCGCTGTGTCCGAGGAACATTTGGCGATCTTTGCCCATTTCCCGGAAGTCAATTTACCAAAGAATCCATCGAATTGCATATTAATAAGTTTTCGCTGCCGTTCATTAAAAAAAACATCGTGGTGCTTTTCCCAAAACGCCGCTTTGCGCAGCACAAACGACAACGTGCTTTCGGTCGATTGCAAGGCTCGTTTCAGGCAATCCAGGAACCAGACGAGCCACTCGGTGATTTCCCCGTCGCCTCTTTGCGTGCGTTCCAGTACTTCGTAATATTCTCTTTGCGAATATTTTATCTCGGTCGACATGCTATAGAAGCGGCGGCGGTTGTTTTCGGAGCGGGCCAGAAAGAGGTCGGTGAGCGCACGCGCAATGCGGCCGTTGCCGTCGTCGAACGGGTGGATGGAGACAAACCAAAGGTGGGCGATGGCTGCTTTGAGCACCGCATCGAGGGGTAAATCGGCGTTTGCCCAAGTCAAGAAACGGGTCATTTCTGCGGGCACGCGCTCTGGGCTGGGTGCTTGATAATAAACGCGTTCCTTACCCATCGCACCGGAGACGACCTGCATTTCGCCTGTCCGGTATCGACCCACTTCGATCGCGTACAGACCGCTCCGGCCGGTCGGGAAAAGGACGTTGTGCCAGCCGAAAAGGCGGTCGTCCGAGAGCGGCCGGTCGTAGTTTTGCGTGGCGTCGAGCAGCATTTCCACCACGCCCTCCACGTAGCGCGAAGCCGGCACCAGGCCCGCCGAATCAATTCCCAACCGGCGCGCAATAGAGGAACGTACCTCGTTGATATTCAACGATTCGCCTTCTATCTCCGACGAGCGCACCAGTTCGGTGGCGAGCGCGCTCAGCGTGGCTTCTTCCTGGAAATCGAACCCCAGTGAAGCCATGCGCCCCAGCACCCAACCCTGCTTGAGCCGGACTTCGCCCAGCAGCGGCTGGAGCGCCGCCAAGTCGTAGCGAAATTGCCACCAATTTTCCCGTTCGTGCAAATACATCATTTCCTTTTTGGGCGTAAAGCTACTTCTTTTCGGCGAAAAAAGCTGTATATTCCCCGAAAAAAATCGGCGAATATGCCTAATTTTTTCCGAAATCGGCCCATTTTCGCCCAAAACGTCCCAAATGTCACACGTGTCAACTCCGCTATTTTCACTTATCGTACCTTTGCAGTGTCGATAAGTAAATGGCACACAGATGACACAGATCGGACAGATGACCACAGCTATTTTATGGGCTAACGCGTTCGATCCGGATAAAAAAAGAAAAAATCAGTGAAAATCTGTCGCATCTGTGTTATCTGTGTGCTTCTACTTAAAAAACACAAGTTTTAGCTTTTAATTATTAACTTTTAATTTTTAATTGAGTATGGCATTACAGTACACATTAGTTCAAGGAAAGGACATGAGCGAAGGGGCGGGACCGGACGCGAAGTTGTATTACGCGCGGGCGGTGAGCTCTGGAGAGATGACGTTTGAGGAACTCTGCGAAGATATCGCGGAAACTTGTACGCTGACTTCAGCGGACGTAAAGGCGGTTTTGGACCGTATGGCGTGGATTATCAGTAAGAACTTGAAGGCGGGGCGCATCGTGCAAATGGGTGAGTTAGGCAACTTTAGGTTGACGGTCGGCTCGAAGGGATCGATCACGAAGGAGGACTTCAACGCCTCGCTGATCAAGAAGCCGAAGGTGGTGTTCCATCCTGGAAAGCGCATCCAGGAGGCCCGCGCCGAGACCTCGTTCGAGCGCATTGGCGTGGAGACCGAGGAAGGTGCAGAGGAAGCGGGTGTAGCGTAAATGATTGGCACACAGATGACACAGATTGAACAGATGACCACAGATTTTCATTTTTAAGCTGCGCGGTCAATGGGTTAAATCAGAAAAAAAATAAATCTGTGAAAATCTGTCGCATCTGTGTAATCTGTGTGCCATGCTACTTAATTTCGTTTTTAACTTTTAATTCTTAATTTTTAATTGACTTACATGGCAAACAAGAAAGAAATTTGGAAGATTGTGATTCAGACGTTGATTACGATATTGACGTCGATCGGGACGGCCTTAGGGGTCGTGAGTTGCGCGAGCATTTAGGTTCGTATTTAATTTGAACACGGAGACGCGGAGGCACGGAGTTTTTAATTGTTAATTATTCATTATTAATTGCTCCGTGTCTCCGCGAAAACGTGTTTCGCTCAATCTCCCAGTCCGTCCGCCTTGAGTTGCGCGATCCAAGCATTGAGACGAGCCTCTGTTTGGTCGTCTTCGTTCATCTCGTCGAGCGGGCAGCCTACGAACTTACCCTCGACCACGGCCGTCGAATCGTCGAACGAATAGCCATCGGTCGGCATCGAACCGATGAAGCGGCACCCCGTCGGTTGGAGTTCTTGGTAGATCGTGCCCAGCGCATCGCAGAACGTATCGCCAAACGACGCTGAATCGCCGCATCCGAACAGGCCGACGAGTTTCCCGGAGAGGTCTGTTTTCTGCAGCGCTTGAAGGAAATCGTACCAATCGTCTTGCAAATCGCCCGAGCCCCACGTCGAACTTCCCAGGAGAAGTACGTTGTAGCGGGCGGCATCCGCAGGCGAGGCGTTGGCGACATTATGCACATCCGAAGTTGCAATTCCTAACTTATCGGCCACGATATGGGCGATGTTTTCGGTCGTCCCGGTCGACGAGCCAAAAAAGATTCCTGTTGTTTTCATCTACTTTCTTTTTAATGGATTAATATGAGTGCAAATATCCGTTTTCCGCGTCGTGCTTACAATACCTAACTGCGCGTATTTTAGCTTGCAGGCATACCTATTTTTATGTATATTTGTGCCTATAAATCCATTTCAATAGAATTGTAAACAAAAGGAGATAAGTTATGAAGCGTAGAGATTGGCTGAAATATGCGGCAGGTAGCGTAGTGCTGCTGGCGGCTGGGGGCGCGAACGGGAAGAAGCAAGCGCCCGTGGAGGAAGAGAAGGCGGTGGTTTCGCCCGAACCGGAAGGCGTGCATACGGTTGAGAATGAAGGCGTGCGGATTTCGTGGATACAAGATAACGTGGGGGAACGGCGGATGCCCAATTCGCTCTTCCAAGGGGCGGATTCGACGCTCGTCCGGGAGCTTTCTCCCGAGGGAGGCGTCTTGGCGTCGGTCAGTTGCTTCCTGGTGGAGAAGGAGGGGAAGCGCCTCCTGTTCGATACCGGTTTGGGGGCAGTGGATAGTCGCCTGTTGGACGGGCTGAAGTCGTTGGGCGTTTCGCCGGAAGCGGTGGATTACCTTTTCCTGACCCATTTCCATGGCGACCATATCGGAGGCATGATGCGCGAAGGGCAAGCGGTCTTCCCGAAGGCGGAAGTCTATGCTTCGCAAATGGAATACGACGCGTGGATGCAGATGCCTGCCGACAAGAACGCGCAGGTAGTGAAGACGATGGAAGCCTATCGGGAGCGGTTGCATCTCTTTGCCTTTGGCGACGCGTTGCCTTGCGGCGTGCAACCGATGGATGGAGTGGGGCATACGCCCGGCCATACGCTCTACCAGACGGGGCGCTTCCTGGTGGTGGGCGACTTGATGCACGGCACCGCCCTTCAACTGGCGCATCCCGAGATCTGCGCTTCGTTTGATATGGACATGCCCCGCGCCGTCGAGACGCGCAAACGCTGCTTGGCGTATGTCCGTGCGGAGGAATTGACGATGGCCGGCATGCACTTCCCGCCCGAAGGATTCATCGCCTTGAAGTGAGCTATTCCTTTTATATTATCGAAAGAAATGGCGCATAGCTTACGATTTATCATTTTATCTCGTAAAAAAGTAATAGATATGTTTTGTATTTCCAGAAAAGGATGTATCTTTGCACCCGGTAAAACGAATAAAAGAAAAGACAATGATACAGTATAGCCGATTGCACATTTTGGGTATTATTATTCTACTCTGGAGACGGAATAGGAAGTGAGCTCGCGTGTGTTTTCTGGCAATGTATAATAGGAAAAGAAACCTTTCTCACTTCCGGGTGGGAAAGGTTTTTTGGTATAAACGGATCATTATAATTAAAGGTAAAAAGATATGTCAGACAGATTATTTATTTTCGACACGACGCTGCGCGATGGCGAGCAGGTGCCTGGTTGCCAACTGAATACGGTAGAGAAGATCCAAGTGGCCAAGGCGCTGGAGGCGTTGGGCGTCGATGTGATTGAGGCAGGCTTCCCGATTTCGAGTCCGGGAGACTTTAAAAGTGTGGTAGAAATATCCAAGGCGGTGACATGGCCCACGATATGCGCCCTGACGCGTGCTGTGCAGAAGGATATCGACGTGGCCGCCGAAGCCTTGAAGTATGCGAAGCGCGGACGCATCCATACGGGTATCGGGACATCCGACCCGCACATCATGTATAAGTTCAACTCCACGCGTGAAGAGATTATCGAACGGGCCATCGCGGCCACGAAATATGCCAAGAAGTTTGCTGAAGACGTGGAATTCTATTGCGAGGATGCCGGGCGGACGGACAACGAATACCTGGCCCGTGTGGTCGAGGCGGTCATCAAAGCCGGGGCAACGGTTGTCAATATTCCCGACACGACAGGTTATTGCCTCCCCGACGAATATGGCGCGAAGATCAAATACTTGATGGAGCATGTGGATGGCATCGACAAGGCGATTCTCTCGACCCATTGCCATAACGACTTAGGCATGGCCACAGCCAACACCGTGCAGGGTGTATTGAACGGTGCGCGCCAAGTAGAGGTGACGATCAATGGCATCGGCGAGCGCGCCGGCAATACTTCGTTGGAAGAGATTGCCATGATATTCAAGAGCCATAAGGAGTGCAACATCGCCACGAACATCAACACGACGAAGATCTATGGCATCAGCCGCATGGTGTCGAGCCTCATGAATATGCCGGTGCAGCCGAATAAGGCGATCGTAGGGCGCAATGCCTTCGCCCATTCGTCGGGTATTCATCAGGACGGCGTGCTGAAGAATGTCACGACCTACGAGATTATCAATCCGAAGGATGTTGGTATTGATGATAACGCCATCGTCTTGACAGCCCGGAGCGGACGTGCCGCCTTGAAGCATCGCCTGCACGTCTTGGGCATTGAAATGGAGCAGGAGAAACTCGACCAGGTCTATGAAGACTTCCTGAAGTTGGCAGACAAGAAGAAGGAGATCACCGACGACGATGTATTGGTACTCGCCGGGGCCGACCGCTCGCAGAACCACCATATCAAGATGGAATACTTGCAAGTGACGAGCGGCGTGGGCGTCCGTCCGGTGGCCAGCCTTGGGTTGAGCATTGCGGGAGAGAAATTCGAAGCCGCTTCGTCGGGCAACGGCCCCGTGGATGCCGCCATCAAAGCCCTCAAGCAGATTATCCACCGGCAGATGGTACTGAAGGAGTTCACTATCCAAGCTATCTCGAAGGGAAGCGACGACGTAGGAAAGGTGCACATGCAAGTGGAATATGACGGACATGTGTATTATGGTTTCGGGGCTAATACGGATATCATCGCCGCTTCGGTTGAAGCTTATATTGATGCAATTAATAAATTCGTGAAATAAATGAAGACATTATTCGACAAGATTTGGGACGCGCATGTCGTCCAACAAGTAGAAGACGGTCCGATACAATTATATATAGACCGCCTGTATTGCCACGAAGTGACCAGTCCGCAGGCTTTCCAAGGGCTGCGCGAACGGGGACTGAAATGTTTCCGTCCCGACCATATCTATTGTATGCCAGACCATAATACACCGACGCACGACCAAGACAAGCCGATCGAGGATCCGGTATCGCGTACGCAAGTCGATACGTTGGCGAAGAATGCGGAGGAGTTCGGCCTCACGCACTTTGGCATGATGAACCCGAAGAACGGGATTATCCACGTGGTAGGACCGGAACGCGGTTTGACGCTGCCCGGCATGACAATTGTCTGCGGCGATTCGCATACTTCCACGCATGGAGCCGTAGGCGCCGTGGCGTTCGGTATCGGCACGAGCGAGGTCGAAATGGTACTCGCTTCGCAATGTATCCTCCAGACTCGCCCCAAAACGATGCGCATCACGATTGATGGGACGCTGGGTAAAGGTGTCACAGCCAAGGATGTCGCCCTGTATATGATGTCGAAGATGACCACGAGCGGCGCGACGGGCTATTTCGTGGAATATGCCGGCTCGGCCATCCGTTCGCTCACCATGGAAGGACGCCTCACGCTCTGCAACCTCTCTATCGAGATGGGCGCCCGTGGCGGGATGGTGGCTCCGGATGAAGTGACTTTCGAATACTTGAAAGGCCGGGATTATGCCCCGAAGGGCGAGGATTGGGAGAAGGCAGTGGCCTATTGGCGCACGCTGAAGAGCGACGACGATGCGGTATTCGATAAGGAGGTCCGTTTTGATGCCGCCGATATCGAGCCGATGATTACTTATGGCACAAATCCGGGCATGGGCATGGGCATCACGCAACACATCCCCACGACCGAAGGCATGGGCGACGTAGAGCGCGCTTCGTTCGAGAAGTCGATGGCCTATATGGGTTTCCAGCCGGGCGAACAGCTCTTGGGTAAGCCGATTGATTATGTGTTCCTTGGCGCCTGCACGAACGGACGTATCGAGGACTTCCGTGCCTTCGCTTCGATAGCCAAAGGACGACGGAAGGCGGCGAACGTGACGGCTTGGCTCGTCCCTGGCTCGTGGCTGGTGGATGCGCAAATCCGCGAAGAGGGCTTGGATAAAGTATTGGAAGCCGCCGGATTCGAAATCCGTCAGCCGGGCTGCTCTGCCTGCCTCGCCATGAACGATGACAAGATTCCCGCCGGGAAATATGCCGTATCGACCTCGAACCGCAACTTCGAAGGACGCCAAGGTCCCGGTTCGCGTACGTTGTTGGCAAGTCCGTTGATGGCAGCCGCGGCGGCCGTGACGGGAGTTATCACCGATCCGAGAGAGCTCCTGTAAAGAGTACTCTGTTCGGTTTGACTGACAGCATTCAATCCCTATTATAATAGTTATGAAATAACGAAAGATAAACGATGAAACAGAAATTTAACGTTATAACCAGCACCTGTGTCCCGCTCCCGCTGGAGAATGTGGACACCGACCAAATCATCCCCGCTCGTTTCCTGAAGGCGACGACGCGCGAGGAGAAATTCTTTGGCGATAACCTGTTTCGCGACTGGCGGTACAATGCCGACGGCTCGTTGAACCAGGACTTTGTATTGAACGACCCGACTTACGGCGGGCAGATATTGGTGGCGGGCAAGAACTTCGGTTCCGGTTCGAGCCGCGAGCATGCTGCGTGGGCGATTGCCGGCTATGGTTTCCGCGTCGTGGTGAGCAGCTTCTTTGCCGATATCCACAAGAACAACGAACTGAACAACTTCGTCCTGCCCGTCGTGGTGAGCGAATCCTTCCTGCAGGAGCTGTTCGATAGCATCTATAAAGACCCGAAGATGGAAGTCGAAGTAAATCTGCCAGCCCAAACTATCACCAACAAAGCCACGGGCCGCAGCGAGACGTTCGAAATCAATGCCTACAAGAAGCATTGCCTGATGAACGGCCTCGACGATGTCGACTTCTTGGTGGAGAACCGGGGGAAGGTGGAAGAATATGAACGTCGTTCAGTTCATCGGGAATAGTATGGCACACAGATAACACAGATTAGACAGATGACCACAGATTATTTATTTAAAGAAGAAACGGACGAGATTATTGCTGCGTTTTATGAAGTATATAATTCGTTAGGCTATGGCTTCTTGGAAAGAGTCTATCAAAATGCGTTTTACCAAGAACTTATGCGGCGTGGCTTTAAATGTGAAGCCCAGCATAAGATAAAAGTATATTTCAAAGGGCATGAGGTAGGTGAATACTTCGCCGACTTATTGGTAAATGGTCATATTATCTTGGAATTGAAAGCAGTTGATTCTATTTGCAATGAACATGAATTGCAGTTGATCAATTATCTCAAGGCAACTGAAATAGAAGTCGGATTATTACTCAACTTCGGAGAGAAACCGCAAGTCCGTCGCAAACTGTTTACGAACGACAGAAAAAATAATCTGTGGTCATCTGTCTAATCTGTGTCATCTGTGTGCCATTGTAACTGAATAATATAATGAAGCAATTATGAATAAACATCCTCGTATAGAAATCATGGATACGACGCTCCGGGATGGGGAACAGACCAGCGGAGTGTCGTTCGTCCCGCACGAGAAGCTGATGATTGCGCGTCTGCTCCTCGAGGACTTGAAGGTCGACCGCATCGAGGTCGCTTCGGCACGGGTGTCGGAGGGCGAGTTCGACGCGGTGCGGATGATATGCGACTGGGCAGCCCGCCGCGGTTTGCTCTCGCATGTGGAAGTGCTGGGGTTTGTCGATGGGCATACGTCGGTCGATTGGATATACAATGCCGGATGCCGCGTCATCAACCTCTTGGCGAAGGGCTCGGAGAAACATTGCTCCGGGCAGTTGAAGAAGACGATGAAGGAGCATCAGGAGGATATCCGCTATGTGGTTCAATATGCGCATGAAAGGGATATGGATGTCAATATCTACCTGGAGGATTGGAGCAACGGTATCAAGGACTCGCCTGCCTATGTGTTCGGATTGATGGACGGACTGCAAGACGTGGGCATCCGCCGCTTCATGTTGCCCGACACGCTGGGCATCCTCAATCCCTTGCAAGTAATCGAGTACATGCGCAAGATGAGGAAGCGTTATCCCAACGTGCATTTCGACTTCCATGCGCACAACGACTACGACCTCGCGGTGAGCAACGTCCTCGCGGCGGTGTTGAGCGGCGTCAAGGGATTGCATACTACTATCAACGGACTGGGCGAACGGGCCGGCAATGCGCCCCTGGCCAGCGTGCAGGCTATCCTGAAGGACCATTTTCAGGCTGTTACAAATATCGACGAGAGCCGGCTGAACGACGTGAGCCGCGTGGTAGAATCCTATTCCGGCGTATCGATTCCGGCCAACAAACCCATCGTGGGCGATAGCGTCTTTACGCAAGTGGCCGGTGTGCATGCGGATGGCGATAGCAAGAACAATCTCTATTTTAACGACCTGATGCCCGAACGCTTCGGCCGGGTGCGCGAATATGCCTTGGGCAAGACGTCGGGGAAAGCGAATATCCGCAAGAACCTGGAGAGCCTCGGCTTGGAACTGGATGACGATTCGATGCGGAAGGTGACGGAGCGCATCATCGAGCTGGGCGACCGCAAGGAACTCGTCACGCAAGAGGATCTGCCTTATATCGTCTCCGATGTCTTGAAGCACGATAGTATTAATAATAAGGTGAAGCTCCTGAGCTATTTCGTGACCTTGGCGCAAGGCTTAAAGCCCATGGCGACCCTCTCGATCGAGATAGACGGACAGACCTATCAGGAAAGCTCCTCGGGCGACGGACAATACGACGCTTTCGTCCGGGCGCTGCGGAAGATCTATAAAGGCATCTTGAACCGCAAGTTCCCGATGCTGATCAACTACGCCGTGACCATCCCGCCCGGAGGACGCACGGATGCCTTCGTGCAGACCGTCATCACCTGGAGCTTCGAAGGGCGCGAGTTCCGCACGCGTGGCCTCGATGCCGACCAGACGGAAGCCGCCATCAAAGCGACTATCAAAATGTTGAACTTAATAGAAGAATAAAACATAAACGACATGAATTTCAAAATAGCAGTTTTGCCCGGCGACGGGATCGGACCGGAGATATCGGTTCAAGGTGTGAATGTAATGGATGCCGTATGCCAGAAATTCGGCCATCAAGTAGCATATACGTATGCCCTCTGCGGGGCGGATGCCATCGACAAGGTGGGGAATCCTTTCCCGGAAGAGACGTTCCGGATTTGCCAAGAGGCGGACGCCGTGCTCTTCTCGGCCGTGGGCGACCCGAAATACGACAACGACCCGACCGCCAAGGTGCGCCCCGAGCAAGGCCTCCTCGCCATGCGCAAGCAGTTGGGATTGTTCGCTAATATTCGTCCGGTGCAGACCTTCAAATGCCTCTTGCATAAGTCGCCGCTGCGTGCGGAGCTGGTCGAGGGCGCCGACTTCCTGTGCATCCGCGAGCTGACGGGCGGCATGTATTTCGGCGAGAAATACCAGGACAACGACAAGGCATACGACACGAATATGTACACCCGCCCCGAGATTGAGCGCATCCTGAAGGTGGCCTTTGAATACGCAATGAAACGCCGCAAGCACCTGACTGTCGTGGATAAAGCGAATGTCCTCGCCTCATCCCGCCTCTGGCGTCAGGTAGCGCAAGAGATGGCGCCCCAGTATCCGGAGGTGACGACCGACTATATGTTCGTCGATAACGCCGCCATGCGCATGATTCAGGAACCCACCTTCTTCGACGTCATGGTGACGGAAAACACCTTCGGCGATATCCTCACGGACGAAGGCTCCTGCATCAGCGGCTCGATGGGCCTCCTTCCCTCCGCGTCGACGGGCGAAAGCACCCCGGTCTTCGAGCCCATCCACGGTTCGTGGCCGCAGGCGAAGGGGAAGAACATCGCCAATCCGCTCGCGCAAATCCTCTCCGTCGCGATGCTGTTCGAGCACTTCGATTGCAAGGAAGAGGGCCGTCTGATTCGTGAGGCCGTAGACGCCTCGCTCGATGCCTGCGTCCGCACGCCCGAGATTCAAGTGGAAGGCGGCGCACAGTACGGCACAAAAGAGGTCGGCGCCTGGATTGTGGAGTATATCCGGAAGGCGTAAATTCATTACAAGGAAACTCAAGAAAGCCCCAGGTTCTTCGGAATTTTGGGGCTTTTCTGTCTCTTTTCCCTTTATTTTTCCGAAAATAATCGAGAAAACTTCCTCCCTGACGCATATCAAATGCAAAAAATCCCTACCTTTGTCCCCATAAACTAAAAAACAATTTTGCCTATGTAAATATTGAATTAAAAGACATGAGATAAAAGAGCGTTAATTTGTAATTCTTGCTTTTCCGAAAATCGCCAATTAGAAGAAAACTGCCAAGAAATTACAGGGTTAATGCCTACGCCATACGGCGTGGGCTTTTACTTGTATGGGTAGTTTTAGGCGTTTGGCGATGCCTCGGAAAAGTCATACAATGTAGAGTCCACGCTTTTTTATTGTCTCCCTCCGGCTTTGGACTTATCTAAACGAATCAACTTAATTAACTTAAAGATAAACACAATGAAGAAAATCTTAATGGCCATCATGGCCTTATTCGTATGCGCAGGAATGTATGCGCAAAAGGGAGAACAGGCGGCAGGTATTAACTTGGGTTACGGTTCAGGAAGCCTGCATAAATCGTTCAAGTTAGGTTTGGAGTACAAGTACAACATCACGGATGCTATTCGCATCGCGCCTTCGTTCGATTACTTCTTTAAAGATTTAGGAACCTCGCTTTGGGACATCAATGCGAACGTACACTATGTATTCAACATCAAATCCGTAGATGGTTTGAAGGTTTATCCTTTGGCCGGTTTAACGCTCTTAGGATATAGTGTAGGTGATGGTGATACAGGCAGTTCAGACATGGATGAATGGTTTGAAGAAGAATATGGTGAAGAAGCAGCATCTTCTGATAGCGGTGTAAAATTCGGTGGTAACTTGGGCGCAGGTATTCAATATCCCATCATGGAGAATCTTGATTTAAGTTTCGAGATAAAATATCAGTTTGTACAAGATTTCGACCAAGTGGTATTCCATATTGGGGCGGCTTATAAATTTTAAATGATAGTGTTATGAAGAAAATATTCAATTTACCCCTATTCCTAATTCTATTCATCACCTCCTTCTCTTTTATGAGCTGCAGCGACGATGAAGGAGAAATTACTACTAATAATATTGTAGGAACATGGAAGAGTACGCATTGGTTGATGGATGAAGACATCAACGATGGCAGTTTCTTTGGGACAGGTGAACAATACGTACAATTCAATGCAGATGGTTCTTGTATTGAAGTAGACATTTATGATGATTATGACATAGGATTCGGAGAACCTATAGAAGGTTCTATCGATATTATCAGAGGTTCATGGTTTTTGTCAGATGATAAATTAAGAATAGAAGGTGGCGGTTTGACTCCTGCAACTTTTGATGTCTTGAAACTGACGGACGATGAATTAACCATCAGCTACATGGGTATCACAATGCCCTACGTACGCGTCTCCGATTCTGAAATCAATCAATATCTCAACGAGTAACCATACACTAATCTCTTCATAGGTGTTCACAGCGGGCGGGCAGGGGAATTTATCCTCTCCCGCCTTTTTTCTTAATGCTTTGGCTTCCTATATCTATATATAAGTATGTTTTTCCATAGTGAGTGATTTGCATTGGGAATGCAAGCCATATTTCCGTAAAAAGTATTTTTGCATTGGGAATGCAAGCCATATTTCCGTAAAAAGTATTCTTGCATTGGGAATGCAATTCGTATTTCCATAAAAAAGATTCTTGCATTGGGAATGCAAGCTGTATTTACACAAAAAAGATTCTTGCATTGGGAATGCAAGACATATTTCCGCAAAAAGAGTTCTTGCATTGGGAATGCAAGCTGAATTTTCGCAAAAAATACTCTTGCATTGAAAATGCAAATTTGTTTTTTCTTTTTGGAGAATCCGGAAAATATGCGTAAATTCGCGGCATAACTTTAAAAAAATAACATCATGGAAATCGATGGAATTATATTATCTAATTTGCCCAACGGCGCCCATTTCACGTATCATAAGAATACGATTGCGCGGGCAAAGGCAGACAGTGTGATCAGCACGAAGTTTGCCAAGTTTCTCACCCCGTATGATGCCTCGTTCCTTTTGGAGGACAAGGCGTTGAAAATCTCACAGAAGAGTTTCTTAAGTGATGAAATTGCCGTGACGGACA
>CALUZR010000070.1 GCA_944325335.1 uncultured Parabacteroides sp. | reverse complement strand
GCCTCTTGTCGGATTCGAACCAACGACCCCGAGATTACAAATCACGTGCTCTGGCCAACTGAGCTAAAGAGGCAAGTGGGTAAGCTTACTACATCGCGCCGCTACAACCAAGTACCCTTGCTGCGGTCAAGCCCTGGGGGGATTCCGAGGGAGCATGCCGTGTAGGACTTACCCGAGTGCAAAGGTAGGCATTATTTCCAAATCTGCAAGCGCTTTTCCAAAATATTTTTCCCAGAAAGTAATAATCAAAAGAAAGAGAGAGACTTTCAGAAAGCCATCCGTCCGCCTCTCTTTCTCTCTTCCCTATGCTTATTATATCACTTGTTTGAACGCATTGCCCAGGCAATCGATAATATCGCCTGAAATCATACCACGCTCACTCCAATGCTTAGCCGCTATATCGCCAGCCGTAGCATGAAGGAAAACACCCGCCACGGCGGCCGTCTCCGGATCATACCCTTGGGCAAGCAATCCAAGGATAACGCCAGTCAATACATCACCACTTCCAGCCGTGGCCATGCCTGGATTTCCACCTATATTAATATATACATTGCCTTCCATCGTACAAACCGCCGTATAAGCATCTTTCAATACGACGCACACACGATGCTCTTTGGCATATTGGCGAGCACGTTGCAAGCGTTCATACGCCGAAAGGCTTACTCCCGCCAAACGGTCAAACTCTTTCGGATGAGGCGTCAAGATACTTCGTTCGGGTACTTTATCCAACAAATCGGGATTAGCCGCTATCAAATTAAGTGCATCTGCATCCAACACAACCGGATTAGCCACCGATGCCAATAATTCATCCAATGCTACCGCGGTCTCTATCTGTTGCCCTAACCCCGGTCCAATGCCCAATGCCGCATACCCCGATACTTCAGGTGCTTGGGTAAAGAAAGCATCGTGCGCATCGATATCAACCATAGCTTCCGGCAAGGCTATTTGGAGAATCGCTTCACCACACTTCGGCGTATGAACCGTAAGCAAACCTACCCCGCTTCGTAGACATGCTTTTGCCGCCAACTGGGCAGCACCCATCTTTCCCTGGCTTCCTGCTACCAACAAAGCATGGCCATAAGTTCCCTTATGTGTGAATCGTTTGCGCGGAGCAAAGACTCCCGCAATATCTTCTTCTGTAACAATAAAATAGTCGGCAGGCGTATCGGCTATCGCTTGCGGATGCATATTGAGCGGAAGGATTTTCCATTCGCCCACATACTTTTCATTTTCCGGCATCAAAAAAGATAACTTCGGGAAATTGAACGTATACGTCCGGTTCGCCCGGATAATGCACGTAGGATCGTTCTCCCGATTGTCTTCGCCAAACAATCCGGATGGGATATCCACGGCCACTACTTCTGCTGGAGAAGCATTGATAAACTTCACCAAACCAGCAAATCCACCTTCGAGCGGACGGTTCAATCCCGAACCAAACAAACCGTCGATCACGACATCGCGCGGTGTCAAAATAGGAGGCGTAAACTTGCTTCCTCCGCGTATTTCCGTAAACTCGGCATTTTCGACACTAAGCAATTGCCGCTTGTTTTCAACACATTCCGGACTTAAATAGTCGGTTGGATTAAACAAATAAACCTTTACTTTGTAAGATTCTTCCAACAACCGGCGAGCAATGCCCAACGCATCTGCTCCATTATTTCCTTGCCCAGCAAATACGATTACGGGCCGTGCCTTCGTATATTGACTTCTAAATTCATTGACAAAAGCCGTAACCGCTTCTTCCACTAAATCAATCGGTTCTATATGCTGATATTCAACCGTGCTCTTATCTATTTCCTTTACCTTTTCCGTTGCAAATATCTTAATCATATTTCTCTTGCTTTATATTGCGGGCAAATTTACGGATTATAAAAAGCATTTCAAAAAATAAGGCTATAGATTTTCAATCTCTTCCGAATTCAAACCGGTATATCGAGCAATTACGTCTACGGGTAAACCGTCCGATTTCATTTGTTTCGCGATTTTCCTTTTTGCATTTGCGTTGCCTTCTGCCAAGCCTTCTTCCCGTCCTTGCGCTAAACCTTCTATTTTTCCTTCTTCCCGTCCCTGTGCCAAACCTTCTATTTTTCCTTCTTCTCTTCCTTCAGCTCTCCCTTCTTCTCTTCCTTCTGCTTTACCTTCAGCAAATCCATCCGCATGGCCTTCTATAAAGCCAGTACTGATCACACTTCGCTGATAGGCAAGCGCATCCATGTGCCGTTCGTAATCTCTCCGCTCTTGCTTCGGGAGGGAAGCGACCCGGAGACGTTCGCGCGCTTCGGGCAGACCTTTCGCACGAGCCTCTTCGTCGATTACACCTGTCTTCAGGAACTTAATCCATTCATCCAAAGGAGTTTTAGCAACTTTATCAAAGTCGTCTACGCGCAATACATAATACTCCGGAAAAATATCGCCGGCTTCCTTGCCAAAGAAGATTTCACGCTGGCGGGCTGATAGTTGCAATACGTCGTCCGGATCATGCAATCCATGGAAATCGGTCTTGCCATGGTAGACGTAATCCTTCCCCTGGCCTAATCCAAAGTACACGATACTAATGGAATACACCTTCTTCACCTTCGCATAATCGTCGCCCAGGTTCATATACTCCGAAATAGTTTTCGAGACGCCATACAGGATGCGGTGGAAGTAATCCAACTCCCGGTTGTTTTGCACCTCCACGATAATCAGCCGCCCTTTCGTATCCTCTACCAGGATATCCACGCGGTTAAATTTATCATCTTCAGCATCTTGGTTCGACTCGCTTTCCAAGAAGCGGAGAATACGCAAGTCCTCGCCCAGCAGCGTCGAAAGGAATCCTTCCAACACCACATAATTACTCTTATCGCGAAGCAACCGCTTCATCGCCCAATCAAAACGCACTAAATTTTCCATCCTATCTCATTGATTTTGATGATTACCCTGCGAAGATACGCATTTATTTCCAATTTTCCGCTTTTCATGCCCATAGAAAACAAAATTTACAGGCATAACTTCTCCCAGACATAACTATAATTTCTTCACGTATCGACGATGTTTACACAAATATCGTCGATATTTGTATATCTTTAGTCTAAAGATACAGAAACATCGACGATACGCGAAGAATCAATAGAAGGATTTGGAAGTTTTCTTCGGTATATTTCCAAGTTTTGCCCCCTTTTATTTCACTTTTAATCCTTATCTTTGCCCCACGACTTAAACGAAAAGAAAGATGAAATTTATTGGAATTATACCAGCTCGCTACGCTTCTACCCGTTTTCCAGGGAAACCTTTGGCGGACATGGCAGGCAAACCCATGATTCAACGTGTTTATGAACAAGTGGTTGACTCGGTAGATAAAGTGTGTGTGGCAACGGACGATGAACGGATTGAAGCGGCTGTCCGCGCTTTTGGTGGAAATGTAGTTATGACTTCCGACCAACATCGGAGCGGTACCGATCGTTGTTTCGAAGCCTATCAAAAAGTAGGCGAAGGGTTTGATATTGTGATTAATATCCAAGGCGATGAACCTTTCATCCATCCCGAACAGATTGAAACAATCAAAGCTTGCTTTACGGACGATACCGTACAGATTGCCACGTTGGTAAAACCTTTTGCCGCCGATGCCGACTTCGAACGGGATTTGTTCAATCCGAATTCTCCCAAAGTTGTGGTAAACCGAAAAGGCGAAGCGATGTATTTTAGCCGTTCGGTAATCCCCTACGTTCGTGGCAAACAATATACAGAATGGCTTGCTTCCCAGACATTTTATAAACATATCGGCATGTATGCTTATCGGGCGGATGTACTGGCCGAGATTACGGCATTACCTCAATCGCCACTCGAATTGGCCGAGAGTTTAGAGCAACTTCGCTGGTTGGAAAATGGATATAAAATAAAGGTGGGCATTACAGAGCAAGAAACCATCGGCATTGATACGCCAGAGGATTTAGCCAAGGCGATAAAACAGTTGACAGTTGACAATTAAACAAATAAAAATGGGAAGATTGACCTTGCAGTTCGTCTTCCCATTTTTCTATCTCTAACGCTTCACTTATTTCGCGTAACTAACAGCTCGCGTCTCACGAATCACGGTAATCTTCACCTGACCCGGATAGGTCATTTCGTCTTGAATCTTCTTAGCGATTTCGTTCGAGAGGTTTTCCGTCTCTTTATCGTCAATCTTATCCGCACCGACAATGACACGTAACTCGCGTCCAGCTTGGATAGCATACGTCTTGACCACACCCGGATACGAAAGTGCCAATTGCTCCAAATCATTCAAACGCTTGATATAAGCCTCTACAATCTCACGACGAGCACCCGGACGAGCTCCTGAAATCGCATCACAGACTTGTACAATCGGAGCAAGCAAGGTTTGCATCTCCACTTCATCGTGGTGAGCACCTACGGCATTGCAAATATCCGGCTTCTCCTTAAACTTCTCGCAAAGCTTCATACCTAAGATAGCGTGCGGCAATTCCGGTTCATCATCAGGCACTTTACCAATATCATGCAACAAACCAGCACGTTTAGCCTTCTTTGGATTCAAACCTAATTCGGAAGCCATGATCGCACAGAGGTTTGCCGTTTCACGAGCATGTTGCAACAGATTCTGTCCGTAGGATGAACGATATTTCATCTTACCAATCAGACGAATCAACTCGGGATGCAAGCCATGGATACCTAAATCAATAGCCGTACGTTTACCGGTCTCGACTACTTCATCTTCTACTTGCTTGCGTACTTTGTTCACCACTTCTTCGATACGTGCCGGATGAATACGTCCATCTTGCACCAATTGATGCAATGCCAAACGGGCTACCTCGCGGCGAACTGGGTCAAATCCCGAAAGGACAATAGCTTCTGGTGTATCATCAACGACTATTTCAATACCAGTTGCCGCTTCCAATGCACGGATATTACGTCCTTCCCGGCCAATGATACGTCCTTTGATTTCGTCCGATTCGATATGGAACACCGTAATAGAGTTCTCGATGGCCGTCTCCGTAGCCACCCGTTGAATAGACTGGATCACGATTTTCTTCGCTTCCTTGTTGGCCGTCATCTTCGCCTCTTCCATAATTTCATTGATGAAAGAAGCCGCTTCTGCTTTGGCTTCGTCTTTCAATGATTCGATCAAGCGCTCTTTTGCTTCTTCGGCCGATAAGCCAGACAAACTTTCCAAGTGTTCAACCTCCTTGAGGTGCAACTTGTCCAGTTCTTGTTTCTTCTTCTCGACCAAATCCAATTGAGAAGCGAGGTTGTCTTTTACGATCTCTACTTCATTGTTCTTGCGCTGCAACTCCTCCTGACGCTGGTTCAAATTGATTTCACGTTGCTTCAGCTTTGCCTCCACCGATTGGATTTTGGCATTCCGTTGCGAAACCTGCTTTTCCAAGTCTGCTTTCAAGTGAATGAACTTTTCTTTCACTTCCAGCAACTTGTTCTTCTTAATCACTTCGGCTTCCTTCTCTGCTTCCCGCAAAATCGCTTCATGTCTAGATTTCAGAAGGTAGCGCATAATCAGCCATACAAGTAATCCTCCGATGACGAAGGTTACTATCGATATGATAATATACATTCCCATTTATTATAAAATTTAGTTCGTATAATTAGATATATAAATAAAAAACACCACCATACAAAGCGTTATGCCTTGTAGAGCAGTGCGGAAATCATTCGCTTACTATAAAAAAGCCACCTCTATCTAACCTTCTTCTCCAGCCAAATAAGCATCCAGGCGCGCTGTCAGCTCCCGGACTTTATCGTCAAAAGGCGTCATATCGTGTTCACGTTCATATTGTATCGCGTAAGATGCAGCCTTTACGGCTATCAGTGCCAGATAATCCCTTACCTCAAATTCGTCTTTATAGACACTTTGGTAATTGATTAGCATCTTGTTCACCCATTTCACAGCTTCGCGAATATATTCCTCTTCCTGCCTTTCAATCGGAATAGGATAGGAACGTTCTGCTATTTTTATATTTATAACGAAATTGTCATCCATCGTACTATTCATTTAACAGTGCGATGCACTTCTCAACTTCCCGCACTAACTTTGACACCCGCATTTTGGCGTTCTTCATTTCGCCTTCTTCCACAGAAATGACTTGCGCCGTCAGCAGGTTATTACATTTAGCATTCAATGCACCTATTTTCTCAATAGCCTGGTTTAGCTCTGTTTCTTTTACCTCCAGAGCTTGCTCCAATTCTTGAATTTTCTGCTTTTGTGCATCGCATAATGCCATCAATTCGTTGAATCGAAGTTCCAATAAAACCAATAGCTGCCTACTATCTTCGGTCATCTCCTGCCAAATTTTATACAAAAGTAGAGTTTAGATTTGAATATTGCAATATTTCGGACGCTTTCTTTCCAAGAAAATGCGAAAAAAGGCTATTCCAATCGGATTGGGATAACCTTTTTCGTTTCTCTTTTGGTTAAAGAGAATGTGCTCACTCGGTCAGGGAAACCATCATTTCCCCTTCCTCTTCAGCGAAAGATAACTTGCCTTCCTTTGCTAACCAACCGATTGCGGCGTACATATCTTTTTCCGCCTTAATCTTCGTGGCTTTCTTCAACGCTTTCAGGCTCATCTTTCCGCCTTCGTGCAAAGCATTCCATACTTTGCCGGCATTTGTACCAATTAATTCTATCATACGCTTACTGCTTTTAATAAACGGGGGCAAATATAGAGATTTATTCTAAAAGACCAAACATTTAGTGCTTTTTTAGTTAAATTGTAATAGACTTTGCCTCATCCTGATGCACCCAAAGGGCGTCAAAACGAGTAGCATAGGCATATTTGCGAAGTAGTTCGGCGGCATACGTCCCGGCGTCGAGCAATCCCTCTCGTCCGGAATAGCCATTGATAATCATCAGGAGCGAAGTGGTCTCCAGGCTGATTTTTGTCCGTTCTTCATCGCTTGTAGGCGTGCCGATTCCTCCCACGGCATCGCGGTAGACAGGCAAACCGGCGATATTCAATTCGCCTCGACCGATGCCATGATACAACTCGCCCTCTTGCCCTACACCCAATACCAATTGCCCACCTTGAATCTTCGCCGCATCAAATCCGCCAATCGAATAGCCACTCCGGATGGATACCAAATTGATCAAATCGACCAACGTGTCGATACGATAGAGCGGCAACCCGCGCAAGATGCGCCGACGAAGTGCCTCGGCCGACGGGCGATATCGATTCGGATCCTTTCCCAACCGCTTATATGCCTGGCGCGTGGCCTGAATCGGAAGCCATTTGTTCACCTCTTCCAACTTCATGTTTTGGCGCACCACCTCTTCCTCTTGGGCGATTTCTTCCCAAAGGCGAGCGTCAGGTTCGCTATTTTTCACCTCGCAGGCGAGGGCTAAGACGTGCAAATCGGGACACGCCGCCCGTATTTCGTCCGATAATGTAATTTGTATCATTTTCCTTTCTATTAATCTTAAATTGTCTTTCCGCCGTATCGAGCGTGTCAATACGCCGTATTGACGTTCTCTTTCCGCCGTATTGACATCGTCTTTCCGGCGTATTGAGATTCCCTATCTGGCGTGAAACCAAATGCCAGATAAGATACGTCCGCTCCGAATCCCTAACCGGCGGGCTGAAAAGAAGCGGTCGTGATGCTGGTAAGTACAGATTCCCGCGAGATGTATCCGGCTATCAGACAATCCTTCCCGACTTAATTGTAACTGCACACCCCGCCAAAGGTCGATGTGCGTCTTGCCGGTTTCAGGATGTTTCCAGAAGAGCGATTCAACCTCTATGGGCGTCCAGGCAGAAGATTGGCGGAATTGCTCGACCACCTCCTCGCCCACTTCAAACGCCGACTGGCTGATGGAGGGACCTATTACTGCCTCCATTTGCTTTACATCACATCCATATTCCGCCTGAAGAAAAGTCACGGTCTGAGGCACAATACCTCGCACCACACCTCGCCAACCGGCATGGATAGCCGCCACAACCTGCCGATCCGGCGCATAAAGCAGGACCGGAACGCAATCCGCCGTCGAGACCGCCACACACACCTCGGGCACATCCGTTACGAGCGCATCTATGCCTTCCAATGCCTCCATCTGCTCCGACTTAGATAGATACAGGAACGATTCGTCTATTTTCCGGATTTGAGCGCCATGCGTCTGGTGCGGCATAATAAGACGTTCGGGCTGGAGATGGAAAGCTTCGCAAAGCAAGGTGATGTTCTGCCGTACATGTTCCGGGTCGTCGTCCGTATAGCGTCCGGCATTCATTCCGCCAAAAGAACCTTCGCTCACGCCACCGAAACGGGTAGTCGCAAAATGAGAAATGTGGCAATCGCCCATCCATTCGGCGCACTGCCACACTTCCACTTTATCGTTCAAGCGAAGGATTGCCATCGGTTTGTTCCTCCTCTTCCTCGTCTTCGTCCCAATCCTCGTATTCGATGTATTCTTCTTCGTCCTCATCACCCTCAGGGAAGACAAAGTCATCGTCGTCGTCATCGAATTGAAGTGTCTTCACGTCTATATTCTTATGCACGATGCGTTCGACCTCGTGGAACGACTCGCGGTTCAACTCCTTCCAAAGCAAATCCTTCAATTCTTGGATGCCCATCTGCGCCACAGCCGAGATAAACACATGCGGGACGCCTTCGGGTAATTCCCGTTCCATCTCGCGCATCAGTTCTTCGTCCAGCATATCGCACTTGGTAATCGCCAAGACACGCGGCTTCTCTGCCAAGTCGGGATTATACTTCACCAATTCGCCCAACAGGATTTCATATTCTTTCTTCACATCATCACTATCTGCCGGCACCATGAAAAGGAGCAACGAGTTACGTTCGATGTGTCGTAAGAAGCGAAGCCCTAACCCTTTTCCTTCGCTCGCACCCTCAATGATACCTGGAATATCCGCCATGATAAAGGAGCGGTTGTCGCGATAGCTCACGATACCGAGATTGGGTTCCAACGTCGTAAAGGGATAATTGGCAATCTTCGGCTTAGCTGCCGATACGACCGAGAGCAATGTCGATTTGCCCGCGTTCGGGAATCCTACCAGTCCCACATCCGCCAAGAGCTTGAGCTGGAGGATGACGTGCCGTTCCTGAGCCGGCTCGCCCGGTTGGGCATAACGCGGCGCTTGGTTTGTGGCCGTGCGGAAATTCCAGTTACCCAATCCGCCCTTTCCGCCTTTGAGGAGCATCACCTGCTGCCCATCTTCGGTCACGTCGCAGATAAATTCGCCCGTCTCGGCATCATATACCACCGTACCGCAAGGCACTTCAATGATTTTATCCTGCCCGTCCTTGCCAAAGCTACGTTTTGCCCCACCGCTTTCGCCGTTCGTCGCCATGATGTGACGTTCGTACTTCAAGTGGAGCAACGTCCAATAATTCCGGTTGCCGCGCAGGTAGATATGGCCTCCTCTTCCTCCGTTACCTCCGTCGGGACCACCTTTCGGAATATATTTGGCACGGCGAAAGTGAGAAGAACCTCTGCCACCTTTCCCGGAGCGGCAATAGATTTTCACGTAATCTACAAAGTTTGATTCAGCCATTGTTCATGAAGAATTAGGAATGAAGAATGAAGAATTCGACAAGCGGAAGATTCTTCATTCTTCATGATTCGTTCTTAATTCAACGCATTGATTGCGTCTTTAATACGTCCGAAGATTTCCTCAATCGTACCCATACCATGGATAGCCACATGCTTGTCTTCTTTTACATAGAAGTCTGCAAGAGGAGCGGTTTGCTTGTGGTACACTTCGAGGCGGGATTTGATGGTCTCCAGATTATCGTCTGAACGGCCCGAAATCTTACCGCGTTCCAAGAGACGCTTCACGAGTTCGTCCTCATCTACCTGCAAGTTCAGCATGATGGATACGTCCGTACCGCGTTCGTTCAGCATCTTCTTCAAGGCTTCGGCCTGCGGAATCGTGCGAGGGAAACCGTCGAAGATAACGCCCTTCGAGTTTTCTTTGCTATCCAACACCTTTGCCAGCATATTCACGATCAAATCATCCGGAACAAGTTGTCCCTTTTCGATATAATCCTTGGCAATCTTGCCCAGTTCCGTCTCGTTCTTCATTTCCGAACGGAGCACGTCGCCCGTCGAGATATGATCCAATCCGTATTCTTTAATAATCAATTCGCTCTGCGTTCCTTTTCCCGAACCCGGAGCCCCGAAAATAACTACATTCAACATAAAACTTCTACATTAATATATTATACTTTCAATCATCAATCACATAAATGTCGCGGTAAGCCCGGCCCAGTCCGTCGTAATCCAACCCGTGCCCCACGATAAAAGCCGGCGGAATCTGAATCCCAAACCAATCCGGCTTCAACGCGCACCGCAAGGATTCCGGCTTGAAGAGCATCGTAGCGAGCTTCACATCCGCCGCGCCCTGTTCGCGCAACCGCCGCATGACCTCCTGCATCGTAAAGCCCGAATCGATGATATCTTCCAGCAAGACAACCGTCCGCCCCGCGACGCTTTCCTGTACCGGCATGATTTCACGGAGCACGCCCGTGCTGCCCGTCCCCGCATACGAGGCATAACGCGCAAACGACAACTCGTACGCGCCGTCCAGTTCGCTCATCAGCTCGGTCGCAAACATGAACGCGCCGTTCAGCACGCAGACGAACAGCGCGTCCCGTCCCGCCATGTCCTGCCGGATTTCCGCCGCCATCCGCGCGACCGCCTTCCGGATTTCGTCGCAAGGGATAAACAATTTAAATGTTTTATCTTTCAGTCGAATCTTCTCCATGATGGGTCTTACCTTTTTTCGAGCGCACAAAGGTACAATAAATTCATGGAGCAACAGGGATTTTTGTAGAAAAGAATTAAATCCACCCCATTAAATCCACCCAATCAAAACGAAATTTGCAGCAACGCTGCAAACCACTTTTCAACCAAAAACAAGCTTGCAGCAGCACTGCAAACCACTTTTTAGCCAAAAACAAACTTGCAGCAACACTGCAAACTACTTTTTATCCAAAAACAAACTTGCAGCAACACTACAAACCACTTTTCAACCAAAAACAAACTTGCAGCAACACTGCAAACCACTTTTCAACTAAAAACAGGCTTGCAGCAGCGCTGCAAATCACATGTCAATGGAAAGCAACATTTATTTTTCCATAAAAACGCGCTCTATGTCTCGTTTTATAGATCATCCAACCATTTCTTTCCAGATTTCGTCCGAAACCAGATTAGCAAGGCGATGCATGCAAGACCCTGTCAATACATATAAAAAATCAACGATTCCATATCTTTACCTTTCCTTTTAGTTTTATAATTCTATACCCAATAAAAGCCAACATGCAGGTTGCGGGATTTTTTTGCAATTAAAAAAGCCCCTCCGAGTGGGGAGAGGCTTCCTATTTCTTTTATTCACCCTTCATCCATCGCTTTCCGGCTTTCGATTTCTGCCAAATAATGATGCCCGCGCAGACAAGGCAGATGAGGGAATAGAGGATGATCATCGGTGTCCAATCTACTTTCAAGGGTTCCATACGCTCATTGTTTTAAAAAGTTTCTACCAATAAAAGCTAATCCATACGTAGCGATACCGCCTATCGCTGCCAAAGCTAAATAACCGAGTTTGTTTTGCTCGGAAATCACTGCAAATACACCGCCAACGACCAACGTAGTGAATACAATCTTCGATAAATCGTAGAAGTACTTGCCGAGCGTCTCACGCTCCATTTTCCGGTTTTCATAAGCAGAAATCCGTTCCTTTTCTTGTTTTGTAAACTCTTCCATATTCCTGAAGTTTAATTTTCTGCAAAGTTAGGCGTTTCCCCTCAGCGAGCAAACGATTGTGGGATTTTTTTGCATGAAAAAAGCCCCTCCGGGTGGGGAGAGGCTTCCTATATAATATAATGTATACGATTTATACCGTCGGTTGCGGTGCGGCCGGGTTGTTCTGGTCGTCCGTAATGCCTTGGTTCGTTTCCATTTCGCACTGCGGGATACGGTAGATCATGATCTGCGATTCAGCCGGGATATTATACTGCACGATCGGCTCGTAGTTCGTACCCTTACGCTCGATCGGTTTCTTCAGACGCAGGATATCAAACAATGAAAAACCTTCACCCCAAAGCTCGACGCGGCGTTGCATCCAGATCTCGTCTTGCATTTCCTGAGCCGAAGCTGCGGTGCATGTATAAGACGGGTCGCGATAGGTCTTCACGAAATCTTCCAACGTCGATTTCGCTGCAGCCAGATTGCCGCCCATGGCTTGTGCTTCAGCCTTGATGAGAATCATCTCCTCGACGCGCATCAACGGCCAGTCTTGCGAGTTGGTCGTATTTGCCATAATATCCTGATACGGGCCGAACTTCACGTTCGTGTAAGGAGCCAAACCGAAGTAATCGATAACCGGTTCGCCGCCTACGGTCTCATTGTTCACCAACGTAGAAGTGCCTTCCGGCGAAATGAACCATTGCTTGCGGATATCCGTGTCCGGAATTTCGTTATACAGCTTATCGGTGATGTAACGGAACGCGCCGGTCAAAGTCGTATAACCGTTACCTGTCAAGGAACACAAGTGAGACGGCCAGTTGATGATACCCGTTGTCACGACATCGTTGTCCGGAGAAATCATCACGCCCCAGAGCCAAGAATTAGCCGAAGCCGAGTTGAATGCCGGACGAGAAACCTCTTCCAACGTATAAGGCGAACCACCGGCGATGGCCATATCGGCATCGGCAGCTGCCTCAGCCCAATTCTGCATCAACAGGTGGGCACGCGCACGCAGACCGTAAGCCACAGCCGCATCCAGTTGGTCTTTGTTTGCGCCGTTGTCATAACCTTCCAAGAGTTCGATAGCCTGACCCAAGTCGCTCAAGATCTGGTCATATACTTCCTGTACTGTCGCACGCGGGTTGGCTTGCTTTTCCTCTTCGGTCATCGTTTCCGTCACAATCGGCACACAAAGGGCAGATTCGTGTCCGGCATACGTAAACTGATAAATCTGTGCCAGATTCAGATAATCGTATGCACGAGCCGCATAAGCCTGACCGCGATAAATCAACATCTGCGGGTCATCCGAACCTTCGGTCAAGATCAACACATTGTTGGCTGCATCCATGTGGTTGTAGAATGTTTTCCAAATCAACTCGTCGGATGAGCTGCTATATACGCGGTCGCCATAATTCAACGCCGTACCGAACCAGTTATAACCCGAAGTAGTGGATGGCATGTCCTGCCCGCCCTGTTCCAAGAACAACGACACGGCAGCTACGCCAAAGTCATTGTGGTCCGGGTCTTCCTGCGGCGAAACCGTACCGAAGATATTCAGTTTCGCAGCCATAGCGTTTACCTCAGCCGTAATCAGGTTCGGACGGTTCTCGATGACATCTTCTTTCTGGTCGTCTGAGACATATTGCCCTTGCATTTCTTTGTCCAAATCACACGATGCAAGCAGCAGGGCAGCACTTGCACAGAGTAAATATTTATTTGTCGCTTTCATAATCTAAAACCTTTAATTGATTAGAAATTCAATGAGATACCACCCGAAATCGTACGGATAGGCGAGTAAACGTTGTCAGAAGCCGTATAGCTCTGGCGCGGGTCTAAACCTTTGCGGGCAGACCAAAGGGCTACGTTGTCGGCCACGAAATAGAGACGGATGCCGTCGATCTGGCACTTACGTGTCCAAGACTTCGGCAACGTATAACCGAACGTGATGTTCTGTAAGCTCAAATAGTTCGAGCTGGTCAACCAACGGTCTTGCGTATAGTCCGTAAATTGGTCTTGTACGTTCAAACGCGGCACATCCGTGTTCGTGTTTTCCGGCGTCCAAGCATTCAGCATATCTTCATGCCAAGCCGCACCCTGCGCATTGGTACTCATCAATGAGGCATACGTGTTATCCATAACGCGGCCGCCCAACTGGTAAGCGAACGAAATCGAGAAGTCAAAACCGTAAGCCGTCAAGCTCGTACCAAAACCACCATATACCTTCGGCAGGATGTCTCCTGTAGCAAAGCGGCTTGAAGAGGCTTCCGAATATGAGGTAGTCGTTGTCTCTCCATCTTCATTCGGCGTAGCCAATGCCCATACCGGCGCACCGGTCTCAGGATCCGGACCGATATACTTCGGCAAATAGAGCTGGTACATGGATTCGCCTTCGCGGTAGATACGTGCACCATCGATCATCTGTCCGTTCAACTCAGGAGCCAATTCCAGAATCTTGTTCTTGAAGTGCGTCAAGTTCAAGTTCACATCCCATGAGAAGTTATCCATGTTGATGATGTTCGAATGCAAATCGATTTCCACACCACGGTTTACCATCGAACCGATGTTTTCCGGGAAACGAGAATAACCCATTGACGGAGCTACCGGCTTGAAGTAAAGCATGTCTGTCGTCTTACGCGAGAAATATTCTACCGCACCGCTCAACTTACCGCCCCAGAACGTAAAGTCGAAACCGGTATTGAAGCTGTGCGAAGTCTCCCACGTGATGTCCGGATTACCTTTATAATACAAGGCCGTAGAGAAATCGTTGTTGCTGTTCGCCAACTGGTATTGGTCCATATACGGATAGTAGTTGCGATAACCACTTTCATACAACAGGTTATCGTTACCCTGCGTACCGTAGCTGATCTTGAACTTCAGCATATCGATCCATTCCTGATTAGCCATAAAGTTTTCTTTGTTGATCAACCAACCGGCACCAATTGACCAGAAGTTACCCCAACGGTTATCAGGATGGAATGCCGAAGAGGCATCGCGACGATACGAAGCCGAACCGAAGTACTTGCCATCGTAATCATATTGTACGCGGAACAACCAACCTTCCGTGCCATACGTTTGTGAGTAGCCTGAGTTGTTCTGGTTCAAGATACCGTTATTCAGCTCAGGTACGTCCGGATTGTAGATCTTTTCACGCGAACCATAGAGGTAAGAATATTTGTAATTATAGTTTTCGTGACCTGCCAATACATCCAAGCTATGTACGTCGTTGAACGTTTTATTGTAAGTCAACAAGTATTGTTGGTTGACGCTGAACGTACGCATGGTAGCTACGTTGATGATACCACCCACGCCACTAGTCTCTGAATACTGTCCATAGAACGGATTGACCATGTTCGTATAGTGTTCGTTGTTCGCATCCACACCAATATTGAC
>CALUZR010000069.1 GCA_944325335.1 uncultured Parabacteroides sp. | reverse complement strand
GCATTGTGGACGAAAAATTCTTCCTCTACAGGCTTTCTATGATTTATGCCTACCCACATTGATTTTCCGCTGACCCACTGTTTGGTGTAAACCTCTTCTGGTATCAGCCCATAATAGCGCAGAGCCGATGACATGGAGACATACGAGGGGGCATACAGATGATTGGCTATCAATTCTGTCGAAAGGGTTTTCCCCGTTATCTCAGGACTGCACACATAAAGTCTTTTCTTGAGGCGTATGATTTGTTTGTCACGCTCAAGCAGTCTGAGTTTCTGGCTTCCTCCCCTGATATGAGGAAACAAAGACTTCAAAGCGGAAGCTGTAACAGGGATGTTACCCAATTGTTGTAAGGGATTGTTCATGCTACAAAGGTAGCTATTATTTTAACATCAAAATATATTGAACATGTTTTTCTGCTCAAAATACTACTATAGATGTAATCCTGATTTATCGTGAGTACACATGGATAGCAAAAAGCCCCTTCCCTGTTGAGAGAAGAGGCTCTTGTAAGTTTTACGCTCCGTTCTTCGCAGAGGGGAGCGATGTTTGAATAGAACTTTAATTTCTAATTAATTACGTTTATGCGCTGCGGCGACTTTCGCAAGGGGCACGATCAGCATATTAACTATTTATTAACAACTTAAATTTATATGTTATGAACTTTAAGTTCTACCTTATTTAACTACAACCTTGAAGCTTTCGCCATCAACTGAAACTACTGCGATACCAGCCGGTACTGCGATCGTCTCATTGTCGCTGTTAACTGTTTCGTTAGCAACAACCTTACCCAAGATAGTAGCGATTACTACGTTCTTGCCTTCTGCGCCCTTGATGATGACTGCGCCGTCAGTAGCAACTACAGAAACTGCTGCGTTTTCTGCAGAGATTTCTTCGTTAGCTGTCGGAGCTTGAGCCGTGTAACGTTCAGTCATATTGAAGATATCGCCCTTCTGATAGTTCTTGTCTACTACCAAGCAACCATTTACGAAACGCAAGTAACCTTCGTTCGAAATCATAGATTCGTTGCGTTCTGCTGCGGCATCTTCGTATGCTTCAGCGAAGTCTTTAGCTTCTGTGTATTCATTTTCAGGAGCCAAATATTTCTTCCATTGTGTCTGGATTTTGAACGAACCTTCTTCTACATCTTCATACTTGAATGCGAACTTAGCCACGTTGAAGTCCGGAGTATCCAAAGCTAACTTAATTGTATCGCCGTTGCCACGGAACAAATACAATGTATCGCCAGCATGAACACCTTCTACGAACGACAGCTTAGCGCAATCGTTACCTTCTTCCGTGCGGTTGATGTACGGATTGTTGTGCAAGTGAGTCAAACCGTAAACATTAGCTGTGTCGATCAAGTTCACCAAGAAGCGACCTTCTACGTATGCAGACTTCTTCGCATCCGGGCACGGACCACCGTTAGCTTCACGCCAAGCGTCTGTGTTGTGTTCCGGAGTGAGCGGACAGAAGTATTCGCTTACGTTCTCTACGTCTACAGCCAATAAGTATTGATAGCAAGTGTTCTTCACACCATCTGCATCCCAACGGTTGATATAAGCTGTGTCGGCAAAGATAGCCGGATTCATATCAAATTGATTGTCGTTGTCGATGTTCAAGAAGCTCAACGTTTCGTCGTTTACAATCGACTTGTCGTCACGTTTTTCGTAAACTACTTGCGATTCGTTCTCGTTTCTCCACAACTTGATCGTGTCGCCCCAAACCATTTCAATCTGACGGTATTCAGGACGGTCAACCGGAAGAACTTGCATCAATGAGTTGTTATCAGCGGCATACAGGTCCATGTGCTTAACTGAACCCCATTGTTCGCTATTAGCTACATATACTTTCTTATCGCCTAATTCAATTACAGTTTCTTCTGCATCGTTGTCATAGTATTTAACAACTGGAATTACATTGTATGTGCTATCCGGTTTCATCTTCAAGGCGAAGCGTACAGCAGCTTTCGTACCATTGTCAGTGTCGCCTGTAGGATCATTTTCACCATCCCAAGAGTAATCTTCCTGGCACTGATAGTAATTCAGGTTGTTGCCTTCATTGTAGATTACATATTCCAAATTACCTTGGTTCTGGAATGTGTACTGAAGGATAGCCAATGTATCAGCTACTTCGTTCGTTACGATGTTACCTGCACTGTTCAACGAAGCCAAGTTTCTTGTGATGTAGATCGTATCTGCATCAGCTGTTACAAGGTCGTCTTCGTCGCGTTGCATCTGAATAGCCAACTTCCAGTTAACCGCATTCTCTTCGCTGGTTGTTACGCCCAACTGGTGAGAACGGTTCGACTGATGGTTTTCTGTCCAGAACGCAGTGCTGTTGCCTGTCTCATAGTGATACTGGCCAATGTGGAATACTTGGTTACGTAATTCACCTGGTTTAGCATCCATGAAGCCATCCATGTGGCGAGTACCTACGATAGTAGTAGCTGTCATCTTTACTACGTCTGCTGAGATGTTGCTGCCGTTTTCTGTGCTATACAATGTATAAGTACCATCGTTGTTGTTACGCAACGTAACGCCCGTAATCTTTACGTCTGCTTCACGGTTTGTAATGGTAAATGTATTGGCAGACTTATTAGCATCTGTAATTACCCACTGAGTTTCCGGAGCATTTGCCAATACAGAGCTTGCCTTTACATAGTCAGCTTCGTCACCACTGTTATCACGATTAGCTACAGACAGAATACCGTTCAGTTTGTATTCTTCTGAACCATCTTGTGCCAAATCCTGATTGTTGACGAATGAGAATGTCAAGTACTTGCCAAGCAAAGTAGTTACATTTACTACATTGTTGCTCTGCAATACAATGTACGGTTGAGCTGTATCTTCCGTAATACCATTGATAGTAGTCAACTGATAACGGTTATTACCTGTTGAAAGGATATATAAGTAGCTATTACCTACTTTTACCCATTCGATGTCCGCGCCGTCATTCTTTCCTGAGCTCAAGCTATACAAGAACTGGAAGTTTGCTTCATAGTTCTTTGTTTTCTTGTTGTATTCTTTCTCAGAAATCCACTTGAACGAACCTTCTACATTCGAGTTATCATCGCTACCAACCTTAGTAGTCTTGTCTAATACCAACATCTTGGCATTGTGACCATCTTTAAGGTCTTTGTTATCCCACAACTTAACCGTAGTAGAACCCGTTGTTCCTTCCGGATACAATGTGCTGCCGAACAAGTTTACATCTTCAATCGTTTCTTTGCCATCCTTGCTAACCTTGATAGTCATGGCGAAGCCCGGTTTATAGATGTTGTTCAATTCATCGTAAGTCTTAGCAGCCATCGGAGCTTCGTAGAATGAAACGATAGCTTTAGTAGCAGCACCTACTGCGATATCAGAACCCGAAATGCCGATGTTCAAGTTGTTCAAAGTCAATGTCAAGCCAGAAACATCACCTGCGCCTACGAATGTGCTGTAGCCGTTCTCCGTCCAAGTTTGGCCAGTTGCCAAATTAGTAAATGTATAATTGAATACATTACCAGACTGGCTACGGCTTACGCTCCATAAGAATTGTTTGTAATCATCTGCAGAAATGCTATTAGCCAGTTGAACATCAGCTGCGCTCGTGGTTCCTGCATCTTGCAAATAATAATTACCAACCATTACTACTACATAATCAGAAGGAACTGAAGATAATTTCTCCAAAGCATTCCCGCTTATAGGATTTGCCGCAATGATTCCCGATGTCGGAATAGATGCATATTCTTCACCTTCAAAAGAAGTAGCAGAAACAGAGATAGTAGCATCTTCGATACCTGTCTTATCTACAGCAAAGTTGGTTGCAACAGAAACAGAAGCAACATCGTATTTGCCATCTGTATATGTTAACGCTACAATCTTGTTATTATCGCCACAGCGCAAAGAAGCCGTAGAAACGAGCTTACCAGCCTGCCATTCCCAAGATGCAGCCAAAGAATTAGAAGCAGTCAATGCGTCAATAGCCTTGTCACCTTCCGTTGCTTCCAACACATATTCGCCAGCATCATTTGTCTTAACAACTAAATAATTGCCATTTTGCAGTTTGTAGTTTAATGGAGCTTTAACTGTTACTTCCGATGTCAAAGTCAAAGGATCTACAACGCCATCATTTGTAACGACTTTATCCAATCCCGGCATTCCATTGTATACATCATCGGCACCATAAACTGCAAATACTAATTCAGTTCCGTTATCTGTAGGATTATCGTAATCTACTTTAGCACGGGCACCAGCAAACAATTTCAAAGGTGTTCCTTCCGTGAAATAGTGCTGTGTATTGCCAACCCGTTCTGCTACAACAATTGTATTTCCGTCAAATTTGAACTTGACAGCATTGTCTGTACCCTCTGCGTACGTCAGAAAGTAATTAACTGTAGAATTTTGATCGGCAGTATTAATAGACAAATACTGACCTCCATAAGTTTCACCTTCAGCTACCTGCAAATAGAATTGTCCTTCTGCTCCATCAACCGGAACCAACACAAACGCTTCTGCGTTATTAGAAACAGCCCCTTCACCATCTGTTGATTCGAATGTAGATGATTTCAACAGATTGGTGACAGTATTGTCTCCAACACCAGTACCAATCAAATACGTACCACCGATGGTTGGTTGCACAGAAACAACCTTCGCATCCAGCGTTGTCCAAGCACCTGCCAGCAATGCGCTGACACACAATGTAAGTACTTTTTTGTTCATAAACTTTTAGTTTTTAAATATTAGTAATAAAGTGATTGTCATCTTGATTTTACGAAGATGAACAAACTCGAGAAGTTTATGAACGGGCATAAAAAAGCGGGCTTGTTGCTATTATCTTTTCTGAGGCTCTGGTAAGCCCATGCAATAATAATAGAACAAAGCCCGCGCTTTATACGATTATATTTTCAGTCTTCCCGTAACCATATAATTATGGTATAGAAAACCCTACAAATAATCTGTACTACACGCAAGCATTTACTGTCCATTATCCCATTGCATTCAAAAATTTACCAGATTTCAGAAAAGGAATAATCTTCGTAAAATGCTTGTCAAAATTTCTTCGATTCCCTTAGTCGGAACGCTCTCCGATGCGGAATCGATGCAAAGGTAAGGAGTAAAAATGAAATAGCAAGAGTTTTGACCAACTTTTTTTGAGTTCTTGTCCGAAAGTAGGGGATTTAAGTACGAAAGGGCGGGGTTTGGAGGATAAAATCCATTTTGCACGTATCTCATGGCACACTGATGACACAGATTAAACAGATGACCACAGATTTCTTTTGGGGCTGCGCTGTATTAGGGCACGCAGATGACCACAGATTTTTTATTTGGCTTTGTACATTAAACTAAAAAAGAAGATCTGTGGTCATCTGTCTAATCTGTGTCATCTTGTGTGCCATTACATTTTATTATAATAGCCTTATCTCCTCTTCAGTAAGACCGGTACAGATGGCAATTGTCTGGATGGGCAGGCCTTGTTGCTTCATTTGCTTGGCGACACGACGCTTTTCCTCATGTATACCCTGATCAACTCCAATCCGTATACCTTCTTTTCTACCTTTCTGCAACCCAATTTGTTTACCTTTCTTAAAACCGCTTTCTACGGCATACTCGTACGTATTCTTATTGTCACGATAAAGCCTTCGGGCATAGAGGTATTGCTCACGTTCTTCTTTCGTGTAGCTATCCAAGAGTCCCGATTGGAGCAGTTCTACAAACTTCGGGTCTTGCAAATAAGGATAAAACGTATTCTTGTCCATATTCTCTGCATTTTTAATTATGTACAACCATTTCTCTGAATCATCAAGGCATTCGTGCAGCTCTTTGCGGAACTTCGGAAGCTCGATGAAGATTTCCCGCAACTTCGGATTGTGTATCTTTCCCGTTTTGAGGTTGGTAAGCCCGACATCCGTCCGGTATTCATCCGCCGACGCATCCGAATGCAACACAAAGTTCAATACATAGATGCTGACCACCGGCATCACTTGAAACTTCCAATCCCGCCCTTGTTCGCCCTGCTGGGCCACACAAAAGCAATCGTAGTATAACGCCCGGTCGCTAAAATACGCCTGTTTCGCATATTGCATTTCCACGATGAAATGCGAACCGTCCGGCGACGTACAATACACATCTACAATTACTTTTCGATCTTTGATGTGGGGTGGCATCCATTCTGGATTGCGTGGCTCCACACTTACAATCTGACGCTCGCCTCGGAGCATGTCGTTCAGGAAATTACACAATATACTCGGTTTCGAGAACGATTTCTTAAAGCTGTAATCCAGCTTCATATCAACGTATCCTGCCATAGCTAAGATTTCTTTATTGTTCCGCCAATATCGACGTAGCGCAAAGGTACGAACTTATTTCGGAAATGCAAGTGGTTGGATCATATATTTAAACACAAAGGACGCATAGGCACATAAAGGGCACTAAGTTTATATTTATGCATAGGTACCGAAGGAAAAGAGGAGAGCATACGAGATAATCTCTATCTTTAGGTTGCAGATATATATCTTTAGGTTGCAGATATGTATCTTTAAGCTGCAGATATGTATCTTTAGCCTAAAGATAGAGAATGGAAAGGGTGTTCGCAAGTTTTCCCTGCGCGCAACCTGTTTCTTGTCGTGCGTCAGGGTTTCAATGCACTATCTGCTGGCACGTTCACGCCGTTCCAGGCTTTGAGGTTGGTCCATTCAACGAAGGAATCGCTCCAGAAGGGATCGGTGGGTGGCAGACCTAAAGCCAAGAAGCCAGTGGCGCAAAGGTAGGCGCTCCCAGTGTTGATGTAGGTCTCGGCCATGTCGATTTGCGTGCCGGTGAAGCCTACCCGCAGCCAGCCTTGCGCGTCGAAGTTCGCTTCGGACTGGAACTGCCTGCTGATGACTGCCGTCAGGGCGCAACGGACTTGCGCTGGTGCGAGCTGGGCGGGCAACTGATGTAGGAGCGAGGCTTGAGCCAGCGCATGGAAGACGCCGGTGCGGTAGACAATCGAGCGGCCCACCACGGGGAAAGTTCCCTCTGGTGAAATAAATCGTTCCAACTGGACGGCATAACGCGCGAGGCGTTTCTCCTGTTCGGGCAGGAAATCGCTCCCTTCTATCCCATGTTTCTGCATGATGCGCAAGACATCCGTCAGCATCGGGTGGATTACAAAACTATTGTAATAATCTTGGTGGAAAGCGGGACCGTCTCCGTAAAGCGCGTCGCCTTTATACCAATCGTCGCGGAAACGGCGGACGCCATATTGCAGCCGAGCGGTGTCGCATTCGCCGGTCAGTTCGAGGAGCGTTGCCTCGATCATCGACGCAAACAGGAGCCAGTTGTTTTCCCATGGTTTGATATTCCGGCTGCTTTTCAGGGCGGCTATTAAATTCGCTTGCGCATCCGGACTCAAATTTCCCCATAATTGCGTCGGGGCGCGGAGGATGCCTTGTGCCAAAAAGGCGGCGTCTACCAAGGGTTGGTAAGGTTCTTTAAATTCTAAGAAGTCGGGTGAGGCGGGATCGACGGCGTGTGTCAGTCCTTTTACCGCGAGGTTGATATATTTCGCCCGGAGTTTTCCTTCCGGTGTATCGTCCGGGCCTAATTCCAGCCAAGGGGCAATGCCGCAAATCAACCGCCCGACGGCCTCCAAGTGGGAGAACTTCCGTCGGGAAAGGTCTTTGGATTCATAAGGCATACGGGCTTTCAAGGTTTGCTGGCTGAGGTTCACCAGCACCGGATTGGCTATCTGAACCAATTGTTCGACCCACATCTTTCGTTGTGCTTCGCCCGAATCGAGGGCAATAGCCGGTTGGGCATACGCTTTGCCCATACATCCGAAGAAGAAAAAGAGGACGAAACCCCAAATGATTCTTCTTTGCTTTTCCATAAACTATGTATTTATGGCACACAGATGACACAGATTAGACAGATGACCACAGATTTTATTTTTTAGATGAGCCCATACAGCGTCAGCCTAAATAAAGAGATCTGTGGTCATCTGTCTAATCTGTGTCATCTGTGTGCCAATGTTTTTATTATTTATTTCCGTTCAACTCCTTCAACCGCATCAATGCCTCTACATAATAATAGTCGGCATAGCTGAGGGGCACATCCACTTCGCTATTGCCCGGCAGGTTTCCCGTGCTATGCATCAGGATGAAGTCGCAATTCGCACCCGGTTCGGCCAGATAGGCGGGCGAGGTGAGCGAGCGGATTTGCGCTTCGGCATAGTCGAGACATTGCTTTCCGAAGGCGTCGGGGCATTGTTGGCTTAGCTCGATCAGGGCAGAAGCCATGATAGCCGCTGCTGAAGCATCGCGCGGGACGTTCGGAATCTTCGGGTCGTCCAAGTCCCAATACGGGATTTTGTCTTCCGGCATCCGTGGATGGTTCATCAGGTAAGTGGCGATATGTTTGGCTTGTTCGAGGTAATCCGGCTTCCCAGCTTCGCGATACATCATGGTATAGCCATAGAGTGCCCATGCCTGTCCGCGTGCCCAAGCCGATTCGTCGGCATAACCCTGGTGCGTTTGCTTGATATGTGGCTTAGCGGTCAGGGTATCATACGAAACGACGTGATAACAACTAAAGTCGGGACGGAAATGGTTCTCCATCGTCCGGTCGGCGTGCGAGAGGGACATATTGATATAGGTACTATCGCCCGTCATCTTGCCCATATCCATGAGGAATTCCAGATTCATCATATTGTCGATGATGACCGGATATTGCCAAATATCTTTGTTGAAGTCCCACGAACGAATCAACCCGACTTGCGGATTATAACGGGTAGCTAATGAACGTGCCCCCTCTTCCATTACCTCCTTGTAATGCGGGTTCTTCGTCAGGCGATATCCATTCCCGAAGCTGCAATTGAGCATAAAGCCCAAATCGTGGCTATAGGTGATCGTCTTGGCCGGTTCCACACGTGCGGTGTACATTTCGGCATATTGCTTCAACTCGTCCGAAGGGTTGTTTTCATACAAATACCAAAGTACGCCAGGGAAAAAGCCGCTACACCACCAGGAATAGTCGCTCGTGGTGAGCGTATCGTTCTTAATCGACGTAGGAAGTTGCCCCTCTTTTACCTCCAATGTCTTGGCCATGAGGAGAGATTGCTCCGTCGCACGGTTCAATCCTCGTTCGATAACTTCACCTATCGGTTCTTCTTTCGGCCCGTTTTGGCAAGCGAACAACGCCATTCCCGCCAACAAACAGGCTGCATAATACGTTACTTTCTTCATGATATAAAATACTGTTTTTATGTTTATAACTATTTTTCGTTTGATTGATAACTATGTTCCTTTCCGATTATAACGAGAAACCTTTTCGTTTATAACGATAATCGAAAACGATTATGCCTATGTTCCCTATACATTATTATATATAGGCGTCAGAGGTCTTTCTTTCGAAGGACGAAATCTTTACCCAGATACTTTTCGCGCACGATGGCATTCTCAGCCAATTGCTCGGCGGTCCCTTGGAAAAGCACTTTGCCCTCGAAGAGGAGATAGGCGCGGTCGCAAATACTGAGCGTCTCGTAGACGTTATGGTCCGTGATGAGGATGCCGATGTTCTTATGTCGAAGGCGGGCGACGATGGTCTGGATGTCTTGCACCGCAATCGGGTCGACGCCGGCAAAAGGCTCATCCAGCATGATGAACTTCGGATTGATGGCCAGGCACCGGGCAATCTCCGCACGGCGGCGTTCACCACCCGAAAGCCGATCGCCCAAGTTTTTCCGCACCTTCTGCAATCCGAATTCCGAGATGAGGCTTTCCAGCTTCTCATGTTGCTCGTCGGGTGTCGTATCGGTCATCTCCAATACCGAACGGATATTGTCTTCTACCGTCATTTTCCGGAATATAGACGCCTCTTGCGCTAAGTAACCAATCCCGCAACGGGCACGTTTGTAGACGGGGAATTTGGTAATCTCCATATCGTTGAGGTAAATCTTTCCCTCATTGGGCGTGACCAATCCCACGGTCATATAAAAGGTGGTCGTCTTGCCCGCCCCGTTTGGTCCGAGCAAACCTACAATCTCGCCCTGCTTCACGTTGATAGAGACATGGTTCACTACCGTACGTGCGCGATACTTCTTTACCAAATCCTCCGTTCGAAGGACCATTTGTTGTTCTTCCGCCATAATCATCTTTCTTTTGCGTGCAAAGAAACGAAATAATTTGCACATACGGAGCACTTCCTGGGCGGTAAGCTCCTTTCGCACGTTAAATAACCCAAAAAGGCATCGTTATATCGCAAAATATTCGTTCTTTTGCAAGAAAATTAGGAGAAATGTGTCTGAAGCATTTCTCTTTTTTGTCTGATGCATCTAATTAGAAGAATTGAATGGCTCGTACGAAGCGAATGAATACGGTTTCTTTTTTCCACTCCCGCCTTACCGCTGTGGTAAGTATTGCGTTGGTATTGTTTCTATTAGGGCTTATATTCTTGATGGGGTTGTTGGGCAACAAGCTTTCGGTTTATGTGAAAGAGAACATGTCATTCTCTATCGTATTAAAGGATAATGTAAAAGAGGTAGACATCCAGCGGATGCAGAAGAAATTGGAAGCGCAGCCCTTTATCAAGTCGACCGAATACATCTCGAAGGAGATGGCCGCCCAAGAGCTGGAAGAAGAACTGGGCGAGAATCCGGAAACCTTCTTAGGCTTCAACCCTTTGCAAGCCTCTATCGAAGTGAAATTACGTTCGCAATATGCCAATCCGGATAGCTTGAAGCTTATCGAAGACAAAATCAAACAATATACGTCGGTGTCTGAACTGCTTTACCGCAAGGATATGCTGGAATTGGTGCAACACAATATGCATAAAATCGGGTTTATCCTATTGGGATTGGCGGCGGTATTGATGGCCATCTCGTTTGTGTTGATTAGCAATACGATCCGGTTGCTCATCTACTCCAAGCGTTTCCTGATTCATACGATGCAATTGGTAGGGGCTACGGCGGGATTTATCCGTTGGCCATTCGTGCGTTATAACTTGATAAGTGGATTTATTGCCTCCGTCTTGGCAATATGTATGCTGACAGGCGCGTTATATTATTTGCAAACGGAATTGGCGGGTTTCATCCAATTGTTGGATATTCCGACGTTGTTGGTCGTATATGGGGCGGTATTGGTGCTGGGATTGCTCATATCGGCGATAGCTACCATCCTGTCCGTCAATAAGTATTTGCGGATGAGTTTTGATAGATTATATTACATATAAATAAAGTAAGGAGAAATGGCAAGAAAGGATTTTGCTTTTGGAAAAGAGAATTTTATCTTAGTATCGGCCTCCATCGTATTAATCATTATCGGCTTTATGTTGATGAGCGGAGGAGGTTCGGGCGACAATACGTTCAACCCGGAAATATTCAGCACGCGGCGCATCGTAGTGGCCCCGATTGTGGTGATGCTTGGTTTTATCGGCGTAGCGGTAGGTATAGTCAAGAATAGCAAAGAAAAGATCGACGAATGAACGGATGGGAAGCATTAGTCCTGGGCATATTGCAGGGATTGACGGAGTATTTGCCGGTAAGTAGTAGCGGGCATTTGGCCATCGGCTCGGCTTTGTTTGGCATCGAAGGAGAAGAAAGCTTGGCGTTCACCATCCTGGTCCATGTGGCTACGGTATTGAGTACGTTGGTGGTTTTATGGAAAGAAATTGCATGGATATTCAAAGGTTTGTTCAAGTTTGAGATGAACGACGAGACGCGTTATGTCTTGAATATTATCGTATCGATGATACCGGTCGGCATCGTGGGCGTCTTTTTCATGGACGAAGTCGAGGCGGTGTTCGGTTCGGGATTGATGATTGTCGGCTGGATGCTCTTATTGACCGCCCTTTTGCTTTCATTCTCGTATTATGCCAAGCCCCGTCAGAAGGAAAAGATATCGATGAAGGATGCCTTTATCATCGGATTGGCGCAAGCATGTGCCGTCATGCCGGGCTTGTCCCGTTCGGGGAGCACGATTGCTACCGGATTGCTTTTAGGCAATAAGAAAGAAAAGCTGGCGCAATTCTCCTTCTTGATGGTCATTCCTCCAATCTTGGGGCAGGCATTGCTGGATGGTGTGAAGTTGGCGAACGGCGAGAATATCGCAGGCGATACGCCCGCCACATCGCTGTTGATCGGTTTTATAGCGGCTTTCTTATCGGGATGCTTGGCTTGTAAATGGATGATCAATATCGTCAAGAAGGGTAAGCTGATATACTTCGCCATTTATTGTGCAATAGCCGGTGCGGCTACGTTGATTTACTCAATACTGTAAGGGGATGGATTTCTTAGCTGGAGAGGTGTTGTATTTCAACAAGCCATTACGATGGACTTCGTTCGATTTGGTGAACAAGTTCCGCTACAAGCTTTCGCGGAAGTTGGGCGTCAAGAAGATAAAGGTAGGACATGCCGGCACGCTCGATCCGTTGGCCACCGGTGTCATGATCCTTTGTACCGGGAAAGCGACGAAACGCATCGACGAGTTCCAATACCAGACGAAAGAATACGTGGCGACGCTCAAGTTGGGCGAAACGACCCCTTCGTTCGATTTGGAGAAAGAGGTAGATGCCGTGTATCCGACGGAGCACATCACCCGCGAATTGGTAGAAGAGATCCTGAAGCGTTTCATAGGGACTATCGAGCAGGTGCCTCCCGTCTTTTCCGCTTGCAAGATTGATGGCAAACGGGCATACGAATTGGCACGGAAAGGAGAAGAGGTTTCCCTCAAAGCCAAGACGCTCGTCATCGATGAAATCGAGCTGTTGGAATATGCCTTGCCTGTGGTGAAGATCCGCGTCGTATGCAGCAAGGGAACTTACATCCGGGCGTTGGCGCGCGACATTGGCGAGGCGCTTCATTCCGGCGCCCACTTGATAGCGTTGGAACGGACGCGCATTGGCGATATTACCTTAGACCAATGTCTGGACGCGGAAGAAATAGATGATTTTTTAGATGAAAAGATAGAAAAGACAAATACAATATGAAGCTCTCACAATTTAAATTCAAATTACCGGAAGAACTGATTGCGTTATATCCGGCAAAAAACAGGGATGAATCCCGCTTGATGGTGGTGCACAAGAAAACGGGCGAAATCGAACACCGGATCTTTAAAGATATCCTCGATTATTTTGGAAATGGCGACGTGTTCGTTTTCAACAATACACGCGTTTTTCCTGCCCGTTTGTATGGAAATAAAGAGAAGACGGGGGCGCGTATCGAGGTATTCCTCTTGCGCGAGTTGAATCCGGATTTGCGCCTCTGGGACGTGCTGGTCGACCCCGCCCGCAAGATCCGTATCGGCAATAAGCTTTATTTCGGGGAGGATGATTCGATGGTGGCGGAGGTAATCGATAATACGACCTCGCGCGGCCGCACGTTACGCTTCCTCTACGACGGCGACCATGATAAATTCAAACGGGACCTGTATAATCTGGGCGAAACGCCGCTTCCAAAGTATATCAACCGCCCGGTCGAGCCGGACGACGAAGCGCGTTACCAAAGCATCTTCGCCACCGAGGAGGGCGCCGTGGTAGCTCCTGCGGCCGGGTTCCATTTCAGTCGCGAGTTGATGAAACGTTTAGAAATCAAGGATTGCCGCTTTGCCTTCCTGACGATGCACTGCGGCTTAGGGAATTACCGGGAAATAGACGTGGAAGACCTCACGAAACACAAGATGGATTCCGAGCAGATGATTATCAACGCGGATGTAATCGAGACGGTCAACCACGGGAAGGACGAAGGACACCAGATTTGTGTCGTAGGCACGTCGGTCATGCGGGCTGTAGAAACGGCTGTATGTACAGACGGTCACTTGAAGGAGTACGAAGGTTGGACGAACAAATTCATCTTCCCTCCTTATGAATTTGGCCTGGCAACCAGTATGGTGACGAATTTCCACATGCCGCTCTCTACCCTCCTGATGATGACGGCTGCATTCGGAGGCTACGAGCTAATCATGGAGGCCTACGACGTGGCGGTCAAGGAAAAGTACCATTTCGGGGCTTATGGTGATGCCATGTTAATCATTGATTGAGATGCGCGTATATATCGGGTTGGGGAGCAATCTTGGCAACCGGCGGCGGAACCTTATCACGGCAGCGGCTTTACTGGCCGAGCGCGCGGGCGACGTCGTCTCCCTTTCCTCTTTTTACGAGACGGAACCTTGGGGGTTTGCGTCGGAGAACAAATTTTTGAATGCGGCGTTGGCGTTGGAAACTTCGCTCTCGCCGCTTGCTTTGTTACACCTTACGCAAGCTATCGAACGGGAGTTGGGGCGGACGGAAAAGAGCCACGGCACGTCGTACCACGATCGCGTCATCGACATCGACCTCCTGCTGTATGGGAGCGGGGTATTTCGTTCCGACGAGTTGGAAATCCCGCATCCGCTCCTGCATGAGCGCCGTTTCGTATTGGAACCTCTGCGCGAGATCGCTCCCTTCCTTCGCCACCCCCTTTTCCAAAAAAATATCGAAGAATTGTATCAAGATTTGCTTAAAAAGGGGTAGAAGCGCAATTATAGGCCATAATTTGGCTTAATCTAAGTAGAAGCGAGATTTTAACGGATTATTTTACAGGAACAAGATAGAGGTAAAGAAAGCACCATAGATTTGGCCCGCACGTCGTGGAGGTGAAATCTGGGTGCTGGCTTTTCCCGCCACGCTGTGGATGGAAAAGCCAGATGCCAGATTTGGCCTGGACAGCGTGGGAGCGAAATTCAGGCCCATTATTGCACCTCCACGTCGTGGCGGGAAAATCCAGGTGGGAATGTTTACTTCTTCTTTGTGGAGGTAAAATTTTTGAATAAAATATGAACTAAAAACAAAGAAAGGACAAAAAATGAATGAAATCGAACGCGCCATGACAGGTCATGGCCAAGTATTCAAAAAAGCAGCGGAAGAAAAGGATGGCCGCCCACGGTTGAAAGATTTTCTGCGCGGTACACACGGTTCGGGCGCAGCCAAGATGCGGGCAGGCTTCAAACTCAAAAAAGCCCTTCGAAATACGAAAAAGAAGAAATAAACGGGTGCGTGGCATCTATTTCCAAAATAGATTTGTATATTTGCACCCGATTTTGACGTGTGGATAGATTTGTATTGCTTGCAACCACTGGAAAAAATGCTAAAAAATATCTTTCTTTTCGAGCGTGCCGGCCGGCAACACTGATTTTACCCTAAGCGTCTATATAGATTTTATTAACCGAGTTGGAAATTTTCTGTTTCCAACTCTCAATGTTTATTTTACGAAGAAATGAGTTATTTATTCACCTCCGAATCGGTGTCGGAAGGACACCCCGATAAAGTAGCCGATCAAATATCGGATGCTTTGCTGGATGAGTTCTTGGCTTATGACAAGGACTCGAAAGT